>DASTQL010000154.1:0-15282 GCA_035761805.1 Jiangellales bacterium | reverse complement strand
TGGACCATCGAGAACGAGAGGTCCACGAGCAGCGCCACCGCTGCGGTGGAGCGGCGCTCGGTCTCCGCCACCGCGAAGTCGTCGACGTCCAGCCGCACCGGCGGGCCCGGCTCCGCAGTGCCGGCGGTCCGGAGGACGGCGTTGGTCACGGTCCGGGCCACGTCGAGCGGCTGCTCGTCCCCGAACCGCCAGTCCCGCCAGGAGCCGGTCTGGTCGCCGGCGGCCCCGGCGTCGTGCACGTCGTGGTCCCCGGCACCGCGGGCGTTCAGTTGCGAGAACACCCGTCGCAGCGCCGTCTGGCCGAGCCGGCGCAACGCCTTGGGCGACAGCTGCAGGCCGTCCGCGTCACGGGTCAGCCAGCCCTGTCGCTCCAGCTCCCGCTCGAGCTCGCGCAGTGACCGAAGGTCGGCCACGGCGCCCTGACCGAGCTGGCGCTCGACCGCCTCGACGTCGACGTCGTCGAGGGTGGCGCCGGGGTAGTCCTGCGACAGCTGCTCGGCCAGCGCGTCCAGGTCGGCGAGCTCCTCCAGCGCGCCCGTCGCCTCCCCGTACGAGAGGGGCTCGTCGCCCTGGAGTCGTTCGCGCGACCGCCAGTCCAGCCCAGGTCGCAGCGCTCGCAGGTTGTCGCGGAGCTGGGCCAGCTCGCTGGCGAGGTCGACGTCGGCGAGCGCGTCCTCGACGAGTCGCGAGAGCTCGTCGCGCTGCTCGGGGGTGAGGGATCGCATCAGCCGCTCGGCTGCCGCGGCCCGCCGGGCCAGGGCGTCGACCAGCTCGTCGACATCGCGCGGCTGCTCGGGGAAGAACTCCCCGTGCCGCTCCATGAACCCCCGGAACCGGTCGGTCGTGTCCTCGCCCCGCGCATGGGCGGCGAGCAGCGCGTTGAGGTCGGCCAGCATGTCGCGGATGCGTTGCGCCGACTCGGGGTCGCCGCCACGCAGGGCCTGGCGCAGCCCGGCGAACTGCTGGTCGAGGACCTCGCGCCGGAGCATCTCGCGGATCTGCTCGTAGGCCGCCCCCGCTTCCGGCGATCGCCAGTCGTAGTCCTCGAGCTCGGTCACGGCCCGGGCTGTGTCCTCGGGCAGGGAGTCGAGCCCGGCCTCGCGCAGCCGGGCGTCGTCGGAGTCCTCTCCCGCGAGGGCCTCGCGCTCGGCGGCCAGGGCGCGGTCCAGCAGCTCACGGACCTGGTCGAGTGTGCCCGCAAGGTCGCCGCGCCGTCGCAGCTGGTTGCGCCGCCGGCGCACCTTGTCGAGCAGGTCGTCGAGGCCGCGCCCGCGCTCGGGTCCTCGGCGGAGGAGGTCGCGCAGCGCGTCGCGCAGGCTGCCCCCCGCGAGCACGTCGGCGCCCACGTCGTCGAGGGCGGCCCGGACGTCGTACGGCGGGGCCAGCGGGTCCCGGCCGCCGCGCCAGGCGCCGTAGCGGTAGCGAGTCATCGGCCGGGGGCGATCACGAGGCTCCGTACACCCGGGTGCCGTCGTCCAGCACGTCCTTGGCCAGGCGCCGGGTGAGGTGCAACCCCTCCAGCACCAACTCGACCGCGGCAGCGGCGTGACCGGGGGAGGCGGCGTCCTCGAGGCCGAGCCGGTCCAGCACCTTGGCCAGACCCGACACCGGACCGAGCTGCTCGAGCAGCCGGGGTGCGGGCACCAGGTCACCGTCCTCGACGACGACCCCGTCGGCGAAGCGGTCGGTGAAGCCCGACAGGTCCAGGCCGCCGAGCCGGTCGCGGAACACCCCGGCCACGGCCACCCGGAGCAGGTGGTCGAGGACCTCGTGCTCCCGGCCCTCCTCGCCCATCTCGAACTCCACCTTGCCGCGCAGCGTGGGCACGACCGGCGGCAGGTCGCCGACGCGGGCGACCGGCTCGCCGTCACCGGTGATCGCCGAGCGCCGCAGGGCCGCGGCGGCCGCCCCTTCGGCGCACGCGATCGCGAACCGCGCCGACACCCCCGACCGCTGGTCCACCGCCGACGACTCCCGCACCCCCCGGGCGAACCGCGCAATCACCTCGAGCACGTGGTCGGGCACCTCGCCGACGAGCCGCGCCTCCTGCCGTACGAGATCGATCTCGTCGGGGAGCGCCATGGGGTAGTGCGTGCGGATCTCGGCTCCGAAGCGGTCCTTGAGCGGTGTGATGATGCGGCCGCGGTTGGTGTAGTCCTCGGGGTTGGCGCTGGCCACGACGAGGACGTCGAGGGGCAGGCGAAGCACGTAGCCGCGGACCTGGATGTCGCGCTCCTCCAGCACGTTGAGCAGCGAGACCTGGATCCGCTCCGCGAGGTCGGGCAACTCGTTGACCGCGAAGATCCCGCGGTGCGTGCGCGGCACGAGCCCGTAGTGCACGGTCTCCGGGTCGCCCAGGCTGCGCCCCTCCGCCACCTTGACGGGGTCGACGTCGCCGACCAGGTCGCCGACGCTCGTGTCGGGGGTGGCCAGCTTCTCCGCGTAGCGCTCGGAGCGGTGCACCCACGTCACCGGTGTCTCGTCGCCGCACTCGGCGACCCGTCGGCGCCCCCACGGCGTGATCGGCTCGTACGGGTGCTCGTGCAGCTCAGAGCCCGCCAGTGCGGGCGTCCACTCGTCCAGCAGGCCCGCCAGCGTGCGGATCAACCGGGTCTTCCCCTGGCCGCGCTCGCCGAGCAGCACGACGTCGTGGCCGGCCAGCAGGGCGCGCTCGAGCTCGGGCAGCACCGTCTCGTCGAAGCCGACGATGCCCGGGAAGCGCGGCTCCCCGTCCCGGAGCCGGGCGAGCAGGTTGGCGCGGACCTCGGCCTTGACGGAGCGGTGCCGGTGGCCACTGGCGCGGAGTGCGCCCAAGGTCATCGGGGCCGGCGTGGTCGGGGCCGACGTCGTCGGGCCGCTGGTCGGCTCGGGTGGCGTCACCCCGCGACCGTACGTCGGGGGGCGGACGCAAGCGAGTCCGTCGGGTTGCCTGGTGGGTGGACGGGGCCACACCGCCGCATGCGACCGTGGGGGCGTGCCTCTGGACCTGCGCGTCTTCACCGAGCCCCAGCAAGGGGCCGGCTACGACGACCAGCTCGCCGTCGCGCAGGCGACCGAGCGGCTGGGCTTCGACGGCTTCTTCCGCTCCGACCACTTCCTCGCCATGGGCGCCGACGGCGCGCCCGGGCCGACCGACTCCTGGACGACGCTCGCCGGTCTGGCGCGGGAGACCGACCGGATCCGCCTCGGGACGCTGGTCACGTCCGCGACGTTCCGCCACCCAGGTGTCCTGGCCGTCCAGGTCGCACAGGTGGACCAGATGTCCGGCGGCAGGGTCGAGCTGGGGCTGGGTGCCGGCTGGTTCGAGGCCGAGCACGCTGCCATCGGCGTACCCTTCCCGCCGCGGCGCATCGCCCGCCTCGAGGAGCAGCTGGAGATCCTGACCGGCCTGTGGGGCACTCCGGACGGGGAGCGGTTCACGTACGAGGGCGAGTACTACCGCCTCCTCGACTCGCCCGGCCTGCCCAAGCCGGCGCAGCGACCCCTGCCGATCGTCGTGGGTGGCAACGGACCCCGCCGTACGCCGGCCCTGGCTGCACGCTTCGCGGCCGAGTACAACGCCAGCTTCCCTGCGGTGGACGATCTCCCGACGCTGTACGGGAGGGTGCGCGCCGCCTGCGAGGAGCTCGGCCGCGACCCGGGCGAGCTGACCTACTCGGTGGCGCTCACCGCGTGCGTAGGGGCGGACGAGGCGGAGTACCGCCGGCGGGCCGCGGCGATCGGCCGCGACCCGGGGGAGCTGCGGACGACCGGTGTGGCCGGCACGGTCGACGAGGTCGTCGACGTGCTGGGACGGATCGCCGGCCACGGCACCGGCAGGGTCTACCTCCAGGTGCTCGACCTGCACGACCTCGGGCACCTGGAGCTGATCGCGGGTGAGGTCGTGCCACGGCTGGGTGACGGGGACGGCGGTCCTCGGCGTCCGTCCGGGTCAGACCGGCCGGGGCACCGCGGCGAAGGTCGACAGGGTCAGCCAGCGCGGTAGGGCCCGGCGCGCCGCCTCCGGGCCCTGGACGTCCAGCGCCCCGGACCGCAGGGCCTCGGTCCAGCCGAGGTCACCGCGCCAGACCTCCACCATGCGGCGCAGGGGTGCGGTCACCGTGACCGCGACGTCGAAGCCGGGGTCCGCGTCGCAGACGTCCGCGTCGTCCGGGGTGATGACGAGCCACCACTCGCGGGTGCGAGCGGGCGCGTCCGGGAAGTGGAAGCGGATCACGGTCCGCTGCGCAGGGATCGCGTCGTGGTCGATGTTGCGGTGCATGTCCCAGAGCAGCAGCTTGGGGTCGAGGTCCCGTTCGCCGAGCTCCCCCATCCAGCGCACTCCCCAGGAGCCCACAGCCTCGACCACGGACCGGAGCTCGTCCCCGGCCGGAGTCAGGACGTAGCGCACGTCCACACCTTCCACCCGCCGCTCGACCACGCCGGCGCGGACAAGCTCCTGGAGCCGCTTCGACAGCAGCGACGGGGACATCCTCGGCACGCCTCGGCGCAGGTCGTTGAAGCGCTCGCTGCCGCTCACCAGCTCGCGCACGACGAGCATCGTCCAGCGCTCGTCCAGGAGCTCCATGGCCTTGGCCACCGGACAGAACTGGTGGTACGAGGATCCCACGCCCGCAGCGTAGGACCCGGCTCGCGGCCGGGCCAGGACTGCAGCCACGGGATCTCCCGGGCCGCTCCTCGCGTCGGGGGATACAGATCTTGTACTAGGCGCGGCCTTCCGGCGTTCCTACCGTCTTGCACCAGGACGACTCCTGAGGAGGAGACGAGATGACTGCTGTACCCATGGACGTGGTCGACGCCGATCGCGCCCTCAAGGCCAAGCACCGGACCATGTGGGCCCTCGGGGACTACCCCCGGCTGGCGCACGAGCTGATCGCGGACCTGGGCCCGAGGCTGGTCGGCGCCGCCGGGATCGGCCGCGGCGACCGGGTGCTCGACGTCGCCGCCGGGTCGGGCAACGCCGCGATCCCCGCGGCCCTGGCAGGTGCCACCGTCGTGGCGTCGGACCTGACGCCCGAGCTGCTCGAGTCGGGGTGGCGGGAGGCCGTGGAGCGGGGCGCCGAGCTGGAGTGGCGGGAGGGCGATGCCGAGGCCCTGCCGTTCGGCGACGGCGAGTTCGACGCCGTGCTGTCCTGCCTCGGCGTCATGTTCGCGCCGCACCACCAGCCGAGCGCCGACGAGCTGATCCGGGTGAGCCGCCCCGGCGGGACCATCGGGCTGCTCAGCTGGACGCCGGAGGGCTTCATCGGGCAGATGTTCGCGACGATGAAGCCGTATGCCCCGCCGCCGCCGCCCGGAGCCCAGCCGCCGCTGCTGTGGGGCCGGGAGGACCACGTGCGTGCCCTCTTCGGCGACCGGGTGACCGACGTCGTCGCGCGTCGGCAGACGCTGCAGGTCGACCACTTCGAGCGGCCGGAGGACTTCCGGGACTACTTCAAGGCCTTCTACGGCCCGACCATCGCCGTGTACAAGGCGATCGCCGACGACCCCGAGCGGGTGGCCGCCCTCGACGTCGAGCTGGCCGACCTGACCAGGCGGTTCGACAGGGGGACGGGGAGGACGGTCATGGACTGGGAGTACCTGCTGCTCACGGCGCGCAGGCGCTGAACGGCGCCCGACACGACGTCCCCAGGACGACCAGAGCCGGGGGAGCCGGTGCCTCCGCCGCACGTAGGCGGGGGCACCCGGCTGCCTGACCAAGGGACCGGGTCAGGCCTCCGCGAGCAACGCGTCGAGCTTGGCATAGCCCTCGACCACGCCGGTCTCCATGCCGCTGACGATGATCGCGTCGCGACCCGCCATGGTGTCCACGACCGACAACGCGACCACACGGGTGCGGCCATCACCGAGGTCCTCGAAGGTCATCGTGTCGAGGCTCACGCCGTCGGGGAAGCCCTCCCAGGTGAAGGTCTGCACGAGCCGCTCGCCGGGCCGCACCTCGTGGAAGGAGCCGTAGAAGCGGGCGATCTCCTCGCCGCCGCGCAGGGCCGCGTAGCGGTAGCTGCCCCCGGTCCGGGCGTCCCAGGTGTCCAGGCACATCGTGGTCTCGTCCGGTCCGAGCCACCTGACGACCAGCTCGGGGTCGACCCACGCGCGGAAGACGCGGTCCGGCGGGGCGTCGAAGTCGCGGGTGATGCTGATCGTGGGCAGAGCGGGGTCCGCCTCGATCCGGGTCTCGTGCGTCGTGGTCGCGGTCATGATGCTGCTCCTCGCTCGTGGTGGGTGGGGGTGGCGCCGTCGTCCTCGGCCATCTCGGCCAGGACGACGTCGAGGCGCCGGAAGCGCTCCTCGGCCTGGCGCCGGTAACGCTCGATCCAGGCGGTCATGAGGTCGAACACCTCCGCCTCCAGGTGACAGGGGCGGCGCTGGGCGTCGCGACGCCGGCTGACCAGCTCGGCGTCCTCCAGCACCCTGAGGTGCTTGGACACGGCCTGGACCGACACGTCGTACGGCCGGGCCAGCTCGCCCACCGTGGCGTCACCGACCGAGAGCCGGGCGACGATGTCGCGCCGGGTCGGGTCCGCGAGGGCGGCGAACACCCGGGAGAGCCGGTCGTCGGCCACCGAAGCACCTCCTGGTTCTCAACCGATCGGTTGACGAGGACGGTACGCCGGCCCGGCCCAGTCGTCAACCATCTGGTTGAAGAAGCGAGTCCACGAGGGCTCCGGGCGACGTCGAGACCTCAGCCGCCGCGGCCGGGCCTCCGCGCCGACGGTGCTCCGGGGCCCGCGCCGGCCGGGCGGGTCTCCGGCATCCGCACTGACAGCACGGTCCCGACGAGCAGTACCACCGCTCCCGCCCCGAAGGCGGCCGGGTAGGAGATCTCGTCGGCCAGCCACCCCGCGACGAGGGGACCCGCCACCGCCCCGAGGTCCGCCGACATCTGGAAGGCCGCCACGACGGTGCCCGACCGCCCGCCGACGACGTCCCCCACCACCGCGGCCGGTGCGACCCCGAGGTAGGCGGCCGCGACCCCGTACAGGGCCATGGCGAGCAGGAACCCGGGAAGCGTCTCCCACCCGACGAGGAGGACCAGGGAGACCACCGCGAGCGTCCCGCCTCCGACCATGGCCGGCTTGCGTCCCACCCGGTCCACCGTGCGCCCCGCCGGCCACAGGGCGACCGCCTGGGTCGACGCACCGACGAGGAACCCGATGCCGACCCAGAACGCCGTCCGGCCGAGTGCGTCGGCCACGAACAGCGGGACCAGCGACGACCGGATCCCGAAGAGGACCCAACCGGTCCCCAGGTTGCTCACCAGCGCCGCCCGGTACGCGGGGTGGCGGAGGGCCTGGCGCAGCGTCGTCCGTACGGGAGGGGGACCGGCACCAGCGGCGACGTCCGCGTCCGAGGGGGTGTCCCGGAGTGCGATCAGGGTGATGACGAGCGCGACGGTGAGCGTCCCCGCGTACACGAAGAACGGGGCGCGCAGGGAGATCGCCGCGAGTGCGCCGCCGAAGGCGGGGCCGGAGACGCCGCCCACGAGGAAGCCGGCCTGGAACCAGCCGGCGGCGCGGCCCCGCTGGTCGGCACGCACCAGCCGCAGGAGCAGGCTCAACGCCGAGACGGTGAACATCGCCGACCCGACACCGCCCGCGCCGCGCAGGACGAGCAGCTGCTCGTAGGACTGCGCCAGGCCGGTGAGCAGGCTGGAGACCGCCACGATGCCCAGGCCGGTGGCGAGCACGGTCCGCTCGCCGAGGCGGTCGACGAGCCGGCCGCCCAGCAGCCCGGACGCCAGCCGCATGAAGGCGAAGGCGGACACCACCGCGCCCGCCGCGGTCCGGCCGACGCCGAACTCGCGGGCGAAGAGGGGCAGGACGGGTGCCACGATCCCGAAGCCGACGGCGACCGAGAAGGAGACGGCGGCGAGCACGGCGACCTCCATGGGGAGGTCACCGAGCAGGCGTCGTAGCGGCCGGCGCCAGGACCGGCGGGGCGATCGGCTCGGTGGCGTGCCTGCCGGCCGGCCCGGTGCCGGGTCGCCGGTCACGCGTCGCCCTTCCGGGCAGTCACCCGGCCGCCCGGTTCACGCGGAGCGGTCGGTCGTCTCGGCGGGTGTGTCTGCCTGCTCGACCGCCCCGGTCGTGCGCCGCAGCTCGAGCTCGGGCAGGAAGAGCGCGAGCACCATCGCGGCCAGGGCGACCGGGACCCCGATGAGGAAGACGTGGTCGAGCGCCACCACGAACGCGTCGACGACCTGGGCCTGGACCTCGGGCGGCAGTGCCCGTACCGCCTCCGGGCCGGCGGCGATCGTGTCGGGGTCGACGCCGGGCGGCAGGGAGCCGCCGAGGCGGTCGGCGAGCTCGCGGGCCAGGACGCTGCCGAGGACGGCCCCGAAGACGGAGGTACCGAAGGCGCCGCCCATCGTCCGGAAGAACGTGGTCGAGCTGGTGGCGACGCCGAGCTCCCGCGGGTCGACGGCGTTCTGCACGGCGACGACCAGGGTCTGGATGACGCAGCCCAGGCCGATCCCGAGCACGAAGACGCGGAGCAGGACCGACCAGAGCGGTTCGTCGGCGTCCAGCTGGGCGAGCAGGAACATCGCGACGGCGACGATGCCGAGGCCGGCGATCGGCCAGGCCTTGTAGCGACCGGTACGGGTGATGAGCTGGCCGGAGAGGTTGGCCGTGGTGAAGATGCCGAGGACGAGCGGCAACAGCTGCAGCCCCGACTCCGTGGGTGTTGCACCGCGGACGATCTGCAGGTAGAGCGGCAGGAAGATGATCGCGCCGAAGAAGCCGAACCCGAAGAGGAAGCCGACGGTGTTGCCGATGGCGAAGGTGCGGTTGCGAAAGAGCCGCATCGGCAGGATCGGCTCCGGCGCGCGGCGCTCCTGCCAGACGAAGAGACCCAGCAGGACGACGGCCGCCGCCGAGAGACCGATGATGACGGGCGAGTTCCACTCGTACTCCTGACCGGCCCACACGGTGACCAGCAGGAGGGACGTGACGCCGGCGACCATCAGGGCGGCCCCGAGGTAGTCGATCGAGTGCTGCCTGGGCGTGAAGGGCGCGTGCAGGACGCGGCCCACGACGAGCAGGGCCACGATGCCCAGCGGCAGGTTCACGTAGAAGATCCAGCGCCACGACAGCGTGTCGACGAAGAACCCGCCGAGCAGCGGCCCGAGCACGCTCGCGACCCCGAAGACGACGCCGAAGTAGCCCTGGTAGCGGCCGCGCTCCCGCGGGCTGACCATGTCACCGACGATCGCCAGCGTCAGCGAGATGAGCCCACCGGCGCCGAGTCCCTGGATCGCCCGGGTGGCGATGAGCTGCCCCATGTTCTGCGACAGCCCGGCGAGCAGGGAGCCGACGAGGAAGATGACGATCGCCGTCTGGAAGACCGGCTTGCGGCCGTAGATGTCGGAGATCTTGCCGTAGAGCGGGGTCGACGCCGTCGACGTGAGCAAGTAGGCCGTCACGACCCACGCCAGGTGGTCCAGGCCGTTGAGCTCCTCGACGATGCGGGGGAGCGCGGTGGAGACGATGGTCTGGTCCAGCGCGGCCAGGAAGAGGCCGAGCATGAGCCCGGACAGCACCACCAGGATCTCGCGGTGGGTCATCGCCGCCGGCTGCTGGTCGGTCCGGGTGGTGCCGCCCGCTCCGGTCGTGGCGCCGGTCGCCCCGGGGGCGCCGGGGCCGGGGACCGGCGGGGTCACGTGCGGGTCCCCAGGGCCACCGGGACGGTCTCGAGGTCGTCCGCGAGGCGGACGAGCAGGCGCTCGAGGGTGCGGCGGTCGGTGTCGGACCAGCCGGCCAGTGCAGCGGCCACGACGGCCTGGCGCTGGGCGATCGCCCGGTCGAGGACGTCGCGGCCATGGTGGCTGAGGGAGACGCGCTGTGCCCGCCGGTCCTCCGGGTCGCCCGCGCGCTCGACCAGGCCCAGCTGCTCGAGGGCGCGCAGGTGCCGGCTCACCGTGGAGGCGTCGAGGCCCAGGTCGGCGGCGATGTCGGAGGGTCGCACGTCCGGCGCGCAGGCGAGGCGGTGCAGCACCACGAGCCCCGCCTGGTCGACGGCCGTGTCGCCGGATGCCCGGCGCAGCCGCCGGCCGATGGCGAAGAGGGCGGGGACGAGGCCGGGGTCCGCCGGGGCGCGATCCCGCCCGACCGCCGCGTTCGGTGCATGTATCACGCAAGGAATGCTAAGGCCCCACGTGGATGATCACGAAGGCCTGTCCGGGTCCTCGGGCACGGAAGGCGCTCATGATCACCGGGGCCCGGGCCGGGCGCGCGTGCCAGACTCGCCGCTGTGGCGACGACGACGTTGCCCGTGTCCCTCGCCGACGTCGAGGCCGCACGGGAGCTGCTCCGTGGCGTGGTGAGGATGACCCCCCTGGAGGGGTCGCGCGTGCTGTCCGAGCAGGTGGGCGGGCCGGTCCACCTCAAGTGCGAGAACCTCCAGCGGGCAGGGTCGTTCAAGATCCGCGGTGCGTACACGCGGATCGCACGGCTGAGCGAGGAGGAGCGTGCCCGCGGCGTCGTGGCCGCGAGCGCCGGCAACCATGCGCAGGGCGTGGCCCTGGCCGCATCGCTGCTCGGCACGAAGGCCACGGTCTTCATGCCGACCGGGGCCCCGATCGTCAAGGAGAAGGCCACGCGCGCCTACGGCGCGGACGTGCGCTTCGAGGGTGGCACCGTCGACGAGGGCCTGGTGGCCGCGAAGGAGTTCGCCACCCGTACGGGGGCGGTGCTGATCCACCCGTTCGACCACGTGGACATCGTGGCCGGACAGGGCACAGCGGGGCTGGAGGTGCTCGAGCAGTGCCCGGACGTCCGGACCGTGCTGGTCTGCACGGGGGGTGGCGGACTGCTCGCCGGCATGGCCGTCGCCATCAAGTCCTTGCGAACCGGTGTCCGGGTGGTGGGGGTGCAGGCCGAGGGAGCCGCCGCCTACCCGCCCTCCCTCCGGGTGGGACACCCGGTGCCCCTCGAGGCCATGTCGACCATGGCCGACGGCATCGCGGTGGGCTGCCCCGGCGAGGTGCCCTTCGCCCTCGTGCGCGAGCTGGTCGACGACGTGGTGGTCGTCAGCGAGGAGTCGATCTCCCAGGCGCTGCTGCTGATGCTCGAACGGGCGAAGCAGGTGGTGGAGCCGGCCGGGGGAGCCGGGGTCGCCGCTCTGCTCGACCGCCCGACCGCCTACGAGCCGCCGGTCGTGGCCGTCCTCTCCGGCGGCAACATCGACCCGCTGCTCCTGCTGCGCGTGATCCGGCACGGCATGGCCTCCGCGGGGCGCTACCTCTCCGTACGGGTGCGGATCCCGGACCAGCCGGGAGCGCTCGCCCACCTGCTGGCCGAGCTCGCGGCCGTCGACGCCAACGTGCTCGACGTCGTCCACGAGCGGACCGGCGTGCGACTCGGCATCGACGAGGTGGAGGTGGGCCTGCAGGTCGAGACCCGCGGCCACGAGCACTGCGAGCGAGTGATCGGGCGCCTGCTGGAGGCCGGGTACCGGGTCGACCGTCCACGATCACCTAGGAACTAGAAAGCAAGGGTTGACATTCTGGCAAGGACGGTCTCACACTTGTGCACATGACTGATGTGCGCGAGATCCTGGAAGCCGTGGCCGAGGGCCGGATGGACCCGGCCGAGGCGGCCCGGCTGCTCGACGAGGCCCGGGCCGCGGAGACCCCGCCGACCGGACCGCAGGAGGGCACCACCACCACCGACCGGCCCGCTTCCCCCCCGGCCGTGCCGGACCTCCAGCGCGTACTGGTCCGTGCGACCTCGCGCAAGGTCCGGCTCATCGGTGACCCGGCCGTCACGACGGTGGATGTCGAGGGAGAGCACCACCTCCGGCGCGAGGGCGCGACCCTGGTCGTGACCGCCGAGGGGGAGAGGTTCCTGCCGGACGACGCCTTCACGCTGCTGTCCTCGGGCCGCTGGCGTGACGTCACGGGCCGGATCGGCCTCGGCGGCGACATCCGGGTCCGGGTGCGCCCGGACCTGCCGGTCGACGTGGAGGTGATCGCCGGGTCCCTCACCAGCGAGGGCGTGAGAGCGCTCGAACGGGTGCGGGTGACGGCGGGGTCGGCGAAGGTGAGCGGCGTCGAGGGGCCCGTGGACGTGCTGGTCCAGGCCGGCTCCGCTGTGGTGGAGGGCGTCCTCAAGCGTGGCCAGTCCCGGGTGCGCGCGGAGTCCGGTTCCGTTCGCGTGCACCTGCTCCTGGGCAGCGACGTCCGGATCCGCACCGACGTCCAGCTCGGCAAGGTCGTCAGCGATCCCCCGCTGCGGGACGGCGAGCTCACCGTGGGCACCGCCGGTGCCGACCTCGACGTGGAAGCCGTCATGGGCAGTGCCGTGATCAAGGTCGACCGGTGAACGGTCACGAGCACGCCGCACCGCGCGACTGCCCGGTGTGCGGTCAGCGGCTGGCCGTCACCCGCCTGGGGTGCCCCGGGTGCGGGAGCGAGCTGTCCGGTCGCTTCGCGCCCTGCCCGTACTGCGGGCTCGGCGAGGCCGACCGGCAGCTGCTGCGGGTCTTCCTGGTCTCGCGCGGCAACATGAAGGAGCTGGAGCGCTTCCTCGGCGTGAGCTACCCGACAGCCCGGCAGCGCTTCGCCGACCTGCTGGCCCGGCTCGGCTTCGAGGCCCCCACGGCCGCCCCCGACGCCGTGGGCACCCAGGTCGACCGCGAGGACGTCCTGCGCCGGCTCGCCGCCGGTGACCTGGGCGTCGACGAGGCGGCCGGCCTCCTCGGCGGCAGGTCCTCCTAGCGCCGGGCTCCTCCCCGTACGGCGGGGGACGCCGCCGCACGGCGCGTGGTTGACCTCAAGTCCGCTTCAACACCTACGGTCTGGGGAGCCGACTCGACCGGAAGGTGACGCGGGGTCGACCGATGAGTTCTGCCAGGGGCGAACGTCAGACAAGGCGACCCGGGGCCGGAAGAAATCCGGTCGCGGTCGGCTTCCCGAGTAGGACACCCTGGGGGCACCGCCCCCGCAGACCGAGCCCCGACCGGCATCGCACGAGGTTGTCGGACCCGGGGTCTACCGTCCGGGCCACAGCCCAGGAACGACCCGAGGAGCACCGTCATGACCGACGCCATCACCGCCGAGGGACTGGTCAAGACCTTCGGCAAGGGTGACAAGGCGGTTCACGCCCTTGCGGGCATCGACCTCGTCGTCCCGCAGGGGACCGTGGTGGGCATGCTCGGCCCCAACGGGGCCGGCAAGACGACCACGGTCCGGATCCTGGCCACCCTGATGGCTCCCGACGCGGGTCGGGCAACCGTCGCGGGCTACGACGTGGTGAGCCAGGCGCAGGAGGTCCGCAGCGTGATCGGCCTGTCGGGCCAGTACGCCGCGGTCGACGAGAACCTCACCGCGCGCGAGAACCTCGTGATGTTCGGCCGGCTCTACGGACTACCCAAGCCCGAGGCCCGGCGCCGGGCCGGCGACCTGCTCGACCAGTTCGCGCTCACGGACGCCGGTGACCGGGTCGTCAAGGGCTTCTCGGGCGGCATGCGGCGGCGGCTCGACCTCGCGAGCGCGCTGATCGGTCAGCCTCGGCTGCTGTTCCTCGACGAGCCCACGACCGGGCTCGACCCACGCAGCCGGATGGGGATGTGGGACGTCATCCGCGGGCTGGTTCGCGAGGGCACCACGCTGCTGCTGACCACGCAGTACCTCGAGGAGGCCGACGAGCTGGCCGACACGATCGCCGTCGTCGACACCGGACGCATCATCGCCCAGGGCACGGCCGACGAGCTCAAGGCCCAGGTCGGCGGCGAGCGCATCGAGGTCGTCGTGCACCGCCGCGAGGACATCCCCGTGGCCGTGCAGCTCATGGCCCGCGACTGCAGCGGCGACTGCACGGTCGACGACCACACCCGCCGGATCACGGTTCCCGCCGCCGGTGGCGTCCAGACGCTCGTCCAGGTCGTCCGCGACCTCGGCGACGCCGGCATCCCGCTCGACGACGTCGCGCTGCGCCGGCCCACCCTCGACGACGTCTTCCTCACCCTCACCGGGCACGCAGCCGAGCAGCCGGAGGACACCGGCGAGCAGGACCAGGAGCCCGTCCTCGCCTCCGGGAGGAGCGCATGACCACCACCGCCCTCGACCGCGCCGTGCCCGTGACGACGCAGGCCGGCCCGCTGCGCAAGGCGGTCGCCGACGGGCTCGTCGTCGCCGGCCGCAACCTGCGCCGGATCCCTCGGATCCCGGAGCTGGCGATCTTCGCGATCCTGCAGTCGATCATGTTCGTGCTGCTGTTCGCGTACGTCTTCGGAGGGGCCATCCCGCTGCCCGGTGGCGGGTCCTACCGCGAGTACCTCCTGCCTGGCATCTTCGTGCAGACCCTGGCCTTCGCCTCGATCACCACGGCGATCGGCATGACCGACGACATGAACAAGGGGATCATCGACCGGTTCCGCTCGCTGCCGATGGCCCGGTCCGCCGTGCTGAGCGGCCGGACGATGTCAGACGTCGTCTACAACGCCGGCATCCTCGTGGTGCTCATGCTCTCGGGACTCGTCGTCGGGTGGCGCGTGAACAACGGCCTCGGCGACTTCCTGCTGGCGGTGGCCCTGCTCCTGGCGTTCACGTACTCCATGGCCTGGGTGGGCGTCTACCTCGGGCTGGTCGTCCCGACGGTCGAGGCGGCCAACCAGGTCGGCTTCATCACGATCTTCCCGCTGACCTTCCTGTCCAACGCCTTCATCCCGATCGAGACGCTGCCGGAGTGGCTCCAACCCGTGGCGGAGTGGAACCCGTTCAGCGCCTTCGTGGCCGCCACGAGAGACCTGTTCGGCAACCCGAACCCGTTCGTGACCGACAGCTTCCCCGGTCAGCATCCCTTCCTGATGTCGGTGATCTGGATCGTCATCGTCCTGGTGGTCTTCGCCCCCCTGGGGGTGCGCAAGTACCGCTCCACCAGCCGCTGACGCCTCCAGCCCGGACACCCCGGATGACGGCGGACCGCCGCGGCTCCGGCCGAGCCGCGGCGGTCCGCTCCTCGCTCTCCTCCGCCGGTCGGCGGTCGCTCACAGCAGCCGCCGGTCGCCCTCCCGCACCAGGCGGTACCACGCGAAGCCGTAGGGCGGCAGGTCCAGGCCGACCTCGCCACCCTTGCCGACGGGCAGCTCGCTGCCCCCGTCGAGCAGGTCCCGGAGGACGTAACCCACCTCGTGCGCGTCCGGCAGCGTGACGGTCACCGACCGCCGCGCTCCCGAGAGGTTGTGGGCGACCAGCACCGACTGACCCTCCCAGTCGCTGCGGTGCACGAGCACCGACGCCACGTCGTGGTCGAGCACCGACGTCGACCCCCAGGCCAGCTC
>DASTQL010000153.1:0-5679 GCA_035761805.1 Jiangellales bacterium | reverse complement strand
CAACGTGCACATCCCCGAGTACGACCAGGGCACCTGGACCAACCACGAGCCGCGGCGGCCACGCAAGCTGCTGATGCACAAGGGCGAGATCTCCCGGTTGATCGGCAAGACCCAGGAACGGGGCCTCACGCTCGTGCCGCTCTCGCTCTACTTCAAGGACGGCTACGCCAAGGTCGAGCTCGCCCTGGCCCGGGGCAAGAAGACCTACGACAAGCGGCACGCCCTCGCCGAGCGGCAGGCCAAGCGCGAGGCCGAGCGGGCGATGTCGCGGAGGCGCCGCCGCGCCGGCTGAGGGCGACATCCGGCGCGCCGCGGTTCACACTGGCCGCGTGCTCCGCGTGGTGACGGCCGCACGTGCCCTCCCGGCGGTCCTGCTCCTCGTGGCCACCCCGGCCTGCGGCGGGGACGACACCCCGTCCCCGGCGCCCACGACCGCCACACCGACAAGCGAGGCCGTCCAGCCCCTGACCGGCCTGCCTGCGCCGGACGGAGTCCCCGACCGCCCAGCCCTGGTCGTCAAGGTCGACAACACCGGCAACGCCGCGCCGCAGACCGGGCTGGGTGCCGCCGACCTGGTGGTCGAGGAGCCCGTTGAGGGCGGGCTGACCCGGTTCGCCGCCTTCTACCACTCCGCACTGCCCGAGCAGGTCGCTCCCGTACGGTCGGTGCGCGGGAGCGACATCGGGATCGTCGGCCCGACGGGAGGCGCTCTCCTCGCATCCGGAGGTGCTCCCGACGTGGTTGACCAGCTGGCGGCGGCCGGGCTGACCCTCGTGACACCCGGGGACGCCGAGGGCTTCTCCCTGGAACCCGACCGCCGGAGGCCGTACGACGTGGCGGTCGACCCGACAGAGGTCCTCGAGAGCTCGGCGGCACTCGAGGAGCTGGAGCCACCACCGCCGTACCTGCCGTGGGCGGTCGACGAGAGACCAACGCCGGGTGGGAACGTGACGGCCGTCGACGTCACGTTCTCCGGCGGGACCCGGGCCATCTGGACCACGGGAGCCGATGGCACGTGGACCAGGACCGACGACCTGGCTCCCGAGGACGACCGTTTCGCGCCGACCATGCTGCTGGTGCTCCGGGTGACGACCGTGGACGCCGGCTACGTCGACCTCGCCGGCAACCCGGTGCCGCAGGTCGTCCTGGCGGGCAGTGGCGACGCGCTGCTCGCCCACGGTGCCGGGGTCGTCGAGGCCCGTTGGAGCCGGGACGCTGATCCCACGAGCCGGCTCGAGCTCACCGACCCGGAGGGGGAGCCCGTCCCGGTCCCGCCGGGGCACACCTGGATCGGGCTGGTCCCCGAGGCCGGGTCGGTCCAGATCTCCTGACGGACCGTGTCATCCCGAGGGCGGCTTCGTGCGAGTGAGAGTCATGAGGACCTCGACAGACCAGCCGCAGGCGCGGAAGTCGTGGCGGTGCCGGCTGCGCTGGCACAGCTGGGTGCGCCGCTACGTCGACGACGGCGCCCAGTACGTGGTGTGCACCCGGTGCGGCCACGAGGGCGACGTCTACGGGTCATCCTGGCTCCCCGCCCGCTGACGACCCCGCAGACACCCCCGAGACAACGCTGTGGTGCCACAGTGGCACTCGTGAACGGCCCCGCGAGGGACGACCCCGTGGCCGCAGGCCCTGCACCCGCGGTTCTGCCGCTCGTCGAGACGTACGAGGCGTTCTTCCGGCACGAGTACGGAGGTCTGGTCGCGCTCGCCTACGGGCTGTCCGGATCGCTGCCGGCCGCGGAGGACCTGGCCCAGGAGGCGCTGCTGGTCACCTACCGGCGCTGGGACGAGGTGGCGCGGCTGGACCTGCCCTCGGCCTGGGTACGGCGGGTGTGTGCCAACCTGGCCACCTCGTGGCTGCGCCGCCGGGCGGCCGAGATGCGGGCCCTTGTCCGTACGGGTCCGGCCGGCGAGGGGGCGGCCGGACCCGACGAGGCCTTCTGGGCCGAGGTCCGGCGCCTGCCGCGTCGCCAGGCCCAGTGCATCGCCCTCCGCTACGTCTACGGGTGCCCGGTGACCGAGGTCGCCGACGTCCTCGGGTGCAGCGAGGGTTCGGTCAAGCAGCATCTCGCACGCGCCAAGGACCGGCTGGCGCGCCGGCTGACGGAGGGAGCGACATGAGCCTCGACCAGCTGGGCGCGCGTGCCGCCGCCGCCGCTCACCGGGCCGCGGCCGACGCGGACGTGGAGCGCGCCCTCGCCCGCGTGGTGACCCGTCACCGGCGCCGCCAGGTGGTCCAGCGCCGTGCCATGGTCCTCGTGGCCGCCGTGCTCGCGGTCGTGGCCCTGGTCGTGGCGCCGCGGTGGCTGCCCGACGAGAACCGGACGGCACCGGTCGGGACCCCGTACCGGCCCGAGCTCGTCCCGGCGGTCCAGCTCACGGTTCCCGAGGGTTTCGACGTGATCCGCGAGGACACCTGGCACCTGGACATCGCCCCGGCCGACGGAGTGGGGCCCGACCAGCCCTGGGCCGGCTTCACCCTGCTCGTGCCGGACGGGGTCTACGACCAGGCCGCCGAGGAGGTCCGGCCGCTGCCGGACGACCTCGAGTCCTGGGTGCTGAACGTGCCCGACGTCGAGATCCTCGGACAGCGCCGGGTCACCGTGGACGGCCACGACGCCTTCCAGTACGACGACCACCCGACGTACCTCAGCAACCGTGGATACTTCGCCGTCGGCGGTGAGGCGCTGCCCGGAGGCACGGCGATCTACCAGTTCCGCACGACCCTGGTCGAGGTGGACGGCCGCGTCGTCGTGGTCGGAGGCGCCGTCCAGCAGAAGTTCTGGCCGCTCCCCGAGCCTGGCACCCCCGGCGACCCGTACGAGGTCCTGCTCGACTCCCTCCGCTTCGACTGACTCCGTACGGCGGGTGCCGAGCGTTCCCTACGTACGGGTGGAGGGGAGCATCCGGCGACCGACCCCGCCGTCCTCGGCGGCCCGCGGGGTGGAGTCGGCGATCCAGGGACCCGTGCCCTCGCTGGGGTCGAGCACGCCGTTCTCCGCCCACACGTAGCGCCCCTCGAGCACCTCCTTGGCCAGACGCTCGTCACCGGCGTCGGTGTTGCGCCACAGGGCGTCGAGGTGCCGCTCGACCCGCCGCCGCGACTGCCGACAGAAGGCGTCGGCGAGGTCGTACGCGGTGTCGGCGCCGGGGCCACCGGCCTGGCGCAGCATCTCGGCCCGGACGCATGACGCCACCATGGCGAAGAGCTCGGCGCCGATGTCGACGACCCGGCCCAGGAAGCCCTGCTTGTGCTCGAGCCGGCCCTGCCAGCGCGCCATGCCGTAGAAGGTCTGCCGCGCGAGCTTGCGCGACGTCCGCTCGACGTAGCGCAGGTGCGGGGCGAGCCGGCCGAACTCCGCGTACGAGCCGGGTACCTGGCCCTGGCCCGCGACCAGCTGGGGAAGCCAGCGGGCGTAGAAGCCCCCTGCCCGTACGGCGGACCTGGCCTTGCCCTTCAGGTCGACGTCGGGGTCGATGATGTCGCCGGCGGCCTGCAGGTGGGCGTCCACGGCCTCGCGCGCGATGAGCAGGTGCATGATCTCGGTCGAGCCCTCGAAGATCCGGTTGATCCGCAGGTCTCGTAGCACCTGCTCGGCCGGGACGGCCCGCTCGCCGCGCGCTCGCAGCGACTCGGCGGTCTCGTAGCCGCGGCCACCGCGGATCTGGACCAGCTCGTCGGCCACCAGCCAGGACATCTCGCTGCACCAGAGCTTGGCCAGCGCGGCCTCGATCCGGATGTCGCCACGGCCGGTGTCGGACAGTCGTGCCGACAGCTCGAGGACGGCCTCCTGGGCGAACGTGGTCGCGGCCATGAAGGCGATCTTGTGGGCCACGGCGGCGTGGCGCCCGACCGGCCGGCCCCACTGGACCCGCTCGGCCGACCACTCGCGGGCGATCTTGAGGCTCCACTTGGAGGCGCCCGTGCACATCGCCGGGATCGACAGGCGGCCGGTGTTGAGGGTGGTCAGCGCGATCTTGAGGCCGTCACCCTCCCGGCCGATCCGGTTCTCGGCCGGCACGCGCACCCGGGTGAAGTGCGTCAGACCGTTCTCGAGGCCGCGCAGCCCCATGAACTCGTTGCGGTTCGAGACGCTGATCCCGGGGGAGTCGGCCTCGACCACGAAGGCGGTGATGCCTCCCCGGTGACCGTCCGCCTTCGGCACCCGGGCCATGACGACGAGCAGCTCGGCCACGACGCCGTTGGTGGTCCAGAGCTTGACGCCCTCCAGCTCGTACGCGGCTCCGCCGTCGACCGGCGTCGCCGTCGTGCGTAGGCGGGCCGGGTCGGACCCGACGTCGGGCTCGGTCAGCAGGAAGGCGCTGATCGCCCCGCGGGCGCAGCGCGGCAGGAACGCGGCCTTCTGCTCCTGGGTCCCGAAGCGCTTGAGCGGCTCGGGGACGCCGATGGACTGGTGGGCCGACACGAGCGCGCCCAGGCTCGGGTGGGCGCTGCCGATGAGCAGGAGGGCACGGTTGTAGGCCACCTGGGACAGGCCGAGGCCGCCGTACTCCTCGGGGATCTTCATCCCGAAGACGCCGAGGTCGGCGAGGGCCTTCACTTGCTCGTCGGGGATCCGGTCCTCGCGCTCGATCACCGTCGCGTCGATCTCCTCCTCGCAGACCCGGCGGAGCCGGGCGAGGAAGTCCTCCGCGCGCTCCTCTTCGACCGGGTCACCACCGGGGTACGGGTGTACGAGGTCGAGCTGGAACCGGCCCAGGTAGAGCTCCTTGGCGAAGGACGGCGCGGTCCACTCCGTCTCGCGCGCGGCCTCGGCCACGCGTCGGGCGTCGCGCTCGCTGACCTGGCGCGGGGCGTCCGCGGGGGCGGTGGTGGGATCGACGGACGTGGTCATCGTGGGCACTCCTCGGGACGCCGGACTGGTTGCTGCCTCGTCTCCCAGCATTGTTACTCACCAGTAGCCACTTTGGGAACCCGTCCACCGCAGCCCGGAATACCGCGGTGCGCCGCGCCGGTTGGACGGGGTAGCCTCACGAGGGTCGCCCCGCGTGGCGGCGGACAACTCCATAGGGGGTGAGCGGTTTCGACTTCGCTCGTCGAACCAGGGGAAGCGGGCCGAGGAGGTCGCGTGATCTCGCAAACCATCGCGGCAGACTCACAAGTGCCAACAAGACGAGCACTCAGTCCGCCTACGCTCTCGCTGCCTGAGAGATAGCGGACTTGTCGACCCGGGGATGCCTCCGCCCCGGTGTTCGGCATCAGTGAGGAGGCTCCACCTGAGCGGACTGTCACGGGCCGCCTAGGGACATGAACGTGACTGGGCTCGTCTCGGCGACTCGCCTGCGTGATCGCCGGAGCCGAGAAGGACACAGCGGGCTGCGCCCGGAGAAGCCCTGGAGAGATGTCGAAGGACCCGGGTTCGATTCCCGGCACCTCCACGACGCACCAGCGGGGCCCTCGCGATCCGGCGAGGGCCCCGTCCCTCGGTCGGGGCCCGGGTCGTCCTCCCGCCGGTCTACCGTTCGCCCAGGTCCACCTCCGGACAGCGACGGGAGCACGTCATGAGCGCCGACGCCTTCACCCCGCCACCCGCCACGGTGCAACCCACCCCGCGCTGGGTCCGCGTCCGGCTCGGTCCCCGGCTGGTCGCCGACTCCCGGCGGGCGCTGCTGCTGGTCCAGTACGGGCCGGGCCGCCTGCCCACCTACTACGTCC
>DASTQL010000152.1:0-3268 GCA_035761805.1 Jiangellales bacterium | reverse complement strand
CGCACGGCCGAGCTCTCGACCGTGCCCAACGTCGAGCAGGTCTTCTGCTTCGAGAACCGCGGAGAGGAGATCGGGGTGACGCTGCACCACCCGCACGGCCAGATCTACGCCTATCCCTTCGTCACCCCCCGTACCCGCCGTCAGCTCATCTCCGCGCGCCGGTACCGGGAGCGGACGTGGCGCAACCTCTACGCCGACGTCCTGGCGGCGGAGCGCATGGCGGGATCGCGGATCGTCACGGAGACCGAACACTGGACGGCCTTCGTCCCCGCCGCCGCTCGCTGGCCGGTGGAGGTCCACCTCTACCCCCAGCGCCAGGTCCTCGACCTGCCGGACCTGACGCCAGGGGAGCGCGACGAGCTCGCGGAGGTCTACCTGGACCTCCTGCGTCGGCTCGACGCCCTCTACGGTCTGCCCATGCCCTACATCGCCGCCTGGCACCAGGCGCCCGTGCGCATCGACCGGGAGCTCGGCTACCTGCACCTCGAGCTCTTCTCGATCCGCCGGGCGCCCGGCAAGCTCAAGTACCTCGCGGGCTCCGAGTCCGGCATGGGCGCCTTCATCAACGACGTGATGCCCGAGCAGGCCGCGGCACGGCTGCGGGAGGTGCGCGGGTGAAGCTGCTCGTCACCGGCGGCACCGGCTACATCGGAGCCGTCGTCGCGGCGCAGCTCCTCGACTCGGGACACGAGGTGGTCGTGCTGGACGACCTGTCCACGGGAAACGGCGACAACGCGCCGGACGGGGCCACCCTGGTCCGCGGGCCGATCCGGGACGCTGCGCGGGTGCTGGACGGCGCGGGCTTCGAAGGCGTCCTGCACTTCGCCGCCAAGTCGCTCGTCGCCGAGTCCGTCGCCCACCCCGAGCGCTACTGGGACAACAACGTATGCGGAACGTTGGCGCTGCTCACCGCGATGCGCGCAGCCGGCGTGCGGCGTCTGGTCTTCTCCTCCACCGCCGCCACGTACGGGGAGCCCACTGTCTCGCCGATCACCGAGGACGTGCCGGCCGTCCCCATCAACCCGTACGGGCAGAGCAAGCTCGCCGTCGACCACATGCTCACCGGCGAGGCCGCGGCGCACGGGCTGGCCGCGGCGAGCCTGCGCTACTTCAACGTCGGCGGGGCCTACGGCCGCCACGGGGAGCGCCACGACCCCGAGACGCACCTGATCCCCAACCTGCTGGCCGTGCCTGCCGGCCGCCGGGAGTCGGCCGACGTCTTCGGCACCGACTACCCGACGGCCGACGGCACGGCGGTCCGCGACTACCTGCACGTCGTCGACCTCTCGGCCGCGCACCTGCTCGCGCTGGACGCCGTCAGGCCAGGGCGACACGACGTCGTCAACCTCGGCACCGGGACCGGCTACACGGTCCGCCAGGTCCTCGACGCCTGCCGTGCCGTGACCGGACACCCGGTCCCGGTGGTCGAGCGCGAGCGCCGACCCGGGGACCCGACCACGCTGGTCGCCTCCAACGCCCGGGCGCGCGAGCTGCTCGGCTGGGTGCCCGGGCGAGGCCTCGAGGACATCGTCTCCGACGCGTGGGCCTTCGCCCGTACAGGCGAAGCCCCGCGGTGACGGCCACGTCATGAGACCGGCGGCCGCCGTCGCGGGCGCGTTCACGGACGCCACGGGTGGACCCCCCGAGGGGGTCTGGGCCGCCCCAGGCCGGGTGAACCTGATCGGAGAGCACACCGACTACACCGGCGGGTTCGTGCTGCCGCTGGCCCTGCCGCTCGGCGTGGTGTGTGCGGGCGCCGGTCGCGACGACGGCCTGCTGTCGGTCCGCTCGGCCCAGGTGCCCGAGGAGGTGCACACGGTCGACGTGCGGGCGGTCGCGCCGGGCGAGGTGGGGGGCTGGGCCGCCTACGCCGTCGGTGTCGCCTGGGCGCTGCGCGAGCGGTGGGGCGTCGTGCAGGGCGCCAGCCTGCTCGTCGACGGCGACGTCCCTCCCGGGGCCGGGCTGTCGTCGTCAGCGGCGCTGGAGTGCGTGGTAGCCACGGTCCTGGGGGACCTGTCCGGGGCGCCGCTGACGGCGGACGACCTGGCCCGGCTGGCCCGGCAGGCGGAGAACGACTTCGTCGGTGCCCCCACCGGAGTCATGGACCAGCTCGCCGCGATGCACGGCCGGGCGGGGCACGTGCTCTTCATCGACACCCGGTCCGGCGGGATCGAGCCGGTTCCCTTCGACCCCGGCTCGTCCGGGACGAGGCTCCTGGTCGTCGACACCCGCGCCCCGCACAAGCTGGTCGACGGCGAGTACGCCCAGCGCCGGCGCGAGTGCGAGGAGGCCGCCCGGGCGCTGGGCGTGGTGGAGCTGAGGGACGCGAGCCCCGCCGACCTCGACGGTGGCGCCGGCCGGGGCTTACCGTCCGTGCTGCGTCGTCGCGCCAGGCACGTCGTTACAGAGAACGCGCGCGTCCTCGAGGTTGTCTCCGCCCTGCGGGGCGGCGGTGACCCCGGTGCGATCGGCCCGCTGCTCACCGCGTCGCACGTGTCACTGCGGGACGACTTCGAGGTGACCGTGCCGCAGCTCGACGTCGCCGTGGAGGCCACGCTCGCCGCCGGCGCGTACGGGGCCCGGATGACCGGCGGCGGCTTCGGCGGCTGCATCATCGCGCTCGTCGATGCCGCGGCCCGGCCCGCGGTCGTCGCCGCGGTCGAGGAGGCCTTCGCCGGGCACGGCTTCGGGCGGCCGACGTCCTTCGTTGCCGTGCCGTCCGACGGGGCGCGCCGGCTCACGTGAGCCGAGGCGTCCGGCGCCGACCGGTCGGCCCCGGTCCTGCCGCCCGACCTGGATGGTCCGGGCTTCCGCACGATCACCGGGCCTCGGGAGGTGCGCAACTCCGAACTCTGGCGGAACCCGGCCCCCGTAGGGTCGCTTCGTGCGGAGGGCCTGCTCGTGACCGTCGCCGACGGTGCGCGACTGCACCGTCTGGCTGCCGACATCGGGCAGCGGGCGTGAGCCGCATCGTGGTCATGGGGTCGGGCGAGACCGGACCGACGATGATCAAGATCCACCGACAGGTGCTCGCCGGGTCCGGTGCCGGTCCGGCGGTGCTGCTCGACTCTCCGTTCGGCTTCCAGGACAACGCTGACGAGCTGGTCGCGCGCACGCGCGGGTACTTCGCCGACAGCGTGGGCCACCAGGACGAGGTGGCCACCTGGCGTCGGGCCGACGCCCCGACGTCGTGCGCCGGGGTGGCACCCTGGTGCTGGGATCCGCAGCGACCTGCACGGCCGGCAGCCACGCCGTCCCCGTCTACGAG
>DASTQL010000151.1:0-13899 GCA_035761805.1 Jiangellales bacterium | reverse complement strand
TGGGCAGGAATCTCGGTGGGTACTCCGCGAGCGAGCAGGCCCTGACCATCCTCTCGGAGCGTCTCGGCAGGCACGTCGCCCGGGAGCGCCTGCACGCGGCGCTCGCGGAGGGACAGGCGGCGGGGACGTCGCTCGCGGGCGCACTGCGCCACTCGGGCCTGCTCACCCCCGAGGAGGCCTCCACGCTGGCCCCGGATCCCGGCTCCTGCGCGGCCATGGTCGACACGGTGGTCGCGAGCGCACGCGCCCGCCGCGAGCGGGAGGGACCGACGTGGCCGTAGGGCAGGCGGCCAGGATCCGGCTCGCGGTCCTCCCGACCCCGCTGATGCCCGCACCGCGCCTGGCCGCCGGTCTCGGGCTCCGTGGGGCGCTGTGGATCAAGCGCGACGACCTGACGGGGTTCGCGGTGGGCGGCAACAAGGCACGCCAGCTCGAGTTCCTTCTCGGCGAGGCCTGCCGGGTCGGCGCCGACGTGCTCGTCACCGGGGGTAGCCCGGGATCCAACTTCCTGCCGGCCGTCGCCGCCGCTGCCGCCTACTCGGGGCTTCGCTCCGTTGTCGTCGTCAGCGGCGCACCCGGTGCGTCGTCGAGCCATCCGAACCTCGCCGCCGCGGCCGCTTGGGGCGCCGAGCTCCGCTGGACCGGCTCGGTGGACCGCAGCACCATCGACGAGATGCTGCCGGTGGTGGCGACAGGACTGGCCCGAGAGGGGTCCAGGCCGTACGTGCTCCCGCGTGGTGGAGCGACCGCCGTCGGGGCGACGGGGTACCGGCTCGCGGTGGACGAGATCGTCGAGCAGCTCGGCACGGTCCCGGCGACCGTCGTGCTGGCCTGTGGCTCCGGGGGGACGCAGGCCGGCCTGGTCGCCGGGGTCGTCGCTCACGGGCGACAGGTGCGCGTGGTCGGGGCGTCGGTGAGCCGTCCCGCCGGCGAGGCGGGCGAACGCGTGCTGGGGCTGGCGCGTGAGGTCTCCCGCCGACTGGACGACCCCCCGCCGGAACCGAACGACGTCCGGGTGCTCGACGCCCGCGGCCCGGGCCACGGGCTCGCCTCGAGGGAGGGGGACGCCGCCGCTGCTCTGGCACTGCGGTGCGAGGGTCTGGTGCTCGACCCCGTCTACACCGCCAAGGCCATGGCCGTCGTCCCCTCGGTGGCCACCGACGGCCCCACGGTGTTCTGGCACACCGGTGGCCTCGTCGACGCCGTCGCCGCGCTGCTGGGAGGGCGACGGTGACCGGTCACCGGCTCGGCCCACCGGTCGACGGCCCCGCCCCGGAGCTGGTGGCCTCGGGCTTCTACCTCGAGAACGCCGACGCCCCACTCCTGCACCGCGGGCTCAACCAGGCCGACCTGGCCCACGTTCTCGACCTGCACCGACGTGGCATCGTCCCCCCTGGGCCCGCCGGTCGGCTGCTGTCACTGCTGATCGAGGCCGACCGCACGCGCCCCGAGGACTTCCCGTACGACCCTGCCTTCGGGGAGCCCTACAACAGCCGGGAGCGATACTTCACCGAACGCATCGGCGACGACGCCGGCTGGTTGCACGCCGGACGACCGCGCCGTGAGGCGGTGCGGATCTCCCTGCGTCTGCACCTTCGTGGGCAGCTGGTCGAGCTGATCGACGCCGCTGCGGTCCTCGCCGACACCCTCGCAACCACCGCCGCCGCGCACAGCCGCACGTGGCTGCCCGACCAGACCTACCTCCAGCACGCGCAGCCGTCCACGTTCGGTCACTACCTGCTGTCCTTCGCCTACCCGGTCATCCGCGACGCCCGCCGCCTCGTCGACGCGCTCGAGTGGACCAACACGAGCCCGGGAGGCGCCGGCTGCGTCAACGGCAGCCGGCTGCTCGACGACCGGGAACCGGTCTCTCAGCTGCTCGGCTTCGACGGCGTCATCGAGCACACCCGCGACGCCATGTGGCAGACCGACGGCCTGGTGGACATGCTGGCGACGGCGGCGAGCCTGGTGGGGACCCAGAGCAAGCTCGGCGAGGACCTCGAGATCTGGGCCAGCAGCGAGTTCGACTACGTGACGGTGGCCGACGGGTTCAGCCGCTCGAGCGTGCTGATGCCGCAGAAGCGCAACCCGTACGCGCTGTCGATCATCCGCGGTGCGACGGGAACCCTCATCGGGAGGCTCACCGGCTTCCTCGCCGTGACCAAGAGCCCGTCCGCCCGTAGCGACAACCTGATCTACGCCTACGGCGAGGTTCCCCGGGCCCTCGATCTCGCCGTGCGGACCACGCGCCTCAGCGAGGGCGTCGCACGCACGATGCAGGTCAACTCCGACCGGATGTGGCTGGCCCTGGAGTCCGGCTTCTGCCAGGCGACGGATCTCGCCGAATACGTGATGCAGTCGTGCGGGCTCGACTACCGGACGGCCTACCAGATCGTGGGCGCGGCCGTCAGGAGCGCACACGCCGAGGGGCTGCGTGGCGTGGACCTCGACGGCGAGCGACTCGACACGGCTGCGGAGGAGTACTGCGGGCGGGGGCTGGGGCTCGCCGGGACCGACCTCACGCAGGTGCTGGACCCGCGCCACATCGTCGAGACGCGGACCGCGGCCGGCGGGGCCGCACCGCCTGTGGTGGAGGCGATGGCACACGACTGCGCGAGGCAGGCGGTCGAGCTCCGGGCCACCGCGAGGACCAGGGGTGAGGCCTTTGCTGGGTCCCGCCGGGCGTTGCTCGAGGCCGCGTCCGCGGTCGTGGCGGCCACCACGTCGACGGGAGGGCGGACGTGAACGATGAGGCGTCCGTGCTGCCCAGCGAGGTGGCGGTGGTCAACGTGGGGCTCCACCTCTTCGCGGAGACCGTGTCCGACCAGGGCCGACCGGTCGTCCACGTCGACTGGCGGGTCCCGGGCGGCGGGGACCCGGACGTGGTGGCCGCACTGCGCAGGCTCAGCGGTCCGCTGGCCGAGGACGTGGACGCCGCCAACGGTGAGGTTCTCCGGCGGCTCGACACCGGCACACCGAGGCTCGTCGGGGTCGGCCGGGCGCGCGACCTGGTCCCGGGGATGGACGGCAGGACCCTGCTCCTCCCCGGCCCGGCGATCGAGTCCGAGCGCGTGTGCGACCCGCTGCGCCGCTCGATGCGGGCGGCCGTCGTGGCCGAGGGGTGGGCTGCCGGCCTCGCCGAGGCGGAGCAGCTGATCGCGTCGGGCGACGTGGACCTGCGTCCGGCCAACCACAGCGTCGTCGTCGTCCCCATGGCGTCCGTGGTCGGCCCCACGACCCCGGTGTGGGCCGTGGAGCTCCCGGAGGGCCGGACCCGGTCGTGGGCACCGGTGGGACAGGGTTCCGGCGACGTCGCCTGGTTCGGGCGCGAGACGGAGGCAGCCCGTGAGCGCCTGGTGTTCCTGCGCGAAGCCGTGGCGCCGGTCCTCTCCGAGGCCCTCGACCGCGCGGGACCCGTCGACGTCCTGTCCGTCGCCGCACAGGCCATCGCGATGGGGGACGACGTCCACGTGCGGTCCCAGGCCGCCACGAACCTGCTGCTGCGCCACCTGCTACCCGCACTCGTCGCCGGTGAGCACCCTCGCCGGGTCGAGGTGGCCCGCTTCCTCTCCGGCAACCATCTGCTCTACCTCACGGTGGGCATGGCTGCGGCCCGGTCGCTCACGGCATGGGGCGAGCAGGTGGAGGGCGCTTCGGTGGTGACCACGTTGGCCCGGAACGGGACCGATCTCGGTGTCCGGCTGCCAGGGCAGGACCGATGGTTCCTGGCCCCGGCACCCATGATCGGGCACGCGCTCTACCACCCGGGGAGGGGACCACGGGACAGTGCGCCCGACATCGGTGACAGCTCCGTGCTGGAGCTGGTGGGGCTCGGCGGGGCTGCCGCTGCCGGATCGCCCGCCGTCGCCTCACTCGTCGGGGGCATGTCCGAGGCAGCGGCCATGACGGCCGAGCTGGGCACCGTCTGTGTCGGACGGTCCAGCCGGTTCGTCCTCCCGACCCAGGGCGGACGCGGCACCCCCCTCGCCGTCGACGTGCGCAAGGTCGTGGAGCGCGGCGTCACGCCGAAGGTGACCACGGGCATCCTCCACGCGCGCGACGGCAGCGGCCAGGTGGGCGCAGGTGTGGCCGTGGCGCCGCTGGAGTGCTTCCGGGAAGCACTGCTCGACCTCGACCGGCGATGGGCGTCGGTCAACTCGGAGCGGCCGCCCGGGTCACCGTGATCGGCGCGGCGCAGGCCACCGTGTTCGAGACGTAGCAGACGCGCCTCGCGGGTTCGATCAGCGGTGCCAGCAGGTCGTCGGACAGGCTGGTGGTCACCACGAGCTCGATGGTGCTGAACCGCTGACCCTGGTACGTGCCGGTGGCGCGGACCTCGAGGTCGGGCAGCTCGAAGCCGCGCTTGCGTGCGGCCCACGCCAGGGCCAGGGCGTAGCAGGACGACAGGGACGCGAGGAAAAGGTCGGTCGGCATGGGCCCGAGCCCCTCGCCACCCGCCCCCGGCGGTTCGTCCACCACGAGCGCGAACCCACCCGCGTCGACGTCACAGCGCCATCCGCCGCGCCACCGGGCGACGGCTGTGTTGGTCCCACCGCGCGAGGTCGAGCGCTCCGGGTGCGGCCCACCCGTCGCGCCCGTGGGTGGCACGGCCTTGTCAGACCGTCCAGGTGTTGAGTTGGAACGCCCTCGCCCGCCACGCCGTGAGGGCGGAGTCGAGCACGTCGAGCGGGTTGAAGGCCTTGACGCCCTCGATCAGGTCGTCCTCACGCATCCCGTAGAGCGCGCCCATGGCGAAGCGACAGGCGTAGATCTTGGCCCCCTCGCCCATGAGGACCTTGAGCTGCTTGTTCATGGACAGGTTGCCGGGGAAGCCCTCCGTGCCTACGGAGGGGTAGCCGCGAGTGGCGGACGCGATGAGCACTGCCGGCCCGTACAGGACGATGCTCACGTCGAACCCCTTGCGGACGAGGCGCGTCGATGTGAGCAGGTTGACCAGGGCCACCGACCCCTCGAAGGGGACGCTGTGGATGAAGACGAAGGCCTTCTCACCGGGCTCGGCCTGGATGTCCTCGAAGACCTTCTCGCTCGTGTCGTAGAGGACGTCTCCCTCTGCGGCCGGAGTGATCGTGTTGGTCTTGGTGCTCATGCGTGATACCTCCCGGTGGGGGTTGGGGGTCCGGGCACGGGCGCACCCGGTCAGGACGTCGGTCGGCGGCCCCGGCTCCGCGCCGCTGCCGAGGGGAGCACGCCCGGCGGGTCCTCATACCGCAGGGCCTCGGGCCTGCGGAGGGCGGTGCCACGTCTCGCGGTGGCTCCCGGGCATCCGGGCCATCACCTTGGTGCGCAGCGCCCAGGGCAGCGCGTGGTACGCGGGGACGTAGACCCTCTGCCAGAACAGGTCGACGCCGCGGGGTCTGGGTGGGAGGGGCACGCCGTACCGCTGCGCGATCTCACGCTGGGCCGCGGCCATCAGCTGCCGCTCCGACACGCTGCGGACCAGGCGGGTCAGTCCCACGTCAGGTCCCCGCCTTCACCAGGAGGTCCTGGGCCGCGAGCGCGATGGGTTCGTTGAGCGCACCGATAGCCGGTGAGTAGACGTTCTCCATCGTGGCCAGGTCCCGCGCTGTGATACCGGTCCGGACCGCCATCGCGAGGAAGTCCGCCCGCTCCTTGATGCCCTCTCCGCCGACCATCTGGGCGCCGATGATCCGCAGGCTGCCCGGCTCCGCCAGCAGCTTGACCGTCACCGGCTGCACCCCGGGAAAGTAGCGGGCCCGCGAGATTCCCTGGGCGCGGCCCATGACGAAGGGGACGCCGAGTGCGGTGGCGAGGGTCTCGCTGAAGGAGACACCACCGATCATCCAGGTCCCCGCCACCATCCCCCACGGCACGTACACCGGCTGGTAGGCACGTCGACCTCCGGCGGCGTTGACGCCGGCGACCTTCCCCTGGGCGTAGGCGTGACTTCCCGACAGACCCTGGACCGGGACGTTGGACACCCCGTGCGGGACCTCGATGCAGTCTCCCGCGGCCCACACCCACGGCACGTGCGTGGCCATCCGCTCGTCGACCACGATGCCACCCGCCGACCCGAGGTCGATGCCCGCTGCGGTGGCGAGCGCGGTGTTGGCGACCTTGTGGGTGCAGACGACTGCGAGGTCGCACTCGAGCTCGCCGGCGGAGGTCCGTACGGATCGGAGCGCACCACCGGAGCCCTGAAACGCCTCGAGCTTCGTGTTGAAGTGGAGCTGCGCGCCGAGCTCGACCCACGAGTCCTCGACCGGCTTGGCGATGTCCGGGTCGGTGGCCATGGACAGCGCCCACGGGCTCGGGTCGACCAGGTGGGTCTCGATGCCCCGGTGGCACAGGGCTGTGACCATCTCCAGGCCCAACGGGGTCGCCTCGACCACGACGGCCTTCCGGACCCCGTCGAGGACCTTGTCCCACTCCATGGCCTCGCGGATGTTCTTGACGTAGTACAGGCCCGACAGCTCGCCCCCGGGTACTCCCGGATCCGCGTACGTGAACCCGGTGGCCACGACCAGCGAGTCGTACTCGACCGGCCGGCCGTCGACGGTCACGGTCTTGGCCTTCGGGTCGAACGCGGTGACCTCCGTCTCGTAGCGGATGTCGATGCCTTGCTCGACGTACTGCTGCTTCGTGCCGAGGAACAGCCGCTCGAAGTCGGGGATCTCCTTGCCGTGCACGTAGGGGATCCCGCAGGGGCTGTACGCGGCGTCCTGGTACTGCGTGTAGACGATCACCTCGGCGGCGGGATCCGTGCCCTTCGCGGCACCCGCGGCGCCTATCCCGGCGGCGCCACCGCCCACGATCACGATGCGCCGGCCCATGCAGGGAACCTCCGTCGGTCCGGGGTGGCCGCCCGGCGGATTGAGCATCCCGGACGACGCGTTGACTATACTCAACGGGGCCCACCCCAGCGTCAAGAGCGGCACGGGCACGGTCCCCATGGCGCACGCCGTACCCTCGTGCCGCCCGCAGTTCGCCGGCCCCGGCAGCGTTCGGCAGACCGACGAGGAGACCCACGATGACTCACGAGGTCACCCAGATCGTCTCCGGGATAGGCCCGAAGGTGCGCAAGCTGCGCAAGCAGGCCGGGCTCTCGCTCCAGCAGCTGGCGGAGCAGAGCAACGTGTCGGCCGCGGCCATCCACAAGATCGAGCAGAGCGGGATGGTTCCCACCATCACGACGCTGCTCAAGGTGGCAGGGGCACTTGGGCGGCCCGTCAGCTACTTCGTCGAGGAGGACGATCCTTCGTCCGATCCCACGGTCCACACCCCGAGCACCGTGGCCCGACCGATCTACACGTCGCACACGGGGATCGATCTCGCAGGGATCACCGGTCCGTACGGGCGGTTCCTCCTCGCCGCGGCCCGTGCGACGGTGGAGCCCGGGGCGAGCAGTGGCGACACGCCGCTCGAGCACCCCGGCGAGGAGCTCGTCTACCTGCTGACCGGTGAGCTGGAGCTCACCGTCAACGGCCGCGTCTACCTGCTCGGCCCCGGCGACGCCCTGCACTTCCGTACCGTCCAGCAGCACGCCTGGCGCAACCCGGGCGGGCAGCAGGCGACGGCGCTGTGGATGGCCCTGCGGCCGCAGTGACCCGCGAGGGCTGCGACGTCGCGAGGGTCGGGTAGGTCTCAGCAGGGTGTCCGCATCCTGCGCAGTAGCGTGCGGGTCGTGCCACTCGGACCTCGCTTCTGGCGGTTCTGGACCGCAGCCGTCCTGGCGAACGTCGGCGACGGGATCCGCCTCGCGGCCTTTCCGCTGCTGGCGGCCTCGCTCACCGACGACCCGGCGATGGTGGCGGTCGTCGCGGCAGCCGCCACGCTGCCCTGGCTCGTCACCGGCCTCCTCGCGGGGTCCCTGGCCGACCGTCGGAGCCGGCGGTTCCTGGTGGTCGCCGCGGACATCGGACGGGTGCTCGTGCTCGCCGCCCTGGTCGCAACCGTCGCCGCCGGGTGGGCGACCGTCGAGGTCGTCGCTGTCGCCGCCTTCCTGCTGGGCGTGGGGGAGACCGTCCGCGACACGGCCGCCCAGTCCATCGTCCCGAGGCTGGTCCCGCACGCCCTGCTCGAACGAGCCAACGGCCGCCTGGTCGCCGGTGAGGTCGCCGGCAACGAGTTCGTCGGCCCGCTGGTCGGGGCCGCCCTCTTCGGTGCGGGAGTGGCCCTGCCTTTCGTGGTCGACAGCGGTGCCCTGGCCCTGGCCGTGCTCCTCGTGCTCACCCTGCCGGCCGCTGTGGTCTCGGTACGCGAGTCGGCCGGCGCCGACGCACCGGCGGTCCCGGCCGGCGTCCGGGCGGGGATCGCATGGCTGGCCCGGCATCGCCGCCTCCGGGCGCTCGTCCTCGCCGGGCTGGCGGTCGCGGTGGCCGACAGCGCGTGGTTCGCGATCTTCGTCCTCTTCACGCAGCAGCGGCTGGATCTCGGCCCCCTGGGCTTCGGGGCCCTGCTGGCCGTCGGCGCCGCGGGCGGCCTGACCGGGGCCTTCGCAGCGGACCGGCTCGTCTCTGGCCACCGTCACCGGGTTGTCCTGCTGGGCGCCATGGCCGTCGCGACGCTCACCCCCGCTCTGCTCCTCGTCGCCCCGGAGCTCTGGGCCGCGGCCACCGTCGTGGTGGCGACGAGCGCAGCCTTCGGCGTCTTCAACGTGGTCGCGGTCTCCTTGCGGCACCGGCTGGTCCCCGACGTTCTCCTGGGCCGCGTCACCGCCACGTGGCGGACCCTGGTCTACGGCGGCAGCGCCGCCGGGGCCGTGGTCGGCGGCGCGCTGGCATCCGTACGGGGTCTGGACGCGCCGTTCGTGCTCAGTGCCGCCATCGGTGTGGTGGCCCTCGTCGGGTGGTGGCGGTCGTCGGCCGACCCGCCCGCCCGGCCCGCCTGACCGCAGCGCTGGCCGTTCGGGGCCGCGACGGCGGGAGCGGCGCCTCCTACCTGGGGCGGGCCGCCTGCCGTGGTGACCAGGCCGGGGCCCGGCCACTGAGCCCGATCGCCCGGTCCAGCATGGGCGCGTCGGCCGGGACGTCCACGACGGGTCCGAAGACCCCTTCGCGAGCAGCGGCCTCCTCGGGCCGGGCGGCGATCGAGGTGAAGGCGAAGACCGCCTGCGTGCTGGCGGCGTCGCAGGTGAAGCGCTGCCCGGTGGCCCTGGCCAGGTCCCACCCGTGGATCACGAGCTCGTCGACGGCCACCGTGCCCATGACGTCTGCTGGGAGCGTCACGCCGCCCGCGGTGGCCATGCCCTCCCAGGCCCCGGGGTCCTCCCACGCCTCGGCGAGCGCGCGCAGCCGTCGGGGCAGCTGAACGCGCCAGTCCGCGGCCAGGTGCGCGACGGTGGCCTCGCCTGGACGAGACTCGGCGGCCAGCCTGACGGGGGCAGTCGACTTGCGGGCGGCCAGCGTGAAGGCGACCGTCAGGCCCATCAGGTGGTCCAGCAGGTCCCCGACGGTGTAGGCGTCGCACGGCGTCGGGTCCGACAGCCGGTCGTCCCCCACGCCGTCGAGCAGGTCGGCCACCACCCGGGCCGCTGGGTGCAGGTCGAGCATCGTCGGCACGGCGCCATCCCTTCGTCGCGGGTCGTCACCGGGTAGACCACGCGGAAGCCCGGCAGTCATCGGTCGCGCACCACGTGGCTCGGAGCGCTTTGGTGCTACCAGCCGAAGGCCACGCCCCATTGGGACCGCTTCACGATCCCGACGGCGGCGCGCTGGACGAGATCACAAGAAGCGCCGGGGCTGCGTTCGAGCGCGAAGGGGAAGCACATGCTGGGGTCGGCGCGCGAACGCGTCACGACGGCGCGCGTGTTCTTGCCTCATTGCGACAGCGACGGTACTCGAGCTGCCTCCGATCGGGAGTTCGCACGCGTAGAGGTCGTGCCCAGGCTCCGGATGCAGCGGATCCATCCAAGCGGCGCTTCTGTTGCTTGCTCGTCCACGGCGAGTGCCCCGGTCTCAGCGCAGTGAGCTGAATGCAGCCCGCACCTCGGCGGAGAAGAGCTGCGGCTCCTCCCAGGCGGGGAAGTGGCCGCCGCTGTCGACCTCGTTGAAGTAGGCGAGGCCGGGGTAGGCCGTCTCGACCCAGCTGCGCGGGGCAGCCCAGATCTCGCCGGGGAACGTCGTGAAGCCGACCGGAACCGAGACCGCCGGAGGAGCCTGGCCGGCCGCACCGGCTGCGGCCAGGAACCGTCCGAATTCCCAGTACCACCGGGCGGCCGAGGCGCCGGTGCCCGTGAGCCAGTACAGCGTGATGTTGTCGACGATGCTGTCCCGGGTGAGATTGCCCACCGGCTCGCCGTCGACGAACGCGCGGGAGATCTTGTAGTAGCTGTCCGTGTCGTGGTCGAGCATCCAGGCCGCCAGCCCGACGGGTGAATCCAGCAGGGAGTAGCCGATCGTCTGCGGCCGGGTGGACTGCTCCAGGAAGTAGCCGAAGCCATCCGTCGTGAATGCCTCGAGCGCTTTGTGCGCCGCGCGTTCCTGCTCGGCCCCGGCCGGCAGTTGGTCCTTGAGACCGATCGCCAGAGCGAGCAAGTTCACGTGGATGCCGAGCAGCCCTTCGGGTGCTTGGCGACCCATCGCGTCGGTGACGGCGGCGCCCACGTCGCCCCCCTGGGCGACGTAGCGCGTGTAGCCGAGGCGGTCCATCAGCTCCGCCCACGCGCGTGCGATGCGGCCATTCTCCCAGCCGAGCTCGGTCGGCTCGCCCGAGAAGCCGTAGCCAGGCAAGGACGGCAGCACCAGGTGGAATGCGTCCTCGGGGGTGCCGCCGTGAGCGGTCGGGTCGGTGAGCGGGCCTACGGTCTCGAGGAGCTCGATGACCGAGCCGGGCCAGCCATGCGTCATGATCAGCGGCAACGCGTTCTCATGCCGCGACCTGACGTGGATGAAGTGGATCTCGACCCCGTCGATCTCGGTCGTGAACTGCGGCAGCGCGTTCAGTCTCGCCTCGCACTTGCGCCAGTCGTACTCGCTCGTCCAGTAGCGGGCGAGCGCCTGCAGCGTCGCCAGCTGCACTCCCTGCGACCGGTCGGCGACGAGCTCTCGAGAAGGCCAGCGGGTCGCCTCGATCCGGCGGCGCAGCTCAGCGAGCCGCTCCTCCGGAACCTCGATCCGGAAGCGACGGATGGCTGTTGGTTCGGCCGTGACGGGCACAACGGGGCTCCTTGATCTGCTGACGGGCGGAAAGCCTCGCGCTCTTGTCAGCGCGTCGCGCCCGTGACTCCCTGGTCTGCGCTTGGTCGGAGCCCTTCGCCACACTACTCCCGCGGGGGGTCTAGCAACGAATGGCACCAGATCGACACCAGTCCGCTCGGCACTCGTCGCGCCTCGCGCCGGTCTCAAGCACGTATGTCGAACGACCTCTCGTCTTACCGGACGAGGACCAGGCGGTTGACCGGACTGAGAGCGGACTCGCCCGGGAATCCGTGCGCCAGCGTTCGTAGCGGAGGTGTGCCGAGAAGCGGAAACCCGCTCCAGGTGAAAGGAAGAGTCCGGCCGGGGCCGCGCGAGATCTTCGCAACGGACGACGAGCATCCGCGTGGCCAAGCCTCTCCTGGCCCGGCTCTTGCATAGGCAGAGCATGGGCGCGCTGACCGGCCGTGCCGCGCTTCTCTCTGATGGCCTCCGCTCTCGCAATCGCCTGCTTGCGGCACTCTCGATGCTTTGCCGCTCACGGCGCGCAGCGCCACGACGAGATGGAGGCGTCCGCCGGCGCGCGATCGGCTCCCGCGTTGCTGTTGCATGTCGAAGCGGCGGTCGACACGTTCTCTCGCGGCCCGACCTGAGCACGCAGACGCGGCGCTCCTACCGGCGCACCCTCGCCGCGCTGGCCATGGCGCTCCTGGCGACGGACCGTCGGGCGACCACCGTCCGCACCCACCTGCCGCCTCGGCTGGCGCCACTGGTGGTGCGCCTGCCGGTGCGCATCGGCGGCCCTCCGCCGCCCCCGGACCCTCCCGTACGGGTACGGGGGGGCCCGTGGATCCGGCTGCACGAGCTGGTGGCCGCACCCGGCATCCACGACCGGGTTCACCGGTGGAGCGGAGGGCGGACACGGAGCGCGAGCTCGCCCGGTGGTGCCGGGCTGACCGCATCCGCGCGGTTGTCGGCAGGATGCCGTCTGTCGCGACAGCAGCACCGTGGTCAGGATCGGGGGATGAGGAGTGCACTCGTCGTCGTCGACGTGCAGGAGTCCTTCCGGCAGCGCGCCAGCTGGGAGGCCGTGTCCGACCCGGACGTCGCCGACAAGGTCGACCGTCTGGTCCGAGCGGCGCGCGACCGCGGTGACCTCGTGGTCTGGGTCCTGCACGCCGAGCCCGGGACCGGCAACGTCTTCGACCCCGCCCGCGGGTACGTGCGGTTGATCGAGGGCCTCGTCGACCCCGCGGACGACGAGCCGGTCCTCGTGAAGACGGTCCACAACGCCTTCACCACGACCGACCTGCAGGGCCGGCTCGACGAGCAGGGCATCCGGCACCTGGTCGTCTGCGGCATACGCACCGAGCAGTGCTGCGAGACGACGGCCCGGCTGGCGTCCGACCTCGGCTACGACGTCACGTTCGTGGTGGATGCGACGGCGACCATGCCGATCGAGCACCCGGACGCACCCGTCGGCCGCCCGGTCGCCGAGATCCTCGCCGACCCTCGGACCCTCTCGACCGACGCGGTGATCGAGCGGACGGTCTACGCGCTCGCCGGGCGCTTCGCCACCGTCCGTACGGTGGAGGAGATGACCGCGGCGGTGGCGGCGAGCTGACCCGGTCGCGCCACCACCGCCCGTACCGTCAGGTGTCCTTGACGATCTGGTAGCCGAGGTCCGCCGGCATCAGCCGGGCCGCCTGCCTGGGACCGAGCTCCCCGTCCGGTGGGTCGCCGTACTGCGCCTGGATGCGCTTCACGCGCTGCAGCGTCTCGGGGCCGAAGTAGCCGGTGACGGGCAGCCCGGCCAGGCGGGTGAACTGGTTGATGCGGGCCTGCAGGTACTTGACGGAGTCGCTCGGGTCGTGCTTGCCGACACCGAACCGCAGCTTGGACAGGTACACCTTCTTGAGGCCGGGGCGTGCGGCTGGGACGGACCTGGCCGGGGCGGACCGGGCCGCGGGACCTGTGTTGAACTGGGGTCTGCGGCAGTGGTAGATGTCGTTGACGCCGACCCGCTCCTCGTAGTGCAGGTGGATGCCCCGCGCCCCCGTGCCGGTCTGCCCGGCCGTGCCGAGGCGGGTGCCGGCCTTGACGCTCTGGCCGCGGCGTACCGCGATGGTGTGCAGGTGACAGTAGTTGTGGAAGACGTTGCCGGTCTTGACCACCACCACGTTGCCGAGGGCCCTGCCGCCGATGCCGAAACCGGCACCCACCACGACGCCGTCGCGGGTCGCGACGACCGGTGCGTGGGTCCGCGCGGTGGCGTAGTCGTCTCCCGTGTGGAAGCCACGGGCCTGCCAGTAGGTGCGGTTCTTCGGCTTCCTCCCGTACGGGGTGCTGACCCGGAAGCCGGGAACTGGTGTGGACATCTCGTCCCCCTCCTGAGAACGTGTCCGCCGCCGGGCCCCCCAGCACCTCACGGCGCCGTGCGGCCTGCAGCCGTCACCTGGGATGAGCGAGCGGCCCCCGACCTGATACGCGCCGCTGGACGTGGAGCGCATCCCGGGTTGGGCCGGTCAGGGCCAGCGGACGTCGACGGGCCGTCCGGTGAAGTGCGCGTAGGCCTCCAGGGCCCCCTCGACCCGGCGGCGGTCACCGGCTCGGAGGGTCACGAGGGGCAGCACCGACACGACGGTCCGGCTGCGGGAGGCCGACCGCTTCCAGGTGCCGACGACCCGGCCGGCGCGGACGATCGTCGCCTGGAAGACGCCGTTGCCGCCGGGGATGATGGCCTGCTTGTGCTCCGGGGCGAGCATGAGGGAGCGGTCCTTGAAGC
>DASTQL010000150.1:0-10938 GCA_035761805.1 Jiangellales bacterium | reverse complement strand
TCGATCAGCGGGAAGAAGTCCTCGTCCCCGATCGTCCCGGCGGCCCACCGGTCCCGCAGGGTGGCGATCCGCCGGGTCACCTCCTCCTCGGCCTCCACCGCAGCGTCGTCCGGTGCGGTGAGGTCCTCCTCGCGGGTCCAGTACTCCGACCCGGTCAGCTCGGTCATGTGATCGGCCCACTGGGCGATGACCCACTGCTCGAGTGGGCCGTACTTGCGGGCCACCCGGCCGCAGCCGCCGGTGCCCGGCACGGGGGCGCACCGGTACAGCCCGGCCCGCCCGGTGGGGGACATCTTCGACCCGCAGGCGCAGCGCAACAGGCCCGAGAGCAGCCGGTGCTCGTGCTTGCCATGCCCGGGCGCACTGATCTCGACGCGGATGCGTTCCCAGGAGTCCCGGTCGATGATGGCCGGCCACACCGCCGCACCGACCACCTTGCCCTTGTGCTCGGACAGCCCGGCGATCCGCGGCGAGCGCAGGATGCCGCGCAGGGTGCGCTGGGTCCACAACCCGCCGTGCACCGTCGCCGGACTACCGGCCCGGTTCCAGTCCGCCACGATGGACACCAGCGACTCCCCGCCCAGCACTCTTCTGGCGGCGTCGCGGATCGCGGCCGCCTCGTCGTCGATGATGGTGAGCCGGTCGTTGGCGTAGCCGAACGGGCGGCCGCCGCCGGTCATCGGCCGGCCCTGCCTCGCCCGCTGCAGCTTCGCCCTCCTTGTGCGTTCGGAGACCCGTTCGGCCTCGGCGGCGTCCACGGAGGCCTTGATCCTGGCCACCATCCGCCCGTCCGCGGTGCTCAGGTCATCATCCCCGGACACCACCGTGGCCAGCCGCACCCCGGTGGACTCGTGCAGCCGGATCAGCTCCTCCAGCTCCAACGGCCGGCGGGTGAGCCGGCTGTTCGAATAGGCCAGGATGACGTCGAACTCCCGGCCTTGCGCGCGCTCCAACAGCGACGCGTACACCGGCCGGGGTTTGCGGGAGTAGGAGGAGGCGCCGACGTCGTTCTCCACCAGCACGTCCACCACGACCCAGCCCTCCCGGGCGGCCCAGTCCAGGCAGTCCTGCCGCTGCCGCTGCACCCCGAGCGCCTCGCCCTCCGGGTCCCGGGAGATCCGGGTGTACACAACGGCCCTGGTCATCGCCCTGCACCGCCCTCCGAGCGACGATGGTTACACCATGCCAGTGTACCTCGCTCCGCTGCAGTCGGAGTGCGTGTAGCTCGCGGTGCCATCACCAGGCGCTGGCGCCTCGTGAAGGCTCGAGCAGCCTGGTGGTGGCCCGAGGCCGGGGCCCCAGGAGCGCCGTGGACCTGGTCGTGGTGAGCCGCGTGGCCGGCCGAGCGCGGCTCGCCATGGACCTCCTCGTCAGCGAGCGGGTGGCCGGGCGAGCGGTGCCTTGGCTGCCCGAAACGAAACCGTCTTCTGCACCCGCCGCGGGGGGACGGAAGGCGGGTTCGAGCCACGAAGGCCGCCGACGCGGGCGCGCATCCCAGGGGGCGCCAACCGCCCAGGGACGTCGCTGCTCGCCGCGCCCTCCGGCAGACCGGTCGGTCCCGGCTGGTCAACCCGTCCTGTACCCGGGGTCACCTCGGCGTCAGCCCGGTATGTGGTCCTTCCAGCCCCGCACCCGAGCTCGACAATGAGCGCTGGCCACGCGGCCACCACCAGGCTGCTCGGGCCATCACGAGGCACCAGCGCCTCGTGATGACCCGAGCAGGGTGGTGAACGTGGTCAATCGGGGGCGGGGGCCCACAGGCGCACGGCCTGGATCCGGGAGTGCGCGCCGGTCCGGGCGTAGACGTGCTCGAGGTGCTTGCCCACGGTGGACTCCGACAGACCCAGCCGCCGGGCGATCTGGCCGTCCGAGAGACCCTCGGCCACCATTGCCATCACCTCGGCCTGCCTAGGCGTCAGCACCGGCGCCGGGCGACGCCAGCCCCGCAAGGTGGCCGCCAGGTGCGGGCGCAGCAGCTCCAGCACCGCGTGGTCACGCTCGGAGAAGTCACTCCTCAACCGCGAGAGGACGACCACGCTGCGCTCGTCCCGGCCACACGGGAGCGCGACCCCGATCTCGTGCCGCAGGCCGTCCACCCGGAAGACCTCGTTGAACAACCAGGTCCGGTGGAACTGCTGCTGGGTCAGCACGTCGCTGATGCTGACCACGGCGCCGTGCTCCCCGCACATGACAGGGTGCTCGGGCAGGTGCGTCAGCCAGGGCTCCGGGTCCGGGACGTAGGCGACCGCGGACGGGTCCTCCACGTAGGCGTAGGTGTGGTAGGCGGGCCGAAGCGTGAACCAGTGCCAGAAGGTCAGGTCGCACTCCACCAGCCGAGTCACCGAACGGAGCAGTTCGAGCACGTCGGACTCGTCCGGCGGGTCCTCCCGCGCCGGCGGCACCGCGTCCAGCAGGGCCCTCAGCCCCGTGCCGTCCAGCCGAACTTCGCCCATCGTCGCACCAGGGGAGATCGTCAGCAGCTCATGCCGAGCGTACCGAGCCGGCCCGCCGGAGGCCCGGATACGGCGAACGTCCCATGGCACGAGCCCACGGAACGGGCGAGATTTCGGATCGTCCGGGGTCATCCCCGGTCGGAACGGAGGGAGTCGTCACATGGTGAGTACCTGGCTGCGTGCTGCGGTGGCGGCCGCGGCAGCCGCCTTCCTGGTCGTGGGGGTCCTGGCACCGACGAGCGCGGCCGCGCCCGTCGTGCACGTCTCGGGGTCCGGCCCGATCGCAGGGGGCGACCAGTGCACAACCGACCCGCCGTACTTTGAGGACAACGCCCCCGCGGGTGTTCCACCTCTGCTGTTCAGCGGTGACCTCGAGGGGTGTTACTACGTCGACCAGGCCGAGACCAGGGTGACGGAAGCCGGTGGCGGGAGATACCGCCTGGTCGAGCGGGGCACGGAGACCTTCATCGGGACGCTGCACGGTGAACCGGCCACGTTCCGAACCCAGTACGTCTTCCTGGCATGGTTCCAGGGCAACCCCCTCGAGGACCCTGACGCGCAGCAGCTGTCCGGCGGGTGCCACCACCCGCTCATCGAGGGGGGGACCGGCGCTCTTCACTTCACGGACGACGTCGTCAACAAGATCATCCACTATCGCGGCGTCCTCCGGCTGACCTCCTGAGGCGAGCCCGGACCAGCACCGAGGGGCGTCCCGACCCTCGCTCGAGCCGAACCGCGCCGGCGCCAGGGGAGTGGCAGCAACCGGCGTGCGACGGTTCGGGCGGGGGCCTGGGCGGTTGTGGCAAGGGCGGCGTGGGCGGCATCACCCCAAGAGCCGGTCCATGGCCTCCTGCTCGAGCTCGATCCACCGCGCGACCTCCTCGCGGGCCTGCGCGAGCTCCTTGTCGTCCAGGGTGTGCCCCCCTTCCGGCCTGATCCGGCAGACGTCGATCCCCCCGCCGACGCTGGGCGAGGTCAGGCTGAGCGCATCGAGGACCCGCACGACGGCGACGACGCCGTACTCGACGGGTCTGCGGGTCATCCGGAAGTGCGCCAGCAGGGCCCCGGCCTGCTGCGCCATCGGAGCACCGCTGCCGATGGCGTGGAAGCCGATGTCCTCGTAGCGGCTCACCATGCCGCTGGGGTTGATCTCCACCATGAAGGGCGACCCCTGGCTGTATCCCGCCGCCAGGACGTACGCGGAGGGCCCGCCACCCATCTCCTCACCGGGCACGTCCTCGATGAAGTTCTCGTAGTGGTGGCGCAGCACCGGCAGGACGCGCTCCTGCAGCGAGCGGCCCACGTCGTCGGACTCGAGGATGGATCCGGCCGACTCCGAGAAGAGCTGCTCCAGGTCCTTGAGCACCGAGCGCGCTCCGCTCCCGCCCCACGCCGCGTGCTCCCCGAGCGAGTGGAGCTTGTGAGCGGGATAGCTGAGTCCGCGGTCGCTCTCGGTGATCTGCTTGTCGGCCCCGATCACCAGGCCGTCCGAGCAGACGACGGACAGGACGACGGTCATGGGGCGCTCCTCCGGTCGGGGTCGGCGGTCACCTACCCGGGAGGCGGCCGGCATAGTCGCCCGAGCAGCTCGGCCGCGACCGCGGCGGGATCAACCACCTGGTGCAGGTGCCGACCCGGGAGGGTGACGACCCGCCAGCCCCGTCGCGCAGCCTCCGCCGCCTCGGGCCCGTACGTGTCGCCGAACGCCACGTGCGCGCACGGACGGTCGTCCCACCCCTCCCGTACCGGGAGCTCCTGCTCGTAGTGGGCCAGGGGCAGCCGGGGCTGCTCGGCCGCCACCTCGCGCCGTGTCACCGCATCGGGGAACAGTAGGTCGACGTCGGCCGGGTCCCACCAGTCGGTCCACACCGGCAGCCGACCGTCCACAGCCATGGCTCGCAGCTGGTCCAGCAGCTCCGGGGGCGCCGCCGGCATCTGCCCCCGCCGCGGCGGCAACGCCGCGTCGACCAGGACGCATCCGGCGACTGGGGCGGGGCACCGGTCGACGACGGCGGGTACGTAGTGCCCCGCCCCGCTGTGGGCCACCACGACCACCTCAGCCGTGCCTGCCGGAACCGTCGCGGCAACCGCCTCGGCCACCGCGGGCCAGGTCGGGGGCACTCCGCAGAACTCCGCGGTGAGTGAGGGGACGACCACGTCCCGACCCGCCCGCTCCAGCTCGCGCGCCACGTCGCGCCAGCTGCGCGGGCCCAACGCAGGGCTGTGCAGGAGAACGAACACCGTGTCCAGCCCAGCACGCAGGACGCGTCCACCGCCAGCCGAACGACGGCCGAGTTGGAGGCCCGCTCCACCGGCGGCGACACTGGAGCGGTGAGCTCCGCGCCCCCGGATGGCGACCGCGCCCCCCTACCGCGCCGCACGGACGTCCTGGTCGTCGGGGCTGGCCCGGCGGGCGCGGCCACCGCCGCCTGGGCCGCGCGGGCCGGTCTTGACGTCGTCCTGGCCGACGCCGCCGACTTCCCGCGCGACAAGCCGTGCGGCGACGGCCTGACCCCCCGGGCCGTGCACGAGCTCCGACGGCTCGGGCTCGGCGACTGGCTGCGCGGCCGCGCCGTCAGCTGGGGGCTGCGGGCCAACGGCTTCGGCCACGAGCTCTACCTGCCCTGGAACGGTCCCCACCTCCCCGCGTACGGGAGTGCAGTGGCGCGTCTCGAGCTCGACGCCACCATCCGGCAGGTCGCCCTCGATGCCGGCGCCCTGCCGGCCGACGGGGTGCGTGCGGTGGACGTGGTCCGCGACGGCGGTCGGGTGACCGGCGTCGTCGTACGGAGGGGCCGGGAGTCGGCCACCATCGCGTGCGACCGGCTGGTCGTCGCCGACGGGGCCCGGTCGCAGCTCGGCAGAGCGGTGGGCAGGGAGTGGCACCGCGACACCGCGTACGGGGTCGCCGTCCGCGGTTACGTGAAGTCCGGGCGCAGCGACGACCCGTGGATCTCGTCACACCTCGAGCTGCGCGACGGCCGGGGAGAGCTGCTGTCCGGCTACGGCTGGGTGTTCCCGCTGGACGACGGCGAGGTGAACATCGGTGTCGGCACGCTGGCGACCGCCCGCCGGCCGGCCGATGTGGGACTGCGTGGCCTCCTCGACTTCTACGCCGGCCAGCGGCGGGAGGAGTGGGAGCTCGAGGGCGAGGTGCGGGCCCCGTGGTCGGCACTCCTGCCGATGGGCGGTGCCGTGTCAGGCGTAGCCGGGCCTACGTGGCTGCTCGTCGGCGACGCCGCTGGGTGCGTCAACCCGCTCAACGGTGAGGGGATCGACTACGCCCTCGAGACCGGCCGTCTCGCCGCGGAGCTGCTCGCCGACGGCGGCGACCTCGACGCCGCCTGGCCGGCGCTGCTGCGCCGGCACTACGGGGACGCCTTCTCGGTCGCCCGCCGGCTCGCCGGGTTGCTCACCGTGCCGGATCTCATCCCGCTCGCCGGGCCGCTGGGCATGAGCTCCCGGCCGCTCATGCGGCTCGCCCTCCGCATCATGGGCAACCTGGTCACCCCCGAGGACTCAGACACGCTCGCGCGGGTCTGGCGCGTGGCGGGCCGACTCTCCGTACGGATGGACCACCGCCCCCCGTTCAGCTGACAGGCTCCGGCCGGTCGGGCTCGCGGGCGACCGGCTCCGGGACACCGTGCTCGGCCCGGACGACCCGGCCGAGCCATCCCTCGTCGCGCGCGGCCGCGTGGCCGAGCACAGCACCCACCACGACGATCATGCTGACCACGAACAGCCAGCCGATGTACGTGAAGGCGATGCCCAGAGCCCCGAACTGGCGCGCGCCCGCCTGCAGTGCGATCGGCAGGTAGATGCTGCCCGACAGCCCCGCGAGGGCCAGCGCCATCCCGGTGGGGATCCCCCCGGCCGCCATCAGCCGGAGGGCCACCTGCCCCTTGAGCAGGAGCCAGGGGACGAGGGTCCACACGACGCCCCAGACCACCGCGGTCGCCGCCGCTTGCCACAGGACGTGGTACGGGAGCCCGCCGAGCACACCGCGGGTGAAGCGGATGATCGCCAGGGCGACGACGACGGCCAGCAGGGCGGCGAGCCACCGCCAGGCACCGTGCAGCCCCGGCCGCGACACGTCCCAGACCCGGGCGTACATCCGTTCCAGCGCCCGGGAGAAGGACGTGGCGCTCAGCAAGACGACCAGCGCGCCGAACAGCCCGAAGGAGGCGGAGGCCTCCGCCGCCTCGGGCAGGCTCTCGAGGAGCGTCTCCTGCGTGCTCGGGGGCAGGTTGAACTGTTCGGCGATCATGCTGCCCAGGTCGTCGGGCCGCCGCGGCCGCAGCACCGCGATGAGGATGATCACCGGCAGCACCGACGTGAAGGCCTGCGCGGCCAGGGTCATCGCCCGGTCGAAGGGCTCGATCCGCACCAGGCCGGTCAGCGTGCGGGTGAGCAGCCTGCCCAGAGCGGTCTGCTGCACCCGGCCCACCGCGGGCCGATACCTCATCGGGACCCGCCGGAGCAGGGCGTCGACCTCGTCCTCGCGGGTCACTCGGCCGCCACCTCGCCCAGCACTCGTTTGCGGGCTCGCCGTGGGAGCCTGTCCACGAAGACGACGCCGTCCAGGTGGTCGGACTCGTGCTGCAGGCAGCGAGCCAGCAGGCCGGTCCCTTCGATCCGTACGTGGGTCCGGTCCACGTCCACCCCTGTGACGACGGCCCGGTCCGGCCGGCCCAGCTCCGCGTATGGGCCAGGCAGGGACAGGCAGCCCTCGTCGGACACGTCCAGGACGCGGCCCTCCCCCTCGGGCACCTCGAGCTCGGGGTTGACCACATGGGCGACCATGCGCCGGCCGTCGGCGTCCGGGCAGTCGATGACGAAGACCCGGAGCCCGATCCCCACCTGGTTGGCCGCGAGGCCCACCCCGTCGGCCGCCGCCATGGTGGCGAACATGTCCGCGACCAGCCGGCGCAGCTCGTCGTCGAACCGCTCGACGGGCGCGCAGGCATGGTGGAGCACGGGATCCCCGTACCGCACGATCGGCCGCACTTCGCCGGCAGCCAGCAGGTCCTCGTAGGCCTCGGCGTCCATGGCGCCATGATGACGTCCGGGAGGGGACGATGGCCGCTCGGTGCCATCATCGACCCCGTGACCCGGTTGGTGGTCCTGCCCGCCGCCGCCAGGAGCGCGCCGTCCTGACCGGCCTCGCGGCCACGATCCGGTACGCCGTGGGCGAGGGCGAGCTGGCGTTGCTCGACGGACGCGGTGGGCGGCTGCTCGTCTACGCACCGGCATCCACGGACCTCGCGGACACCCGCTGGGGCGCCGTAGGGATCAACGCCGGCGCCGCCGTCGTGAGCAGCGCAGCGACCGAGGCGGCCGAGGTGGAGTTCCGCAGTGACAGTTTGCGACTGCCCTTGAGGGACCTCGTCGCCCTGGGGATCCCGGCGCAGGACCTGCGCTCGATCTCCTTCGTGTTCGACCGGACCGCCTCAGGGGTGGTCTACATCGGTGACGTGCAACTATCGGACTGAATGGCTCTCATCGGGAGGCTCGGATGGTGCCGTCGACTCCACCACAGGCGGTCGCGGTAGAGGTGGTGGCCGCACGACCGACGGACGCCGACGAGGCCCTGATCGCACGGCTGGGCCAGGAGACCGGCCGCGATATGGAGCAGGTCGCCTACCTCGTCAAGGTCAGGCTGCAGAGCGTGCCGCCGGCCGCATCGGCGGGGTGGGGGCTGTACGTCGGTGACTTCCGGGTCCCCAAGTACTGGCAGTACGTGGACGGTCTCACGCTCGCCGCGCCGGAGGGCCTGCCGCCCTCGGCGGATGTCGGCGACCTTCCACGGCAGAGCGACGTCCTCGGCTGAGCCGGTTTCGCCGCGGTGAGACCCTCTCACCCGGACGGTAGGCTCGCCGAGGTCATCGGCGAGGAGGAGGGTGTCGTGCGGCACCGTCCTGCCGCGAAGTCCATCGTCCGTGCCCTCCTGGCACTCGCCGTGCTCGCGGCGTCGGCCTACGTCGTGCTGACGTCGTCACCGCGACTCGGGCTCGACCTCCGCGGTGGGACCCAGATCGTGCTGGAGACCAGTGACTCGCCGACGGTGACGGCCGATGCCGAGGCGACCGACCGCACGCTCGAGGTGCTCCGCCGGCGGGTCGACGCTCTCGGGGTCGCGGAGCCGACGCTGGCCAGGTCCGGCGAACGCCGGATCATCGTGGAGCTGCCCGGCCTGCAGGAACCCGCGGAGGCCGCGGAGGTCATCGGCCGGACCGCGCAGCTGACCTTCCACCCGGTTGTCGGCGTCGGGTCGGCCGATGACCTGCCGGGTCCGGACGAGACCCAGCCCGACACGTCGGCCGAGCTGACCCTCGCCGACGAGGCCGGCCAGCCGCTACAGCTCGGCCCGGCCGCGCTCTCCGGCAACGGCGTGAGCGACGCCGACGCGTTCATCGACCAGCAGCGTGGCGGCGGGTGGTACGTCTCCGTCGAGTTCGCCGGGCAGGGACAGGGCGACTGGCAGGCCGTGACGGGCGAGGCCGCCTGCTCGCCCCCTGGGGACCCCAGCCGCCGCGTCGCCATCGTGCTCGACGGCGAGATCATCTCCGCGCCCCAGGTGAACGTCGACGTCGCTTGCGGCGTGGGGATCCCGGGGAGCACGACCCAGATCACCGGGCAGTTCACCCAGCAGGAGGCGCAGGACCTCGCCGTCCTCATCGCCGGGGGCGCCCTCCCCGTACCGGTGGGGATCATCGAGCAGCGGACGGTGGGACCCACCTTGGGTCAGGCCGCGATCGAGGCCAGCGCCCAGGCCGCCCTGATCGGCATCGCCCTGACGGCGTTGTTCATCGTCGCCGTCTACCGGCTCATGGGCGTGCTGGCGGCGATCGCGCTGGGCTGCTACGCGGTGATCGCGCTGGCCGCGCTGACGGCCCTCGGGGCGACTCTGACGCTGCCCGGGCTGGCGGGATTCGTGCTCGCCATCGGCATGGCCGTGGACGCCAACGTGCTGGTCTTCGAGCGGGCCCGGGAGGAGTACGACGAGAGACCGGACCTGCCGCAGGCCGTCGCCAACGGCTTCCGCAACGCGCTGTCGGCCATCGCCGACTCCAACATCACGACCTTGCTGGCCGCGGGCCTGCTCTTCTTCCTCGCCTCCGGTCCCGTACGGGGGTTCGGGGTGACGCTCTCGATCGGCGTGCTGGCCTCGATGCTGTCGGCGCTCGTGCTGACTCGGGTCCTCGCCGAGACGGTGGCGGCCAGCCGCTGGGTCCGTCGCCGGCCCGCACTCACCGGCCTGGCCACGCTCGGCCGGGTGCGCACGGCGCTCGCCCGCCGGGACCCGGACCTCATGGGGCGCGGCCGCCGGTGGCTCGCGATCTCCGCAGCCGCCGTGCTGGTCGCCGTCGCCGGCATCGCGGTGCGAGGGCTGGACTTCGGCGTGGAGTTCACCGGCGGGCGGCTGGTCGAGTACGCCACCGCGTCCCCGGTCGACGTCGACGACGCTCGCGAGGCCGTGGCCGGGGCTGGTTACCCGCGCGCCGTCGTCCAGGAGTCCGGGGACGGCGACATCACCGTCCGTACGCAGCGACTGACCGACACCCAGCAGGCGGACGTCCGGGAGGCGCTGGGTGAGCTGGCCGGCGGAGCGGAGGTGCTCCGCGACGAGCTGATCGGCCCCAGCCTGGGCAGCGAGCTCCGGCGCAACGCGCTCATCGCGCTGGGCATCGCCCTGGCGGCCCAGCTGGCCTACCTGGCCATCCGGTTCCGGTGGACGTTCGGGGCAGGGGCAGTGCTGGCGCTGTTCCACAACGCGATCGTCGTGGCGGGGATCTTCGCCTGGCTGGGCAAGCCCATCGACGGCGTCTTTCTCGCTGCGCTGCTGACGATCATCGGCTACACGGTCAACGACTCGGTGGTCGTGTTCGACCGGATCCGGGAGACCTGGCGGGAAAACCGGGACACGCCGTTCCCGCGGGTCGCCAACACCGCGATCCTGCAGACCCTGCCGCGCACGGTGAACACCGGGCTCAGCACTCTGATCATCCTGCTCGCGCTGTTCGTCCTCGGTGGGGATTCACTGTCGGACTTCGCGCTCGCCCTGCTGCTGGGCATCGTCATCGGCACGGCGTCATCGGTGTTCACGGCCACACCCACGGCGATCGAGCTCGAGGCGCGGATGGGCCTCCCGCCCCCGATGCCCCCGGCACCGCGCGGGACCGGGTGGACCGGCCGGCCACGGGACTCCGACGAGCACGGCGCGGTGGTCTGACCCGGGTCAGCATGACGTCGGCGTCGCATCCGCCGGGGTGTCCGGCCCCGCACTGGCGCAGATCGGGTGACTTCGTGAGAGCACCTCCCGCCGCGCCTCCCACCCAGACAGGGCCGCCCTGTGTGCAAGGCCGATCCGCCGGTCCCGGAGGGACCGGACGTCTCTTCGTCACCCTGCGGAACCACCACGCGGGCAGCGATTGACCGTCAGGAAGTGGCCGACCGATCCGCGGCGACGACTGCGGTCCCGGCG
>DASTQL010000149.1:0-7913 GCA_035761805.1 Jiangellales bacterium | reverse complement strand
CGGGGCCGCGGCGCCGCGCGGGCCAGGGTCGAGATGCGCCGGGCGCACTGGTCCCGGCTGCTGCCCATCGGGTTGGGGATGGTCGCCGCGGTCATCGTGGGGGCGCGCATCCTGGAGCCCGTGCTCGAAGAGAACCTCGAGCAGGCGCGCGCCGTGTTCTTCGGCCTCATCACCGCCTCGCTGGTGGTCCCGATCCGGCTGGTCACGGCGTACGTCGGCCGCCGGCTCACCCTCCGGGAGTGGTTGCCCGGGATCGTCGGGGCCGTGGCGGCGTTCGTGCTGACCGGACTGCCCCCTGGCAAGGTCGAGGACCCGCCGCTGATCGCGGTCTTCCTGGCGGCGTCGGTCGCCGTCTGCGCCCTGGTGCTGCCTGGGGTCTCCGGGTCGTTCTTCCTCTACACCGTGGGGCTGTACGACGTGACGCTGGAGGCGGTCAACGAGCGCAACCTCGTCTACCTCGGGGTCTTCGCGCTCGGGGCGGTCGTGGGACTGGCCTCCTTCGTGAAGCTGCTGCAGTGGCTGCTCGAGCACCGCTACCAGGTGACGCTCGTCGTGATGACCGGGCTCATGGCCGGCTCGCTCCGGGCGCTCTGGCCGTGGCAGACCGAGGACCGCGAGCTGCTGCCGCCCGGCGACGACGTGCTGCAGATGGTCCTGCTGGCGGTGGCCGGCGCCGCGGTCGTCCTGGCGCTGGTGGCGATCGAGGCCCGGATGTCCTCCGGCTCGGTGCAGCTGCCCGGCGGCAGCGGCGGCCCGGCGCATCACCGGGCGGACGACCCGGCGCGGCCGGGGCGCTGAACTGACGACGCGGCGCCATCGTCCGATCGCGGCGGCGTCAGCCGAGCAGCAGTGACATTCCGACGGTCCCGGTGTAGAGGTGCGCCCAGAACGGTGGGTTGAACGGTCCCGCGAACCGTGTCGCCACGAACCCCGCCGCGAAGGCGAGGCCCCACACGATGCCCACCCACCCGAGCCAGGTGGGCAACGAGTCCGAGGCCAGTACGCCGGTCCCGAGCACCGCGGAGCCGACGTAGGCGGTCACCATGTGCACGACGTACAGCGCCCCGGCCCACCGGTCGTAGGCGGCGAAGTCGTCGGGTACGAGTCCGTCGGCGACCGTCCGCTCCGCCGCCCAGGGCACCACGGTGAGGCGGAAGGCCAGGGAGGCGATCCAGCAGACGGCGCCGGACAGGTAGACGGCGGTCCCCATCGCGGTGAGGACCGTGGCGGTGGACTCCCCCATGGCCACGGTCAGCCCGGCCAGGCCGGCGGGAGTAACCACCAGCGCCGCGACCATCCAGGTGTGAATCCAGGCCCTGCGACGACGGTCTCGGTGGATGACGGGCAGCGACTCCTGGAGCGGACGCTGGTAGTCCAGTCGCCACGCGGCGGCACCCACCAGGAAGATCACGAGGCCGGCGACGAGGACGCCGCCGACGAGGAGCGAATCGTCCATAGCGGCATCGTGCCAGCGCTCGCGTCGCGGCGGGTGCGCAGCGGGCACCGACCGAATGGGGGCAGTGCCGCGTATGCGGACTGTCTCCGACCCGCGCTTCGTCGGTGCCGCGTTCGCTGCCCAGTTCGGCACCAGCCTCGCCGCCGGGCTCCTGTCGGCCTCGATGCTGACGGGCGACGTGGGTGACGTGCTCGCCGCGCCAGCGCCATCCCGGGAGCTGCGGTGTCCGCATCCGACGCCGCGATCGGGGGCTTCGCTCTGGCCCTGCACGACCACGCAGGTGACATCGCGATGCTGCTCTTCAGCGTCGGTGCGTTGCTCTGGTACTCGCTGTTCGTCCGGACGCGGTTCGTCCCTCGGTGGCTGAGTGTCTGGGGCCTTGCGTCGGTCGTGCCCGTCTGCCTCGCCACCCTGCTCTACCTATGGGACCGCGACCTGCAGCCTCCGATCCTGCTCTACGTCGCGTACATGCCCTTCGAGCTCGTCGTCGGGCTCTGGCTCCTCGTCAAGGGATCCCCGGTCCGGCCGGATGCGACGACGCCGGCGCCGCTCACGTCGACGGAACGGCCGACCACTCCTGATGCCATCGACGTCCGTGCTGCCGAGACGACGCCGGCCTGATCATCCCCCCGGGGCTCCGCCACGCCGGTACGAGACCCTCCGGCAGTCAGATGCGCTCCGGCTCGACCCGATCGTCGGGCGGGCCGGCGCCGGGGTCGTAGGGCTCCACGTCGGCGACGCCGGACAACGCGCCCAGGGCGCGGCCGAGCCGGCCCTCCAGCGCAGCCGCCAGCTCTCCGGCCGCGAGCTCGTACGCACGGTGGCGCTCCAGGATTCGCCCGTCGGCCGCGAGCAGGCGCTCGCGAACGTCCGTGATCCGGGCATCCGCGGCGGCGGCAGGGTCGGCGTCGACCTGGACCAGCAGCTGGTCCACCGAGCGGGCGAGCGACTGCTCGGCGAGCGCCTGGACCGGCGGAGGCGCGCCCGGAAGCGCGGCGGCTGCACGTGCCTCGGTCACCCGGTCGGTGGACTCGCCGGACAGCCCGAAGGGAGCCACGGCCGCGAGCAGCCCGTCGACCACCTCGTGGCGCTGCTCCAGGGCGCTGTCGAGATGGCGCCACGCGTCCTCGACACCGAGGCGCAGCCGGGTCAGCCGGTGCACGGCAAGCGCCGTCACGACCACCGCCACCACCAGGACGGCCATGGCCGCGACGAGCATCAGCACGCCGCGACCGTACCCTCCCGCCGGTGATCATGAACGTCTCTCCCTGCTCGGACACGGGCCAGGCTTCATGATCAAGGGAGAGGGATCAGGCGAGGCCGAGGTCGGCGAGGCCGTAGGCGGCGCGGTAGGGAAGCCCCGCAGCCTCCACCCGTTCCCGCGCACCGGTCGCCCGGTCGACGATCACCGCGACCGCCACGACCTCGGCGCCGGCGGTCCGCAGGGCCTCGACCGCCGTCAGCACGCTCGCCCCCGTCGTCGACGTGTCCTCCACCGCGAGCACCCGGCGGCCGCGCACCTCGGGACCCTCGATGCGGCGCTGCAGGCCGTGGGCCTTCTCCGCCTTCCGTACGACGAAGGCGTCCAGCGGCGGCTCGCGGTCCTGCCGGGACGCGGCGTGCAGCATCGCCGTCGCCACGGGGTCGGCGCCCAGCGTGAGCCCGCCCACCGCGTCGTACGGGAGGTCGGCAGTGAGGTCCAGCATCACCTCGCCGACCAGCGGGGCGGCACGGCCGTCGAGAGTGACCCTGCGGAGGTCGACGTAGTAGTCGGCCTCGCGGCCCGAGGAGAGCACGACCCGGCCGTGGACCACCGCCTTCGTCCGGATCTGCTCGCCCAGGTCCTCGCGTGCGGTCACGGCAGGGGAGCGTACGACAGGGGGTCACCGCATGAGGGCGGAGCGTCGGGGGTAGACAGGGCAGGTGAGCGACCCAACCCCGTCGCCGTCCCGGGAGGAGCCGTCCGGGACAGACCGGGGCAAGCCGGGTGATGCAGCCCCCGAAGCCGACCGCCCCGACCCGCCCCGGGCGGCCGGGCCCGCCCGCCCGACGGCGCCGGTCGAACCGGTCGAGCCGGTCCGAGGGGCCACCGAGAGCACCGGTTGGCTCGACCTGGCCCGGGTCATGGCGATCGGCGCGGTGGTGCTGGTCCACGTCCTCGCCCCGGCCGTCAACGGCACGGTCGTCGACGAGGGCACGCCGTCCTGGTGGCTGGCCAACCTGCTCAACGCCGCTTCTCGCTGGTGCGTCCCCGTCTTCATCATGGTCAGCGGCGCTCTCGTGCTCGACCCCCGCCGCGTCGAGCGGCCGCGGGACTTCTACCGGAAGCGGTTGACCCGGATCGGGATCCCGCTCGTCGTGTGGACGCTGGTCTACCTGGGCTTCCGGCGGTGGGTCCTCTCCGAGCCCGTCGATGTCACCGGCGCGGGGCGGGACGTGCTCGCCGGGACCCCGTTCCTGCAGCTCTACTTCCTCTTCGTCCTGCTCGGGCTCTACGTCATCGCGCCCTTCCTGCGGATCGTGCTCCGCCACACCGCCCGGCGCATGCAGGCGGGCTTCGCACTCGTGCTCCTCGGCCTCGGCGTGCTCGACCAGCTGGCGACCGCACTCGCCGGCGTCGGCGGCGCCAACGCCGCGACCCGGTTCCTGCCGTTCGCCGGCTACTTCGTGGCCGGCTGGGTGCTCCGCGACGTGGTGCTGGATCGCCGGGCCGTCCGGGTCGCCGCCGCGGCGTTCGTGGCGTCGGTGGTCCTGACGGCGGCGCTGACCGGGTTGACCTCCGTACCGTCCGGTTGGGGAGCCGGCGGGCGCTACCTCTACGGCTTCCTCAGCCCGCCGGTGATCGTCATGTCGCTGTCGGCGCTGGTGCTCATGCGCGTGGCGGGACAGCGGCTCGGCACGCGCTACGGCGGCCGCACCACGTGGCTCGCCGGGCTGACCTTCGGGGTCTTCCTCGTGCACCCCCTGGTCCTCTACCCCTTGCAGTCCGCCTGGCCGCTGCCCCCCGAGGTGGTGGCCTTCGTCACCGTCGTGCTCGCGCAGTGGACGCTCACCACGGCCGCCTCCCTGGCCATCACCTGGGTGCTGCTCCGCATCCCGTACGCACGGGGCGCAGTGTCCTGACCCTCACCCGGGGCGGGAGGGACCGGGCTCGCCGGCCGTACCGAGTCGCTCGCGGAGGAAGGCGACCACCCGGTCCAGCGCGGCGCGGGTCGGGTGTCCGGGACGGTCCACGAGATCGACCGTCAGGACGGCGTGCGCCCTGGGTGCGATGCCGTACCGGTTCCCCGGCGAGGAGTCGATCTCGATGCCCTCGAACGCGTCACCGAACGTCCGTCGGAGGGTCTCGAACCGCTCGGCCGGACTCGCCCGGTCGGCGGAGAACCGGAGCCCCAGCAGGCAGAGACCGTCTCCCGTGCGCTGGCGGACCCGCGCCAGGTCGGCGGGGTCCAGGCCGAGGGCGGCCCGCCGGGACGGCGTCACGGGTGCGGGCAGACCAGGCTGACTGAGGACAGGGGCGAGGACCGCACCCTCCACGGCCATGGCGAGCGCGAAGCCACCGGTGAGGCACATGCCCACGGCGCCGACGCCCGCCCCTCCGCAGTCCCGGTGCACGTCGACGGCGAGCGCGCGCAACCACCCCACCACCGGACTGGTGCGGTCGGCCAGCAGGGAGAACTCACGCCCGACACAGATCCGGGCGATCGACCGGGCGATCTCCCGCCCCGTCGCCGGCACGCCGGGGTGGCCGAACAGCGAGGGGAGGACGACCGTGAAGCCTTCGTCGCGCAGCCGTCCGGCAAGAGCGAGGACGCCAGGGTGGATCCCCGGGACCTCGTGGACGACGACGACGCCCGGACCGGCGCCCGCCCGGTACACCTCGTGCACCCGCCCCCGGTGCTCGAACGACGCACGTTCGTACCCCGGGAGGTCACGTCCCACCGCCTCAGCCAAGGCGTCCCCGCAGGCCGCGTCAAGGGGCGGCCCCAGTGCCCCGGTCGCCCGGCTCCCGGCCCGTACGGGCGGCGTAGCGGCGACCACCCGCGACGAGCAGCGACCGGGGGGCGTGTCGGAGGACGCCGGCGGCCAGCCGATAACGGCGGGAGGGGACGGAGACGACCCGCCCGCGACGGAGGTCGGCGAGCGAGGCCTCGACGACCTCCTCGGGGGTCAGCCACGCCCAGCGGGGGAAGCCGTCCATTCGCATCCCCGCCCGCTGGTGGAACTCCGACCGGACGAAGCCGGGGCACACCGCCTGCACGGCGACCCCCGTGCCCCGCAACGACCCCGACAGGCCCTCCGTGAAGCTCGTGACCCAGGCCTTGTGCGCGCTGTACGAGCCGCGCGGGAACCACGTGGCGACGGAGCTGACGTTGACGACGGCGCCGTGACCACGCCGGACCATGCTCCGTACGGCCGCGTGGGTCAGCCGCAGGACGGCCCGCACGTGGATGTCGAGCATCCGCTCCTCGTCGTCGACCTCGTTGGCCAGGAAGGGCTTCCGCAGCGCGAAGCCGGCGTTGTTGACCAGCAGGTCGACCGGCCGCTCGGAGTCCTCGAGCCGCGCCTCCACGCGCCGGAGTGCGGCACGGTCGGTCAGGTCGGCGGCGAGCACCTCGGCCTTGCGACCGGTCGAGCCGCTCAGCTCGTCGACCACGGCCTGCAGGCGGGCCTCGTCCCGGGCCACCAGGACGACGTCGTGCCCGAGCTGCGCCAGCAGTCGGGCATAGGCCAGTCCGATGCCGGACGTGGCTCCGGTCACGAGGGCGACAGGCATCCTGCGACCCTAGCCGCGCTGGCTCGTAGGCTCCTGCGTGATGACCATCACGCGCGCCGCCTCCCGGGTCGCAGGACTCGGCACGACCGTCTTCGCCGAGATGACCGCGCTCGCCACGACCACCGGGTCGGTCAACCTCGGCCAGGGCTTCCCCGACACGGACGGTCCCACCGAGCTGCTCGAGCGCGCGGTCGCCGCGATCCGCTCGGGCCGCAACCAGTACCCGCCGGGGGACGGCGTCCCCGAGCTGCGTTCCGCGATCTCCGCGGACCGGCTCCGCAGGTACGGGCTTGCGTACGACCCCGCCGGCGAGGTCCTCGTCACCACCGGTGCCACCGAGGCGATCGCGGGGGCCGTCCTGGGGCTGGTGGAGCCGGGCGACGAGGTCGTCGCGCTGGAGCCCTACTACGACTCGTACGCCGCGATGATCGCGATGGCGGGCGGCGTCCGGGTGCCCGTCACCCTGCGCGCGCCGCGCTACCGCCTGGACGTGCACCGCCTCCGGGCGGCTGTCTCCTCCCGTACGAGGGTGGTGCTGCTCAACTCGCCCCACAACCCGACGGGGGCCGTGCTCACCGAGGACGAGCTCGCGGCGGTCGCGGCAGTCGCGGTCGAGAACGACCTGGTCGTCGTGTCGGACGAGGTCTACGAGCACCTGGTCTTCGCCCGCGCCACGCACGTGCCGATCGCCACGCTGCCGGGGATGAGGGAGCGGACGCTCGGGATCGGCTCGGCCGGCAAGACCTTCTCGGTCACCGGGTGGAAGGTCGGCTGGGTCACGGGGCCGCGGGAGCTGGTCTCGGCGGTCCGGGCGGCCAAGCAGTTCCTCACGTACACGTCGGGAGCCCCCTTCCAGCCGGCCGTCGCGTGGGCCCTGGAGGAGGCGGGCGACTGGGTGGAGGGGCACCGCGCCGCCCTCGAGGCCCAGCGCGATCTGCTGTGTGCCGGCCTCGCCGGTCTCGGGCTGGAGGTGCACCGCCCGGACGGCACGTACTTCGTCACGACGGACGTGCGGCCGCTCGGCTGGGGCGACGGCATGGAGTTCTGCCGTGCGCTGCCGGAGCGGGCCGGCGTGGTGGCGATCCCGAACCGGGTCTTCTACGACGACGTCGAGGCCGGCCGGCCGCTGGTGCGGTGGGCGTTCTGCAAGCGGCCGGCGGTCCTCGACGAGGCGCTTCGGCGGCTGGGGTCGGCGCGCCTGGAGCGGTAGGTCAGAGGATCCTACGTATACGGCCGAAGCCATGAACCCGGTCTCTGCCCCGCAGCAGGGTCTGGAGAGCCAGCCGCAACGTCGAGCCGGACTCGTGAGCCAACTTCGCTACTGCACCGGCCACCTGCGGTGCGGCGAACGACGTGCCCAGCCACTGCGCCCAGGAGTTTGCCCCCCACGTCTCGTGCGGGTCCGGCGCATCGAGATCGGGGAGTTCTTCACCCTCGACGTATGTGCTCCGGATGCCCACGCCGACCGTGGAGCAGTCCACCCAGGCGCCACGGGTCGAGAAGTCAGCCGGTGTCTCGTCCTGATTCAACGCGCCTACCGCCACGACTCGGTCGAACGCCGCGGGCCAGTGCGGGTGGTCATCGGAGCTGTTGCCCGCAGCTGCCACGATGAGGACTTCACCTCGGCGCTCTGCCTGCAGGTCGTCGATGAGGTCCAGCGCGGCCTGCAGTGTGAGCAGC
>DASTQL010000148.1:0-32110 GCA_035761805.1 Jiangellales bacterium | reverse complement strand
GTCCACCGACCCCACCCGGATCCCGCCCACCGCGGCGGCCGCCGCCCGCAACCCCGCCACCGGGCCGGTCACAGCGCCCACGTCCATCCCACTATCGTACAGACGTTCGAACACACCACCGGAAGGGGCCGCGCCCGGCCTGTGCACGGACCTCAAAAGTTCAGTGTCGCCTCCCGCAGCCACCACCCCGCCCCCGGCACGGTCCCACCGGCGTCAACACCCGATGCCGCGCTCGCCCACCTCGACCAGACCGCTCTCGTACGCGAACACCACCACCCGAGCCCGTCACGCAAGCCGATCTCGGCCAGGCGGTCGGCGGCCAAGGTCACAGTGCGCCGAGGAGGGTGACCGGACGCTCGACAGCATCGGCGACGTAGCGCAGGAACCCACCCGCCACACCGCCGTCGCAGACCCGGTGATCGAAGGTCAGCGACAGCTGCGTGACCTTGCGCACGGCCAGTGCCCCGTCGACGACCCATGGCTTGTCGACGATCCGGCCCACGCCGAGCAGTGCCGCCTCGGGGTGGTTGATGATCGGTGTCGAGCCGTCGACCCCGAAGACGCCGTAGTTGTTGAGCGTGAACGTCCCGCCGGTGAGGTGCTCCGGGCCGAGGCGGCCGTGGCGCGCCAGCTCGGTCAGCCGGGCCAGCTCGTCGGCGAGCTCCACCAGGGTCATCTGGTGCGCGTCGCGTACGACCGGGACCACCAGGCCCCGGTCGGTCTGCGCGGCGAAGCCCAGGTGCACGGCGCCGTGCTGCATGATCTCCTCACGTTCGGTGTCGACCGAGGAGTTGAGCTCGGGGTGCCTGGCCAGGCCTGCGACGACGAACCGGGCGAGCACGGCCAGCACACCGATCCGGTGGTCGGGATAGGCCTCCTGCAACACCTGGCGCGCCTCGACCAGACCCGTCGCGTCGACGTCGACCCAGGTGGTCGCGTCGGGAATCTCGCGCCTCGAACGCGCGAGCTTGTCGGCCACCGTGCGCCGCAGACCCCGGAGCGGGATCCGTACGTCTGCCGGGCTCGCGCCGACCGCGCTCTCCGTCCCGTCGAGCACGCCGACGGCGGCCTCGACGTCACGTCGCAGCACCACACCGGCCGGGCCGCTCCCGGTCAGCCGGGAGAGCACGAGGCCGTGCTCCTTGACCAGCCGACGGACGACCGGAGAGGTGACCCGCGGGGCCAGTGGGACCGATCCCGGAGCCGGGGCACCACTCGCCTCGGCGGCGCCACCGCGACGGCGCCGTCGCCGCGAGCCCCCGGCCCCCGTCCCGTACCCGACGAGCACCGCACCGGAGCCGTCGGCGCTCGCGGCAGGACGGGGTGTCGAGCCGGCCCGCTCCTCCCGGCGGAAGGTCTCACCGGCGTCGCCCGCGGGCCCCACCGACAGCAGCGGGTCGCCGACGGCCAGGTGCTGGCCCGGTTCCCCGTGCAGGGCGACGACCTGCCCCGCGTACGGGCAGGGGACCTCGACGGCGGCCTTGGCCGTCTCGACCTCGACGACGACCTGGTCCACCGCCACGTGGTCGCCAACCGCGACCTTCCACTCCAGGACCTCGGCTCCGGTGAGCCCCTCGCCGAGGTCGGGGAGCCGGAAGACCTGGCCGGCCTCGACCGCGGTCACGCCGGGACCCCCGCGAGGAAGCGGGTGTCGGGGGCGTCGTCCCACTGCAGCCGCGCGACCGCGTCCAGGATGCGGTCGACGCCGGGCAGGTGCGAGTGCTCCACGATCGGGGGCGGGTACGGCACGTCGAAGCCGGTCACTCGCAGCACCGGCGCGTACAGGGAGTGGAAGCACCGCTCCTGTACGCGGGCCGCGACCTCGGCGCCGACACCGGCGAAGCCCGCGGCCTCGTGGACGACCACGCACCGCCCCGTACGGCGCACGGACTCCACCAGCGTCTCGTCGTCCAGCGGCACGATGGTGCGCAGGTCCAGCACCTCGAGGTCCCAGCCCTCGCCCGTCGCCGACTCGGCGGCCTCCAGCGCGACGGGCACCATCGACCCGTACGTGGCGAGCGTGGCGTCCCTCCCGGGACGGCGTACGGCGGCGCGCCCGAACGGCTCGGTACGGGCGGGGAGGTCGAGGTCGGCCTTGGACCAGTAGAGCTTCTTGGGCTCGAGGAAGACAACCGGGTCGGGGTCCTCGATCGCCTCGCGGAGCAGGGAGTAGGCGTCGGCGGGTGTCGCCGGCGTGACGACCTTGAGGCCCGGCGTGTGTGCGTAGTACGCCTCCGACGAGTCGCAGTGGTGCTCGACGCCGCCGATCCCCCCGGCGTACGGGATGCGGATGACGAGCGGCAGGGACATCGCGCCGCGGGTGCGGTTGCGCATCTTGGCGACGTGCGAGGTGATCTGCTCGAACGCGGGGTACGCGAAGGCGTCGAACTGCATCTCGACGACGGGCCGGAAGCCGTTCATCGCCATGCCGACGGCGAAGCCCATGATCCCCGCCTCGGCGAGCGGGGTGTCGAAGCATCGGTCATCGCCGAGGTCGGCCGCGATCCCGTCCGTGACCCGGAAGACCCCGCCCAGTCGGCCCACGTCCTCGCCGAACATCACGACCGACTCGTCGGCGGCCATCGCGTCGCGCAGCGCCCGGTTGAGCGCCTGCGCCATCGTCGTGGGCGCCATCAGCCCTGCCCCTCCTCGCCCTCGGCTGCGAGCTCCTCCTCCAGCCAGCCGAGCTGCTCGCGCAGCTGGGGCGTGGGCTCGGCGTAGACGTGGGCGAACAGCTCGCGCGGGTCGACGTGCGGGTCGCGGTTCATCCGCTCGCGGAGGCTGCCGGCCAAGGCTTCGGCCGCCTCGTGGGCCGCGGCGACCGTCTCGTCGTCGAGCAGGCCGCGGTCCCGGAGGTGACGTCCCAGCCGGTCGATCGGGTCGCGCCGCTCCCACGCCTCGACCTCGCTGCGATCGCGGTAGCGACTGGCGTCGTCGGCGTTGGTGTGCGCCTCGATGCGGTAGGTGTGGGCCTCGACGAGGTAGGGCCCGCGGCCCGCGCGCGCGTGCTCGACCGCGTGCTGCAGGACGGCCAGCACCGCGACCGGGTCGTTGCCGTCGACCTGTTCGCTGGGCACGCCGTAGCCGACTCCCTTGTACGCGAGAGAGGGCGCGGCGGTCTGCTTAGCCAGGGGTACGGAGATGGCGTAGCCGTTGTTCTGCACCAGGAAGACGACCGGGGCCTTGAAGACGGCGGCGAAGTTGAGCGCCTCGTGGAAGTCGCCCTCCGAGGTGGCGCCGTCGCCGACGAAGGCCAGTGCGACGGTGTCCTCGCCCCGGCGCCGGGCGGCGTAGGCCAGGCCGGCGGCGTGCAGCGTCTGTGTCGACAGCGGGGTGCACTGCGGGGCGGTGTAGGTGGCCCGCGGGTCGTAGCCGCAGTGCCAGTCGCCGCGGAGCAGGGTGAGCACCTCGACCGGATCGAGGCCGCGGGCGACCAGCGCCGTGCACTCGCGGTAGGTAGGGAAGATCCAGTCCGTGTCGCGCACGCCCAGCACCCCACCGACCTGGCAGGCTTCCTGGCCGTGGCTGGACGGGTAGACCGCCAGCCGGCCCTGCTTGGTCAGGGCGGTCGCCTGGGCGTCGAACCGGCGCCCGACGACCATCCGCCGGTAGGCCTCGACCAGGAGGTCGTCGGCGGGGGCGGTGTAGCCGGCCCGCTCGGCCTCCGGGGCCTGGCCGCCGTCGTCGTCGAGGAACCGCACGGGGACGGCCGCGGGCAGCAGCCGCGCGGCGGCGGCGGCCGTGCCGTCGGGGGCCGGTCGCATGTGGGGTGGTGCGGCGGGGGCGAGTCCGCGGGCGGTGCCGGTCCGGGAGTCGGCCTGCGTGGTCATGGTGGGTCCACCCCTGTGCGCGACGCTGCGTACGGTTGACTCTCCGATCCTGCCTCCACTGGGATGTACCTCTCCACTCTCGGCCCGAATCAGTGACGAACGGATTCACAAGGTGTCTGAAGTCGACCATCTGTCCAAGGGTGAGCCTGGTCACGGCTTCCGGACCGGACGTTCTGCCGCGAGACCTCTCGACGAGGTCGACCGGGCCGTGCTGGCCGAGCTCGTCCGCGATGGCCGGGTATCGATCCGGACCCTGGCCGAGCGGGTGCACGTGTCCCGCGCCAACGCCTACGCCCGGGTCGACCGGCTGGTCCGCGACGGGGTGATCACCGGCTTCGGTGCCCGGGTCGACCCCGAGCGGGCCGGTCTCGGGACGAGCGCCTTCGTGCTCCTGTCGATGGAGCAGAACGCGTGGCGCGAGGTGTCGCGGCAGCTGCGCACCCTCCCGTACGTGGAGCACGTCGCCCTGGTCGGCGGCGACTTCGACGCCTTGGCGCTGGTGCGCGCGCCGGACAACGCGGCGCTACGGCACGTGGTGCTCGAGCGGATCCAGGACGTGGCCGGAGTCAAGGCGACCCGAACCTGGCTGATCTTCGACGAGGCGGACGGGCCCGGGCCGGGCTGGGGCTGACTGGTCACAGCGCGGTCAGGCCAGTCGCGGTTCGCGACGCCGCAGAGCCACAGTCACCGCGCCCGCCCTGACAGCACCGACGCCGAGCTCCCCGACGAGCACATCGCGGGCGCGCGAGCACGCGGCCAGGGCGTCGGCCTGCCGGTCGGCGTGGTAGAGGGCCAGGACGAGCAGCTGCCAGAACCGCTCCCGCAGCGGGTGCTCGTGGGCCAGCGGTCTCCAGCTCGGCGACCTCTCCCGGGCTCGCCCGAGATCCAGGTCGGCCGCATCCGATCCTCCAGCGATCTGGAGCCGACGGCGTTCGGGCAGGGTCGCTGCGGCGGGCTCGATCCGCCCCTCCCGGTAGGCCCTCCGGCCGAGTCCGACCAACCGCTCGAACCTCCGCGCGTCGATGGCGTCGTCGTCCGGCCGGTAGCCGCACCCGTCGGTCACCAGCAGCGTCGGTGATCCGTCGCGATCGGGTTCGAGCGCCTTGCGCAGCCGTAGCACATGGTTCTGCAAGGTCTTGCCGGCCGCGCGTAGCGGCGTCTCCCCCCACAACGTGTCGATCAGCTCGTCGGTGCTCACGGTCCGGCCGGCCCCTGCCACCAGCCGAGCGAGCAGCACCCGATCTCCACCGTGGACCGGGAGGACCGTCCAGGACTCCGTGGCATGGCCGTCGCCTCCATCCTCGGTACGCGCTGCTGGACGTACTCTTCTGCGGCGCGGTCACAGGGTGGTCTCGACGTGGTCCCATGGTCACCGGAAGGGATGAGCCGCTGGGTCGTCCCTCGCGGTGAGCTACGCCGCCCTGGAGACGAAGTCCAGCAGTACCCGGGTGAAGCGGTCGGGGTCGTCCAGGTGCGGGAAGTGGCCCGCCGACTCGAACACCTCGACCCGGCTGCCCGGGATCGACTGAGCCGCCGCGATCCCGTGCCGCAGCGGGATGATCCGGTCCCGCGCCCCCCAGACGAGCAGGGTGGGCAGTTCCGCGACCAGTGACAGCCGGGGCACCGCGGTGACGGTCTGGCCGCCAGGGTCGATCACCGAGCGGCTGGTTGCCAGGAAGGCTCGCCGGGTCTCGGCGTCGGCGAGGGAGACCAAGCCTCGCCACCCCTCGGTCACGTCCGCCCGTGGCCGCAGGCCCGCGCGCGCCAGCCGGTGGCCCACGGCTTCGGCCCGCGTGCGCACCCAGGTCGAGGCGAGGAGCGGGATGACCAGCTCGGCGCCGGGGAGCGTCGCCGCCCTGAGCGCCAGGCCCACCTCCCGGCCGAGTCCGCCGCTGCTGACCAGCACGAGACGAGAGACTCGCTCGGGGAAGAGATAGCAGAACTGCAGGGCGATCCCGCCGCCGAGCGAGTGCCCCACGAGGTCCACCCGGTCGATCCCGAGGTGGTCGAGCAGGTCCCGCAGGATCGCCGCGTGGGCTCCGAGCGAGTAGTCGCCGACCGGCTTCGCCGAGGTCCCGTGCCCGAGCAGGTCCGGGGCGACGACCCGTCGCTCCACGGCGAGGTCGGCCACCAGGTGGGCCCACCCGCGGTGCGAGCCGAGCAGGCCGTGGACGAAGACGACCGGTGCACCGGTGCCCTCGTCGACGAAGCCGAGCTCGTCGCCGTGCAGGACGACGGACGAGCACGCGACCGGGTCGGCCATCGTGCGACTGTAACCTACGGCGCCGTAGGTTCGCCCCGACCAGGCCGTCCTGGCAAGGCCTCGAGGGCCGCAAGGACCCGCGGCCACGCCGCTGAACGCGGGTCGATCAACCCGAAGTGCCCGACCCCCTCCAGCGGCTCGACCCGGGCGCCCGTCGCCTCCCCGTACGACCCGGAGAGCGAAGGCGGGACCTGCTCGTCGTCGGTCCCGTGCAGGACGGTCACCGGTACGGATGGTGCGGGCAGCCGCACCGGGTCGACGGCGGCATAGCGGTCGGGGACCTCGGCGGGGGAGCCGCCGAGCAACGCGGTGACCGCCCCGCCGTCCAGGGCCAGCCGCCAGGCCTTGTCGAGGTCGGCGACGGGCGCCAGCGCCACGACCCCCGCCAGCCCCGGCGGCCGTACGGACGGGGTGGCCGCGGCCCAGAGCGCCAGCTGGCCCCCTGCGGAATGACCCAGGAGCACCGGGGCCCCGACGTCCACGGCACCCGGGGCCACCGCCTCGACCAGGTCCGGCAGGGCACGCAGTGCGGCGGCCACGTCGTCGAAGGTCCCTAACCAGCCGCCGCCCGGCTCGCCCGTCCGGCGGTACTCCGGGGTGGCCACCGCCCATCCGGCGGCGGCCAGGCCGTCGGCCAGCGGTCGGGAGTGCACCCGGTCGTACTCGATTCGCCAGAACCCGCCGTGCAGCAGTACCACCAGGCGTGCGAGCGGGTCGCCCGCCGCCCGTACCGGCAGTCGCAGGTCGACCACGGATCGCCCGGAGCGGCCGTAGCGGAGCACGGCGTCCGGCGGCGCCGCGGGTCGCTTCAGGACGTCGCGCGGTTCGGGGTCGGGGTGGGGGGTCGCGGACATCACCGGCCATCCAAGACCACTACGCTCCCGCGCATGGCCAAGTGGGAGTACGCGACCGTGCCGTTGCTCGTGCACGCGACCAAGCAGATCCTCGACACCTGGGGTGAGGACGGGTGGGAGCTCGTCCAGGTCGTCCCGGGACCCAACCCGGAGAGCATGGTCGCCTACCTGAAGCGGGAGCGGCCCTGATGACCCCCGAGGACCGGCTGGCCCAGCTCGGGCTCTCCGTCCCGGAGGTGGCCGCACCGGTCGCCGCCTACGTTCCCGCCGTCCGCACCGGCTCGTACGTCTACACCTCCGGCCAGCTCCCCCTTCGCGACGGCGACCTCGTCCGTACGGGGAAGGTGGGGGCCGACGTCAGCCCGGAGGAGGCGGCCGAGTGCGCCCAGCAGTGCGCTCTGAACGCCCTGGCGGCGGTGCGCTCGGTCGTGGGGGACCTCTCGGCCGTGACCCGCGTCGTCAAGGTGGTCGGCTTCGTCGCCTCGGCCCCCGGCTTCTCGGGGCAGCCGCAAGTGGTCAACGGGGCCAGCCACCTCCTCGGTGAGGTCTTCGGCGACGTCGGCCAGCACGCCCGAAGTGCGGTGGGCGTCGTAGTCCTGCCGCTCGACGCCCCGGTCGAGGTGGAGCTCGTCGTCGAGGTGGGCACCTGACCTCCGCCCGGACCCTCCCCGACGCCTTGGCGGCCAGGGCCCGGGCTTTCACGGCCGCGCCCTGGGACCCGGTCCCGGCGCGACCGGCGTCCACGGTGGTGCTGTTGCGTGACGGCGCCTCCGGCCTGGAGGCGTACGTCCTCCGGCGGCGGGCCTCCATGGCCTTCGCGGCGGGCATGCACGCCTTCCCGGGCGGGGCCGTCGATCCGCGCGACACCGAGCACCCGCTCGGGTCGTGGGCAGGCCCGTCGCCCGCTGACTGGGGGTCCCGGCTGGGCTGCGACGAGGCCGCCGCCAGGGGCTTCGTGTGCGCCGCGGTCCGGGAGACCTTCGAGGAGTCGGGCGTGCTCCTGGCCGCGGCACCGGGCGACGGCGCGGCCGTGGTCGATGCCTCCGGGCCCGGGTGGGAGGAGGCCCGGCAGTCACTGGTCGACCGGCGGCTGGCGCTCACCGACCTCCTCGACGACCGCGGGCTGGTGCTGCGCTCGGACCTGCTGGCGGCTTGGGCGCACTGGGTGACGCCCCGCTTCGAAGAGCGAAGGTACGACACCTGGTTCTTTCTGGCCCTGCTGCCCGCAGGGCAGGAGCCGCGCGACGTCTCCGGCGAGGCGGACCGCACCGCTTGGACCCGCCCGGACGACGCGGTCTCGGCTGCCCGGGCCGGGGAGCTGGCGATGCTCCCCCCGACCTGGGCGACCCTGGAGGAGCTGGGGGGGTTCCCGTCCGCCGACGCGGCCTTCGCCGCCGCTGCCGGGCGGGACCTGCCCGAGGTCACGCCCGGCTGGGTCGACCTGGGCGGGGAGGTCCGGGTCGTGGTCCCCGGCGACCCGGACTTCCCCGGCGACGATCCCGGGGGACGTCCATGACCTCGTCGCACCTCCTCCCCTCCTGGACCCGGCTGGTCCGGGCGGACAACCCGTCGCCGATGACCCTCGAGGGCACGAACACGTACGTGCTCCGGGTCCGTGGCGGCAGCGTGGTGGTGGACCCGGGTCCGCTGCTCGACGAGCACCTGGAGCGGGTCGCCGCCGAGGCAGGGACGGTCGTGCTGACGCTGCTCACCCACGGGCACCCTGACCACGCCGAGGGCTCGGGTCGCTTCCGCGAGATCACCGGCGCACCGGTCGCCGCCCGGGACCCGGCGCTCTGCGTCGACGCTGCCCCGCTGGACCGCGACGGGGCGCAGTTGGGGGTGGAGGCGCTGGACCTGCGGGTGGTCCACACGCCCGGGCACACGTCCGACTCGGTCAGCTTCCTCGTGGCCGAGCCGGTCGAGCCCGGGGTGCTGACGGGCGACACCGTGCTCGGCCGGGGCACGACCGTCGTGGCCCACCCCGACGGCGCCCTCGCTCCGTACCTCGACTCGCTGGCGCGGTTGCGCGATCTCGGCCCAGCCCGGCTGCTGCCAGGGCACGGGCCGGTCCGCGACGACGCTGCCGCCGTGGCCCAGGACTACCTGAACCACCGGATGCGGCGGCTGGAGGAGGTCCGGGCCGCGCTCGCCGGCGGTGCCGGCACCGCCCGTGAGGTCGTCGAGGTCGTGTACGCGGAGGTGGACCGGTCGCTGTGGGACGCCGCCGAGCTGTCGGTGCGGGCCCAGCTGGAGTACCTGGGGCACGAGCAGGGCTGAGGCGTGGGCCACCCCTTGGCCACGAGAGTTCGGGGTTGCGTGTCAGCGTGCCCGGCGCTGCAACCGCTCCAGGTCGAGGATGACCACGGAGCGCTGCTCCAGCCGCAGCCACCCACGGCCGGCGAAGTCGGCGAGCGCCTTGTTGACGGTCTCGCGCGACGCGCCGACGAGCTGGGCCAGCTCCTCCTGGGTGAGGTCGTGCACCACCCGGACGCCTTCCTCGGACGGGACGCCGAACCGGGTGGACAGGTCGAGCAGCGCCTTGGCCACCCGGCCGGGCACGTCGGAGAACACCAGGTCGGCCAGCGTGTCGTTGGACCGCCGCAGGCGCTGCCCGAGCTGCAGCAGCAGGCCGCGGGCGACCTCGGGGCGCCCCGTCAGCCAGGTGAGCATGTCCTCGTTGGCCAGGCTGAGCAGCACCGTGTCGGTCACGGCGGTGACGGTGGCCGAGCGTGGCCCGGGGTCGAAGAGCGAGAGCTCACCGAACATCTGTCCGGGGCCCAGGATCGCCAGCAGGTTCTCGCGGCCGTCGCTCGACGTGCGCCCCAGCTTGACCTTGCCGTCGATGACGACGTAGACGCGGTCGCCGGTGTCCCCTTCCCGGAAGAGCACCTCGCCGCGCCCGAGCTGGACCTCCACCATCGAGGCCCGGAGCGCTGACGCCGCCTCGTCGTCGAGCTCGCGGAAGAGCGGCGCGCTGCGCAGCACCTCGTCCACTGGAAGCCTCCTCCGCTGCTCGGGCGGCCGGCCCGCCCGTGGTGTCACGGCTCACATTGTGCTCGGCAGCATTGTGGCGGATCATGCGCCGCGCCACCCCACGGGGCGGAACGTAGGCTGTGCCGGTGCCCGCCCGCCCCCTCGCCGACGAGTCGCGCCTGGCCCTCGTCCGACGCGCCCGACGCATGAACCGCGAGCTGGGTCTGCTCTACCCCGACGCCCACTGCGAGCTGGACTTCCGTTCGCCGTTCGAGCTGCTCGTCGCCACCGTGCTGTCGGCCCAGACCACCGACAAACGGGTCAACATGGTCACGCCCGTGCTCTTCGCGGCCTACACCACACCGGCGGCGCTGGCGGCGGCGGACCGCGAGGACGTCGAGCGGATCATCCAGTCGACCGGCTTCTTCCGCGCCAAGACCCAGGCGATCATGGGGCTGTCGCAGGCGATCGTCGAGCGGTTCGATGGCGTGGTGCCCGGCCGCCTGCGTGACCTGGTGACCCTGCCCGGAGTGGGGCGCAAGACCGCCAACGTGGTGCTGGGCAACGCGTTCGGGGTCCCGGGGATCACCGTCGACACCCACTTCGGCCGGCTGGTCCGACGCTTCGGCTGGACCGCCGAGACCGAGCCGGACAAGGTCGAGGCCGAGGTCGGCGCCCTGTTCCACCGCCGCGACTGGGTGCTGCTGTCGCACCGCCTCATCTGGCACGGTCGCCGGCGCTGCCACGCCCGGCGGCCGGCCTGCGGTGCGTGCCCTCTGGCGCCGATGTGCCCCTCGTACGGGGAGGGGCCGACGGACCCGGCCACGGCCGCCAAGCTCGTCCGGGATGTGGCGTGACCCCCCGTACGCCGATCCCGTACGACCTGCCGGAGTGGATGCGACCGATCGCCGAGGCAGCGGCCGTGGTACGGCCGGAGGAGCTCTCGGCCTTCCTTCCGCCGGACTCGGGCGGCCGGCGGTCGGCCGTGCTCATGCTCTTCGGCGAGTCCGAGCGGGTGGGACGGTCGGTGCCCGACCTGCTGATCATCGAGCGGGCGCACGACATGCGCAGCCATGCCGGCCAGCCCGCCTTCCCGGGCGGTGCCGTCGACCCCGGCGACGACGGCCCGATCGGGGCGGCCCTGCGGGAGGCCGCCGAGGAGACCGGTGTGGACCCCGCGGGCGTCGCGGTGGTTGGGACGCTGCCGGACCTGTGGTTGCCGCCGAGCGGCTTCGTGGTCACTCCGGTCCTGGCGTGGTGGCGGCAACCGACCCCGGTGTCGGTGATGGATCCTGCCGAGGTCGCCTCCGTGCACCGGGTCGCACTCGACGACCTGCTGCACCCGGACAACCGCCTGCGGGTGCGTCACCCGTCCGGCCACCAGGGGCCCGCCTTCCGCGTGCACGGCCTGCTGGTGTGGGGGTTCACCGCGGGGCTGCTCTCCCGGCTGCTGGAGGTCGCCGGCCTGGAGCGTCCCTGGGACCGTACGCGCGTGGAGGACCTGCCGGACGACCTGCTGAGGATGGCGATGCGCTCGGCGGCTCATCCCGGGCTCCTCCGCGACGGCCCGGAGGGGCCGGCGTGAGCTTCCTCGGCCTGAACTTCCTGGACTGGTTCCTGCTCGTCCTGGTCCTCGTCGTGGCGGTCACGGGCTGGACCCAGGGCTTCGTCGTGGGGCTGCTGTCCTTCGTGGGCTTCGTCGGCGGTGCCGTTGGCGGGCTGCTGCTGGTCCCCGTCGTGCTCGGCGGGCTCGACCCGGGACTGGGGACGGCGGTGCTCGCGGTGGTCCTCGTGCTGATCACCGCATCGGTCGGGCAAGCCCTGCTGGCCTGGGTCGGCACCGCGGTCAGGGACCGGGTGGCGGCCCACCCGGCACGTCATCTGGACGCCGCGGGGGGCTCGCTGCTGGCCGTCGCGGGTCTGCTGCTCGTCGCCTGGGCGGTGGGGCTGGCGCTGGCATCCTCCGCGATCCCCACGGCCTCCTCGGCCGCCCGCGAGTCCGTGCTGCTCAGGGTCGTCGACGACGTGGTGCCGGTCTCCCCGGACCGCTTGCGGGAGGCCTTCCGGTCCGTGGTCCAGGCGGGCGCGTTCCCCGAGGTCGTCGCGCCCTGGGTCCCGGAGCCCATCGTCGAGGTGGAGCCTCCCTCACCGGTGCTCGGACGTGACCCCGAGGTGCGCGCGGCGTCCGAGAGCGTGGCCTTGGTGGTGGGCCGCGCTGCCGCGTGCGGCAACATCCTCGAGGGGACCGCCTTCGTGGTGGCCCCCGAGCGGGTGATGACCAATGCCCACGTCGTCGCGGGCGTGCAGGCGCCCTCGGTCGGCCTGCCGGGCGAACCGCCGCTCGAGGCGCAGGTCGTCTATTTCGACCCGTGGGTCGACGTGGCGGTGCTGGCCGTCCCCGGGTTGACCCGGCCACCGCTGGAGTTCCGGTCGGACGCCACGGCTGGGGCCGACGCGGTCGTCGTCGGCTTCCCCAACAGCGGGCCGCTGACCGGTGAGCCCGCGCGGATCCGCAGCACCCAGGTGCTCGTGGGCCGAGACATCTACGGCGAGGACCGCGTCGAGCGGGAGGTGCTCTCCCTGCGCGGCGACGTGGAGCCGGGCAACTCCGGCGGGCCGCTGCTGGCCGACGACGGCCTGGTGTACGGGGTGATCTTCGCCGCCTCGCTGACCGACCCGGACACCGGCTACGCCCTCTCCCCCGCGGCCGTCGCGCCGGCACTGGCGGCCGCGGGGGGCAGCAACCCGGTCGACACCGGCCGCTGCCTGTCCCCCTGAGCCGCCGGAAGCAGCGCTGTGGTCAGCGTGGCAGCTCCGCCAACCACTCCAGCAGGACCGCCGTCAAGCGGTCGGGCTGCTCCTCGTGAGGGAAGTGGCCGGCGCCGTCGAGCAGGGTCCACCGGTACGGGCCGGTCACGAACTCCGCGGAGCCGGCCGCGGTGCGCACCAGCACAGTCCGGTCGAGGGCTCCGTGCACCTGCATCACCGGCTGTTCGACGGGGTGGCGCATGCGGGCGGCGAAGCGTCGGCCGTCCGGGCGGACGAGCGAGCGCACGGCCCAGCGGTGGTACTCCAACGCGCAGTGGGGAGCGGGCCACAGGTGCATGGCCGCCCGGTAGCGATCGGCGGCCTCCGGGTCGGGGAAGGCCGAGCCCGGCGCGGACCAACGCCGCAGCAGGGTCTCCACCAGGGCGCCGCCGTCCGCCACGAGCCGTCGCTCGGGGAGCACCGGCGCCTGGAAGCCGAGCAGGTGTCCTGCGGCAACGGTCTGGCGAGGGTCCCGCATGATCGCGCGACGGAGCACGAGCGGGTGCGGCATGGAGACCGACACCAACCCGGCGACCGTCGCGGGCCGAAGCACCGCCGCGGCCCAGGCGACGTAGGCCCCCCAGCCGTGGCCCACGAGGACGGCGGTGCGCTCGCCCAGCGATCGCACGACCGCCGCGACATCGGACGCCAGGGTCGTCGGGTCGTAGCCCCGGGGGGTCTTGTCGCTGCCGCCGAAGCCGCGCAGGTCCATCGCCGCGGCGCGCCACCCCTCCGCGGCCAGCGGGGGCAGCTGGTGTCGCCAGGCCCACCAGAACTCGGGGAAGCCGTGCAGGAGGAGGACGAGAGGCCCGTCACCGCTCTCGGCCACGTGGAAGCGAGCGCCGTTCGCCGCCACCTGGCGATGCTTCCAGGGACCGGCGACCTCGACGATGTCGCGGAGCGAGCCTCCGGTGCTCACGACCCGCCGCGGCTCAGGGCGGCCTTGGTCTCGGCCAGGCTGGCCTTGGTGCGCTCGGGTGGGGACACCTTGCGGAGCTGCGAGCGTCCGACGAGGGCCAGCACGAGCGCGAGGAGGATGTAGACCCCTGCCACCACGAGGAACGCCAGCGCGGGGTGCAGGCCCGCTGCCACCAGGCCGTAGGCGGCCGCGATCGACAACAGGATGAACGCGACGACGCCGAGGAAGCCGGCGGCGCCGAACAGCCCGGCCCCCGTGCCGGCCGCCGTTGCGCTGTCCCTCAGCTCCGCCTTGGCCAGCTCCACCTCACCGCGGACGACCGCGGCGAACTCTCGCTGGGCCTGCACGACGAGCTGGCCCACGGTGGGCTCGCCCGACGCCGTCGGGACGGTCGACTGCTCGCTCATCAGGGCACTCCTCGGGCTCTGGACGCCGCCGACCCTACCGGCGGACGGTCCGAGCTCCTATGCCCGTCGCGGCGGTGTCTCACGCGGCGGCCCGCCCGGTGGGGGCGGATCGGTGACGTCGGCACGCTGGTAGACGTCCGGAATGCCGTCCAGGTCGTCGTCGCGCTCGTCCTCGTCCCGGATCCGGCGGTAGATCTTGTTGCGCATGCGCAGGATCACGGCGGCGCCGAGCGCGGCGATCAGCGATGCGGTCAGGACCGAGACCTTGGCCAGGTCGGTGGGGCCCTCGTCCCCCTGGAACGCGAGCTCACCGATCAGCAGCGAGACGGTGAAGCCGATCCCGGCGAGCATGGACAGGCCGAGCACGTCGCTCCACGCCAGGTCGGGGTTGAGCTGGGCCCGGGTGAAGCGGAAGGTCAGGTAGGAGCCGCCGAAGATCCCGATCGTCTTGCCCACGACCAGCCCGAGCACGATCCCCAACCCGATGGGCTCGGTGAAGACGGCTGCGAGTTCCTCGCCCGACACGGGCACACCCGCCGCGAACAGGGCGAACAACGGCACGCACACCGCCGCCGAGAAGGGCTGCACGCGGTGCTCGAGCGTCTCCGCCGGTGAGCGGTCCTCGCCCTCGTCGCGGGCGACTCGGGTGATCAGACCGACGGCGACACCGGCCACGGTGGCGTGCACCCCGCTCGCGTGCACCAGTGTCCACACGGCCAGCCCGATCGGCACGTAGATCCACCACCCGCGAACCCGTCGGAACTGCAGCACCGCGTAGACGGCGAGCAAGGCCACCGCGGCCGCCAGCGGCACGATCTCCAGGTCACTGGTGAAGAAGACGGCGATGATGACGATGGCCAGCAGGTCGTCGACGACCGCCAGGGTCAGCAGGAAGGCGCGCAGCGCGGTCGGCAGGGCCGACCCGATGACGGCGAGCACCGCCAGCGCGAAGGCGATGTCGGTCGCGGTCGGGACCGCCCACCCCCGCAGGTCGCCGCCGCCGAGGTTCACGGCTACGTAGAAGGCGGCCGGCACGGCCATGCCACACATGGCGGCCACGACCGGGAGGGCAGCCGCTGCCGGGTTCGACAGCGAGCCGACCACCAGCTCCCGCTTCAGCTCGAGGCCCGCGACCAGGAAGAAGACCGCCAGCAGGCCGTCGGCGGTCCAGTGGGCCAGGTCCAGGTCGAGGTGCAGGGCCTCGGGTCCGAAGGTGACCTCCGACAGCGCCACGTAGGACTCGGCCAAGGCGCTGTTGGCCCAGATCAGCGCCAGGACCGTGGCGCCGAGCATGAGCAGGCCGCCCGTGGTCTCGTTGCGGAGGACGTCGGTGAGGGTGGTCCGCTCGGTGAGCGGCAGCCGGTCCAGGAACCCGTGCTGACGGCGCTCGTCCGGGCTCACGTCCACCTCCGGTCGTCTCGGGCGAGCCGACCCGCCGGTCCGTGCGCCCCGGCGGCCCCCGGCCGACCCAGGCTACCTGCGCCGCCCCTCCGGGCCACTGCCCGCAGTCGCCCCTGCACCCGTCGTGATCACGACCCGCGGTCGCCGACCAGACCCGTCGAGAGGTGGTCAGGCCTCGTCGGCGGCGGGCCCGGTCGCGAGCCCGCCCCTGATCAGGTCCATGACCGTGGAGTCGGCCAGCGTGGTCACGTCGCCGATCTCGCGGTTCTCGGCGACGTCGCGGAGCAGGCGTCGCATGATCTTGCCCGATCTGGTCTTGGGCAGCTCCGCGACGACCATGATCTGGCGCGGCTTTGCGATGGGCCCGATCTCCTTGGTGACGTGGGCGCGGAGCTCCCGCGCGACGGCGTCGCCGTCGGCCTCGCCCCCGGTGCCGCCGCGCAGGATCACGAAGGCGACGATGCCCTGGCCGGTCGTCGGGTCGGAGGCCCCGACGACGGCGGCCTCGGCGACGGTGGGGTGGGACACCAGCGCCGACTCGACCTCTGTCGTGGAGATCCGGTGGCCGGAGACGTTCATGACGTCGTCGACCCGGCCCAGCAGCCAGATATCGCCGTCCTCGTCGAGCTTGGCGCCGTCGCCGGCGAAGTAGCGGTCCTCGAAACGCGACCAGTAGGTGTCGACGAAGCGCTGGTCGTCGCCCCAGATGGTGCGGAGCATGGCCGGCCAGGGCTCGGTGAGCACGAGGTAGCCGCCGTGGCCCGGGGCGACCTCGGTCGCCGTGTCGTCGACCACCGCGGCCGAGATGCCCGGCAGTGGCGTCATCGCCGACCCGGGCTTGGTCGCCGTGACGCCGGGCAGCGGGCTGATCATGATGGCGCCCGTCTCGGTCTGCCACCAGGTGTCGACGATCGGGCAACGGTCGCGGCCGACGTGCCGCCGGTACCACATCCACGCCTCGGGGTTGATGGGCTCGCCGACCGAGCCCAGCAGGCGCAGCGAGGAGAGGTCGTGGCGGGCCGGGACGTCCTCGCCCCACTTCATCATGGTCCGGATGAGCGTCGGCGCGGTGTAGAGGATCGACACCTTGTACTTGTCGACGATCTCCCAGAAGCGGCCGGTGTGCGGGGTGTCGGGCGTGCCCTCGTACATCACCTGCGTGGCCCGGTTGGCCAGCGGCCCGTAGACGATGTAGCTGTGCCCGGTGACCCAACCGATGTCGGCGGTGCACCAGAAGACGTCGGTGTCGGGCTTGAGGTCGAAGACGTACTTGTGCGTGTAGGCGTTCTGCAGCAGGTAGCCGCCGGTGGTGTGCTTGATCCCCTTGGGCTTCCCGGTCGTGCCGGACGTGTACAGGATGAAGAGGGTGTCCTCGGCGTCGTGGGGCTCGTACGTGTGGGTGTCCGGCTGACGCCCGACGACGTCGTGCCACCACACGTCCCGGCCCTCGGTCCAGGGGACTTCCTGCCCGGTCCGCCGCACGACGAGCACGTGCCGGACCGAGGGCGTCTGGGCAATCGCCTCGTCGACGGCCGGCTTGAGGGCGCCGGGCTTGCCGCGGCGGTAGCCGCCGTCGGCGGTGACGACCACCTTGGCCTCGGCGTCCTCGATGCGGGAACGCAGCGCCTCGGCCGAGAAGCCGCCGAAGACGACCGAGTGGATGGCGCCCAGCCGGGCGCAGGCCAGCATCGCTATCGCCGCCTCGGGCAGCATCGGCAGGTAGATCGCCACCCGGTCGCCGTGCCCGACGCCCAGCTCGGTGAGTGCGTTGGCGGTACGGCACACCTCGGTCTGCAGGTCGGCGTAGGTGATGTCGCGGGAGTCGCCGGGCTCGCCCTCCCAGTGGATCGCCACCTGGTCGCCGTGGCCGGCCTCGACGTGCCGGTCGACGCAGTTGTACGCGACGTTGAGCCGGCCGCCCACGAACCACCTGGCGAACGGTGGGTTCGACCAGTCGAGCACCTGGGTCCACTGCTGGTCCCAGGAGAGCAGGTCACGGGCCTGCCGCTCCCAGAAGACCAGACGGTCGGCCTTGGCCTCGTCGTACAGCTCGGGACCCGCGTTGGCCTGGGCGGCGAACTCGTCCGACGGGGGGAACCGGCGCTCCTCGTGGAGCAGGTTGGAGAGGGCGTCGCTGCTGGTCACGTGGTCGACTCCTGTGTCGTCTGGTCGGGGTCGAGGGGGCTGCCTGCCTCCGCCTACCCCACCATCGCACGTACGGGGGGACAAGGGCGGGGGCGGTGAGGTCGGCCGGCCGTCAGTGCGAGACGGCCTTCTCGCTGCCGGCGCCGGTGAGCGAACGGACCTCCATCTCGGCGTACTTGGCCCGGTCGAACTCCCTGGAGGTGACGGCGCCGATGTAGCCGAGGAGGAAGCCGGCGGGGATGGAGACCAGGCCGGGGTTGTCCAGCGGGAACCAGGAGAAGTCCACGTCCTGCAGCATCGACGGGCTACGTCCGGTCAGCGGGTCCACAGGCTTGCCGGAGACCACGGGCGAGAAGACGATCAGGGTGATGGCCGTGACCAGGCCGCCGTAGATGCTCCAGACGGCGCCGCGGGTGTTGAACCGCTTCCAGAAGAGCGAGTAGAGCAGCACGGGCAGGTTGGCGCTCGCGGCCACGGCGAAGGCGAGGGCGACGAGGAAGGCGATGTTCTGTCCGTTGGCCAGGATGCCTCCGACGATGGACACGACGCCGATCACCACTGCGGTGATCCGCGCGACCTTGACCTCGTCGTTGGGGCTGACGTCCCCCTTCTTGACCACGCTGGCGTAGACGTCGTGGGCGAAGGATGCCGCGGCAGTGATGGTCAGGCCGGCGACGACGGCGAGGATCGTGGCGAAGGCGACTGCGGCGATGACGCCGAGCAGGAGGGTCCCGCCGAGCTCGAAGGCCAGCAGCGGAGTTGCGGCGTTGGCCCCGCCGGGCGCGGTCTTGATCGTCTCGGGGCCGACGATCGCGCCGGCGCCGTAGCCCAGGACCAGGGTGAAGAGGTAGAAGAGGCCGATCAGCCCGATCGCCCACGTCACCGAGCGGCGCGCCTCCCTGGCGTTGGGCACGGTGTAGAAGCGCATGAGCACGTGGGGCAGCCCGGCGGTGCCGAGCACCAGGGCCATGGACAACGAGATGAAGTCGAGCTTGGACAGCTCGGAGGTGCCATAGCGGCCCATCGGGTCGAGCAGCGCCTCGCCGGCCTCACCCGCCCGGGTGACCGCGTCGCCCATCAGGGCCGAGAGGTCGAAGCCGTACAGCGCGAGGACCCAGACGGTCATGACCCCGGCGCCGGCGATGAGCAGGACGGCCTTGATGATCTGGACCCAGGTGGTCCCCTTCATGCCGCCGTCGCGTAGAGCGAGTACTCCCGACCGCCCTCCAGCGGCAGCGCCCACGCGTCCCCCGTGACCGGGGTCAGCCGGTCGGCGTGCGGCACCTGCGCCCCGGCCGGGAAGGTGAGCAGGGTCCCCTCGGCGACGTCGTACGAACCGGACTCGAGCTCCAGCGGCCCGTCGACCGCCTCGCCGTCGACCGAGCCCTCGGCCACCACCACCACCGGCTCGACCACCTCGACGGTGACGTCGAGGGTGAGCTCTACCCGCGTCGTCTCCGGAAAGGCGGGCACGTCGTCCCCCCGCACGGGAGGAGCGCCGTCGGACTGCCAGGCCAGCAGCAGGAAGGCGACGGGGACTGCGAGGGCGGTGAGCTTGAGCCAGTACTGGAAGGCCTGGACGAAGGTGATGCTGCGCATGCCGCCGGACAGCACGTTGACCAGCACCACGACGGCGACGAGGGCGGCCCCCGCCCAGACCGGCGCCCCGGTGACCGTCCGTAGGGTCAGCCCGGCGGCCTGGAACTGCGGCAGGAGGTAGAGCCACCCGATCAGCACGACGAGGACGCTCGCCAGCCGCCGGACGGCGAGGGACTCCAGCCGAGCCTCGGCGAAGTCGGGCAGGGTGTACGCGCCGGAGCGGCGAAGCGGGGCGGCCACGAAGACGAGGAGCACCAGGTAGCCGGCCGAGTAGCCCACCGGGAACCACAGCATGTCCGAGCCGTACGCGAGGACCAGCCCGGCGACACCGAGGAAGGAGGCGGCGGAGAGGTACTCGCCGCCGATGGCCGAGGCGTTCCACCACGGCGACACGGTGCGCGAGGCGACGTAGAAGTCGCTGGTCGTCCGGGCGATCCGCAGGCCGTAGGCGCCGATGAGCACGGTCGCGAGCGCCGTCGCAGCCACCGCGGCCAGGGCGAGGGAGCTGTTCACCGGCGCTGGACGAGCTCGGTGAAGTCGCGCTCGACCCGCTCTGCCTGTCGCACGTGGAGCCAGGCCGCGGCGACGAGGAACGGGTAGACCACGACGCCGAGGAGGACCCACGGGAGAGGGACCCCGAGCAGCTCGACCTCACGGAGCCTGGGCGCGACGAGGAGATCAGGGGCAGCGCGCCGAAGAGCCCGAGCACGGCACCGGCGGTGAGCAGGCCCAGCCTCAGCTGGGTACGGATCAGCGAGCGCATGTAGACCTCGCCGAGCCGGGTCTGCTCGTCGATGTCGCTCGTGGCCGTCCGGTGGCGCGCGCGGACCGCCCGCATCCGGGGGCTCGTGACGACGACGCGCCGCTGCTCGCGGTCGGGCACGGGTCAGCCGCCCTGGCGCCCCGGTCGGGCGCGCCGGACCAGCAGGTCTCATAGCTCCCGTGTGTGCCGCCGGCTCACGGCGAGGGTCTCGCCCCCACCCGGACGGTGCAGCGGCCGCCGTCGATGCGCAGCTCCTCGATGTGGGAGAGCGAGACGAGGTGGCTTCGGTGGATCCGCACGAAGCCCGCCGGCCCCCAGCGCTCCTCCAGCGTCGCCAGCGGCACGCGGACCAGGTGGCTGCCGTCGGGGGTGTGCAGGCGTGCGTAGTCGCCTTGGGCCTCGACGAAGCGGACGTCGCTGCGGTTGACGAACCTGGTCACGCCGCCGAGCTCGACCGGGATGCTCTCGTCCGGCGTGTCGGCCGGCTCCTCGCCGGCGGGTGGCGCCCCCGCCGCCTCGACCACCCGTCGCACGGCCTCGGCGAGCCGCTCCGGCCGTACGGGCTTCATGACGTAGTCGACCGCGTGCAGGTCGAACGCGTCGACGGCGTGGTCGTCGTACGCGGTGACGAAGACGACAGGGGGCGGCTGGCGGAAGCGGGCGAGCACCCGGGCGAGGTCCAGCCCGGTGAGGCCCGGCATCCGGATGTCGAGGAAGAGCGCGTCCACGTGCTCGTCCTGGAGGATCCGCAGGGCCGTGGCACCGTCGCCGGCCGTGCGGACGCGGCCGACGCGCGGGTCCCGGCTCAGGAGGTAGCCCAGCTCCGACAGCGCCGGTGGCTCGTCGTCGACGGCGAGGACGGCGAGGGCCCCTGGGCCGGTCATGCGTGCACCCCCGAGCGGTACTTCGGCACCCGCATGCTCACCTTCGTCCCCGCTCCCGGCGCCGTCTCCACCACGAGGCCGTACCCGTCGCCGAAGACGGCCCGGAGCCGCTCGTCGACGTTGCCGAGGCCGACGCTGTCACCGGACGGCTCGCCGGCGAGCGTACGCCGGACCACCTCCGGGTCCATGCCGACGCCGTCGTCCTCCACCGAGATCGCGCACTCGTTGCCGGCGTCGTCGGCGACGATGCTCACGTGGCCCGGTCCGGGCCGGCCCTCCAGGCCGTGCTGGACGGCGTTCTCCACCAGCGGCTGCAGGCACAGGAACGGTATGGCCACCGGCAGCACCTCCGGCGCAACCCGCAGCGTCACCTGCAGCCGCTCGCCGAAGCGAGCCTTCTCCAGCATGAGGTAGCGCTCGATCGACCGGAGCTCCTCGGCCAGGGTGGTGAAGTCGCCGTGCCGCCGGAACGAGTAGCGGGTGAAGTCGGCGAACTCCAGCAGCAGCTCGCGGGCGTGCTCCGGGTCCGTGCGCACGTACGAGGCGATGGCGGTCAGCGAGTTGTGGACGAAGTGCGGCGAGATCTGGGCGCGCAGGGCGCGCACCTCGGCCTCCATGAGCCGGGCCCGCTGCTGGTCCACCTCGGCGAGCTCGAGCTGACCGGAGACGAAGAGCGCGACCTCCTCGACGGCGCGGACCAGGCCCGCCGACGGCCGGGCGACCGTGTAGGCGGCGAGGGCGCCGACGACCCGCTCCTCGGTGGTGAGAGGGGCGACCACCGCGTGCCGGACCGGGCAGTCCGGCTCGCGGCAGGCGACGCTTTCCTGGCCGAGGACGACGGTCCGGCCGCCCTCGACCGCGGCCCGGGCGTGGCCGGGGACGCCAGGAGCGTGCGCCTGCCCGGCGCCGTCCCAGGCCAGGCACAGCTCGCCGTCGGTGAGCGCGACCGCCCTGGCGCCCAGGAGGGTGCGGAGGTGCTTGATCGCCTTCTCGGCACTCGTCTCGGTCAGGCCCGCCCGGAGCGCGGGAGACGCCAGCGAGGCGGTGTGCAGGGTGCGATAGGTGACCTGGTCGGCCGGGGTGCCGAGGGCGCGGCGAGACCGTCCGGCACCCCACAGCCCGTACCCGCCGAGGGCGACGAGGGCCAGCAGCGCGGCCGCGGTCAGCGCCTCCTGCATGGGCCGCACGGTAACGCGAGCGAGGGTGCAACCCCCGGCCCTGCGTGCCCCAAGGCTTCCCGGAGGTGACCAAAGCCTCCACCCGCCCGGCCCACCGGCTCGTAGCGTCGAGGTGACGGCTCCCTGCGGAGGAGGCATCGACATGGATCTGCCGGCCCTCAGCACCCACGGCCTCACCAAGCACTTCGGGCCCGTGGTCGCCCTGCAGGACCTCGACCTGGAGGTGGCCCAGGGCGAGATCTTCGGCTACCTCGGCCCCAACGGGGCGGGCAAGTCCACGACGATCCGCCTGCTGCTGAGCCTGATCCGGCCGACGGCCGGCAGCGCGGAGATCATGGGCATCCCGGCCCGGGACGTCGCGCGGGCGCACCGCCACGTCACGTACGTTCCCGGGGACGTCGCGCTCTGGCCGCAGCTGACCGGGACCGAGATCCTCACCCTGCTCGGCAACGTGTCCGGCGGGGTGGACGCGGCCTACCGGGACGAGCTCGTCGAGCGGTTCCAGCTCGACCCGAGCAAGCGGGCCCGCTCCTACTCGAAGGGCAACCGGCAGAAGGTCGCGCTGGTCGCCGCCTTCATGACCCGTCCCGACGTCCTGCTGCTCGACGAGCCCACCGCCGGGCTCGACCCGCTCATGGAGGAGGAGTTCCAGCGGATCGCCCGAGACGCCGCCGCACGCGGCCAGACGATCTTCCTGTCCTCGCACATCCTCGACGAGGTCGAGGACCTCTGCGACCGGGTCGGGATCCTGCGCGAGGGGCGCCTCGTCGAGGTCGCGGCACTGGAGGAGCTGCGGCGGATGCACACCACGGTCTTCGAGGCCATCGTCGACGGTGAGCTGCCGGACCTGAGCGGGCTCCGCGGCGTGACCGTGACCGAGCCGATCCCGGGCGGTGTCCGGGTGTCCGTGACGGGCTCCCCGGCCGAGCTGCTGGCCCGCCTGGCGTCCGTCCCCGTGATCCAGCTGCGCAGCCGCGAGCCGTCGCTCGAGGAGATCTTCCTGACCTACTACTGAGGAGGCCGTGGTGGGCACTCAGCTCGCGGTCGTCCGCCTGTCGTCGCGGCTGGTGCGTCGCGGCGCGGTGCTCGTGGCGCTGGGCGCCACCGCATACGTGGTGGTTGAGGCGTTCAGCTACGAGGCGGCCTACCCCGACGCGGCCTCCCGGGCTCGGCTGGCCGAGTTCGGCGACGAGCCGGCGGTTCGGATGCTCTCCGGCATCCCGTACGCCGTGGACACGGTCGGCGGCTTCGTGGTGTGGGACGGGGGCTACTTCCTCCAGGTGCTGGCCGGGATCTGGGCGCTGATCGCCACCGCTCGCCTGCTCCGCGCGGAGGAGGACGCCGAGCGGGCCGAGCTCGTGCTCGCCGGTCCCGTACGGGCCACGCGGGCCGTCGCCCTGCAGCTCGGGGTGGTCCTCGCGGGGTGCCTGCTCATCGGCGCCGGCGTCGCGGGAGCACTGGCCGCCTCGGGCGCGCAGGCGGCGGGCTCGGTCGCGGTCGGCCTGGCGGTCGCCGGGTTCGGGTCAGCCTTCGCCGGTGTCGCGGCCGTGACCAGCCAGCTCTTCGAGGTGCGCCGACGTGCCGTCGGTGCGGCCGCCATCGCCCTGGGACTGGCCTTCCTGCTGCGGATGGTGTCGAACAGCTCGGACGAGCGGGCGTGGGTCGCCTGGTCGACGCCATTCGGGTGGATGGACCGAATGCGGGCATTCGGCGAGAACCGCTGGTGGGTCCTGGGGCTGCATGTGGGCCTCGTGGCCGTGCTGGCCACCACGGCCCTGGTGTTGCGGAGCCGCCGCGACATCGGCACCGCGATCCTGGCGTCGAGCGACGCGCCGCGTCCGCGCCTGCGGTTGCTCGGCAGCCCGGTCGCCTTCGCCTGGCGGAGCTCGCTGGGGATCCTGGCGGCCTGGGCGGCCGGCCTGGTCCTCTACACGTTCGTCCTCGGCACGCTGCTGGTGACGATGACCGACTTCCTCACCGAAGACCCCTCGTACCGGGCCGCGCTGGAGCTGATGGGCGTCGACCTGACCGAGGTCACCCAGGGCCTGATCGGCGTGATGGGACTGCTCTACGGCCTGGTCTTCGCGCTGTACGCCGCCTGGCGCGTGGGTGCGGCGCGGACCGAGGAGGCGACGGGCCGGCTCGAGCATCTGCTCACCCGGCCGGTACCCCGCTGGCGCTGGTTCGGCGGTCACGCCGTGCTCACCCTCGTCTCGGCCGCGCTGCTCGCACTGGTCACGGGCCTCGCGCTCTGGGCCGGTTCGGCGGTCGTCGGTTCGGACCTGACGCTGGCCGATGCCGTGGCGTCCACCGCCAACACCCTGCCAGTCGTGCTGCTCTTCGCCGGCGTGGCGTTCCTCGTGCTCGGGGCCGCGCCGCGGCTGACCGTCGGCCTCACGATCGGGCTGGCCGCGCTCACGTACGTCGTCCAGCTCGTCGGCCCGATGCTGGAGTGGCCCTCCTACGTGGTGGGTCTGTCGCCCTTCCACCACCTCGCACCGGTCCCGGCCGAGCCGTACGCGCTGACGGCCGGCCTGGTCATGGCCGGCCTCGGGGTGGCGGCGGGCCTGCTGGGCGTGGCGGCGTTCGAGCGTCGCGACCTCGCCGGGGCCTGAGGGCAGAGACCCGACGTAGGGTCGGCCTCCGTGACCGCCGACCCCTTCGCCGCGGTGGCCGCACTCGAGGGTGTCGGTGCCGCGGCCGCCCATGCGCGGGACGCCGTGGACGCCCTGCTCCGCCACCCTGCGATGCGACGCGGTGCGGCGGCGGTGGCCGCGGAGTCGGCGCTGCGCGGCGCCCGGGCGTCGGCGCTGCTCGACGGTGCGGACGCCGCGCTGGTCGAGGACGCCGTGGGAGACCCGGTGCTCCAGGGGGCGCTGCGGGCCACGGCCGCGGTCCCGGCGCTCGCCCGGACCTGGGAGAGCGCGCCGCGGCAGGCGCTGGCCCGACTCCACCTGCTGGCCGCCCGCGACCTGCCCGGACCGGGCATCGACGAGCTCGGGCGGCCACTGCCCGACGCCGACTCCGACCGGTTCGCGCAGCTGCTGCGACTCGCCGGCGAGCCGAGCCGGGCACCAGGGGTGGTCGTCGCTGCGCTCGTCCACGGCGAGCTCCTCGCGATGCGCCCGTTCGGCTCCGCGGACGGGGTCGTGGCCAGGGCTGCCGAGCGGCTGGTCCTTGTGGTCCGCGGGATCGACACCAAGGCCGTCGGCGTGCCGGAGGTCGGACACCACGTGGCGGGGCCCGCGTACGCCGCTGCTGCGCGCGCGTACTCTCTCGGCACCGCGGCGGGGGTCGGCGCCTGGATCCGGTACTGCTGCGACGCCTACGCCCGAGGGGCGGAGGAAGGGCTGGCGATCTGTGCGCGACAGGCGGCTCGATGACGCGGGCTCGGCACGGGCTGGCGGCTTGCCCGTCCGGGGCTGCTTCGCACAGATCCGGCTTCCGCAGGTCGTCCGATCCGTGATCATGCGAAACCGGTGACTCGTCCGGCTGCTCGCTCGGCGGGGATACCGTCGCCCCGTGCCGGAACGGGTGCTCACCCAGCGAGACCTCAACCGCGCCGTGCTCGCCCGCCAGTGCCTGCTCCGCCGCACCCGCGCTCCGCTGCCGCGCGTCCTGGAGCGCGTGGCGGGGCTGCAGGCGCAGTACGCCCCGTCCATGTACATCGCGCTGTGGTCGCGCGTCGCCAGTTTCGACCGCGCGTCACTCACCAGGGCCCTGGAGCGCCGGTCGGTGATCCAGGGGACGCTGCTGCGCTCCACCATCCACTTGGTCTCGGCCCGCGACTACTGGCCGTTCGCCGTGGCGGTCCGCGCCCCCCGGCGCGCCTGGTACCTCCGAGTCTCCCGGCTCGGCGCCGACGCCGGCACCTACGAGCGGGCCGCCGCGACCGTACGGGACGTGCTGGTCGAGCGCGGCACGCTGCGCCGCGACGAGCTCGACGACCTGGTCGGCCGGGAGCTGCGTGAGGGACTCGGCCTGTGGTTGGACCTGGTCCGGGTACCACCCGGGGGGACATGGGAACGCCGCAGGGCTGACACCTACGCCGACGCCGAGCAGTGGCTGGGACCCCCGCGGGTGGGCGTGGACGAGGCGCGGGAGCTGCTGGTCAGTCGCTACTTTCGCGCCTTCGGCCCCGCGACGGCGCTCGAGGTCGCCGGCTGGTCGGGTCTGCCGGTCGCGAGTGTCGCCGCCGTCCTGGCCCGGCTGCAGCTGCGGCGGTTCAGGGCCGAGGACGGCGCCGTGCTGGTCGATCTACCGCGGGCACCGCTGCCGGTGGCCGACACCGACCCGCCCGTACGCTTCCTGCCGACGTGGGACGCCACGCTGCTCGTCCACGCTCGGCGGGCGGGCATCTTGCCCGAGGAGTACCGCCCGCTGATCTTCTCCACCCGCCGCCCACAGTCCGTGCCCACCTTCCTCGTGGACGGGGCTGTGGCTGGGACGTGGCGCTACGAGGCGGGCCGGGTCGTCACCGAGGAGTTCGCACCCCTCCCCGTACGGGCGCGGCGAGACCTGGCGGCAGAGAGAGAGCGGCTGGCGGCCTGGCACGCGTGATCGGGATCTCGGCCCATGCGAACGGCGTCCCGAAGGACGCCGTCGCTGGCACGTCAGACCGGGGTACCAAGCGTGCACCTCGTCCGTCGACCCGGCTGACCCGGGACGACTGCCCTTACATGGGCTGATCGCCGCGTGGGTGCCCGGCTGCCGTGCGCGACCCCCGAGGGGGCCGTGACACTGTCGTACCTCACTCTCCCGGCGTGTCGGAAGGGTCGGAGTCAACATTTCTTCGACGAGTCCGGGATCGACCGTCCCTGCAGACGGGCCACAGCGCAGTCCTCGTCGGACGCACGCCGGCGCAAGGCGGCCGACCGGCGCGCGCCCCCTGGTCGGACTTCCTCGAGGCGGGTGAGCACCGCGTCGTCCTGGAGTCCAGAGCCTGACGAGCCGACGTCTCGAGCCCGCCACCCTGGCCTGCCCTAGCTGCAGCGCGACACGGCGAAGCGCGCCAGCGCCGCGGTCACCCGCGGGTCGAGCGACTGCACGGAGACCGCCAGCGCGCCCGCCTCGGCCGCGACCTCGAGGGCGAGGTCCGCGGACCCGAGGTTGTTCGCCGCCCCGCAGTCGGTGACGTCCCAGTGCACCAGCACCGGGTGGGTAGTGACTCCACCACCGCGGATCGTGGTGGGCAGGCCACCGTCGACCACCACGGCGAAGCCGGGCGTACGGGAGGACACGCCCGTGACGAGGGTGGCCGGCCGGGATGCGCCGCGCAGCACGAGGCGCATCCGCAGGCCGGCGTCGGTGGTGTTGAGGACGTCGACCGCGGACACGAAGATGTCCGATGCGACAGGGGAGCAGCTCTCCTGCATGGCCCAGGTCAGTGGGTTCGAGCCCACCGGCAGTGCCAGCCTCAGCAGGCGCTCACGCTCGCCGTTGCTCACCCTCGCCACCAGCTCGGTCGGCACGGGCGCCTCGCAGTTGGGGACGACGAGCATCGTTGCGTTGGCCCACTGGGAGGTCCGCAGCCGCAGGTCCTGCCGGCCGTCCTCCACCACCACCCAGCCGTCGGGATAGAGCGAGCGGAGCCGGAGGTCGCGCTCGCCGAGGTTGCGCAGTCCGATCTGGATCCGCAGGACACCTTCCCGGCCGACCCCGTCGAGCGCGAGCACCACGGCGGCCACCCGGGCGTCGTTGAGGGACTCGATGTCGCTCGCGGCGTCCCTCTGGGCGTTCACGGTGCTGCCGCCCACTGCGGCACCGATCACGAACGCGGTCACGACGGCAACGACCAGCCACCGGAGATCGACCCGGCGGCGGCCGCCACCCTCGGGAGCGGTCTCCGGCGCCACGTCGGGCTCGGCCGACCCCGGCTGCGGCTGCCCCAGGTCGACAGGGGGCAGCTCGCGGGGCTCGGGCCGGGGGCGTTCCGCGCGTCGGGGGGTCCTGGTGTCGAGGATCTCCTCGCGCCCGCGCCACTCGACCACGGAGCCCCTCCGGCCTACCGCTCGCCGACCCGGCGGCGAGCCGCGTACCAGACGATCCCCGCGGCAGCGGCCCCTGCGCCGAGGGCGACGGCTGCGAGCGCGGGCTTGGAGGCCTCCCGCAGGGACCGCCGCTGGCGAAGCGCGACGGGACGGGAGAAGACCAGGACCGGCCAGCCCCGCTCGGCCGCGACCCGGCGCAGCGCACGGTCGGGGTTGACGGCGTAGGGGTGGCCGACCGCCTCGAGCATCGGGAGGTCGGTGATCGAGTCCGAGTAGGCGTAGGACCTCGACAGGTCGTAGTCCTCGCTCTCCGCCAGCGCCGTGATCGCACCGGCCTTCTCGCTCCCGTACACGTAGGACTCGATCGTGCCGTCGTATCGGCCCTCGTCGTCGACGACCATCCGGGTCGCGACCACCTTGTCGGCGCCGAGCAGCTCCCCGATCGGCTCGACCACCTCGGCCCCCGAGGAGGACACGATGACGACGTCACGCCCGGCCAGGTGGTGCTCCTCGATGAGCGTCACCGCCTCGTCGTAGACGATGGGGTCGACGATGGTGTGCAGCGTCTCCGCCACGATGTCCTTGACGGTCTGGACGTCCCATCCGGTGACCATCCTGGAGAGGTACTCGCGCATCCGCTCCATCTGGTCGTGGTCCGCGCCGCCGACCAGGTAGACGAACTGGGCGTACGCGCTGCGCAGGACGGCGCGCCGGTTGATCAGGCCGCCCTGGTAGAAGCTCCGCGAGAAGGCCAGCGTGCTGGACTTCGCGATGATCGTCTTGTCGAGGTCGAAGAAGGCTGCCGTCCGGGTCACCGGCCGCGCCGGGCGATCCCCGTCGGGGAACGGCTCGGCGAGGGCCCTGTCAGGGACCGGGTGGGCTGCGCTGTCCACCCTGCCGAGCATAGGTGCCGGGAGAAATCCTCGGCGAGCGGCTACGAGACTGGTTTGGGTGGTCGTGATGGGGGCACTATGGGACGTGGCGGCACCCCCCCTGCCGCTCGGGACCGATCCCCTCCCCCTTGGATCGGGTCCCATCTGCGGCCCTCGCCCTCCCCCCCGGCGGGGGCCGCGCCGTGTCCGCGATGGCACCGCTTCCCCCGTACGGCCCGGTTCTTCGGGTAGGGAGGCCGAGCCCGGGTGCACGGTGCCCCGGCAGCCTGGTGATGGGTCCATCACCAGGCCAGTGGTGCCACCACCAGGCTCCGACGCCTCGTGAAGGCCCGACCAGCTTCGTGATAGCCCGAGGCCGGCCCCACCAGGGCGGTGAACGTGGTCGTTCGGGGGATGGTGGGCCGTCCGGCACCCCGGACGCTCGGCGAGGGGCGAAGGCGTCCACAGCGGCCGTGGTGGCCGGGCCGGATCCACAGCACCACGTTCGGGCAGGGCGGCTTCGGCTGTGCGACGGCCAGGGTTGCGGGCGTCCCCGTCGCCAGGAGGTGCCCGTGTCGCGTACCCACGCTCCGTCCAGCCGTCCCGCTCCCTCGGGTCCGGTGCGCCCGCTGGTGGTGACGGGTGACGAGCAGCTCCTCGACGACCTGTTGCGGCTGGCCGCGGCCGCGGGTGTGGACGTCGACGTGGCCGAATCGGCCCGCACGGCGCTGCGGGGCTGGGCCGCGGCCCCGCTCGTGGTGGTCGGGGCCGACCTGGCGGGAGCCCTCTGCCACGCTTCCTTGCCGAGGCGAGGGGCGGTCGCCCTCGTCGGAGCCGACCTCGACGACGTGTCGGTGTGGCCGCGTGCGGTCGAGCTCGGAGCCGAGCACGTGCTGTTCCTCCCGGATGCCGAGTCCTGGCTGGTGGAGCGCCTGGCCGACGCCGCGGAGGGACCGGGAGGCGAATCGGTCGTGGTCGGCGTGGTCGGCGGTCGGGGCGGTGCCGGCGCGTCGGTCCTGGCCACGGCCCTGGCGCTGACGGCGGCCCGGCGAGGGGCGTCCACGACGCTGGTGGATGCCGATCCGCTGGGCGGTGGGCTGGACCTGGTGCTCGGCGCCGAGGAGTGCCGAGGGCTGCGGTGGCAGGACCTCGCCCACACGCGGGGTCGTGTGGCGGGGACCGCGCTGCGAGAGGCACTGCCCCAGGTCTCCGGTCTCACCCTGCTCGCCTGGGATCGAGGCGAAGGCCTCACCGTCCCCCCGGAGGCGGCACGGGCCGTCCTCGCGGCGGTGGCCAGGACGAGCACCCTCGTGGTCGTCGACCTGCCCAGGCGGCTGGATCCCACGGTCGAGGAGCTCGTGTCCCGGTGCTCGACCACGCTCCTGGTGGTGCCGGCGGAGATCCGGGCCGTCGCGGCCGCCGGCCGCGTGGCCGCCGGCCTGGGGCTGGTGACCTCCGACCTCCGGGTGGTGGTGCGGGGTCCCTCACCTGGAAGGCTCGGCACCGGCGAGGTGACGCAGGCCCTGGGACTGCCCATCGCCGGCCACCTCCGGCCCGAGCCCCGTCTGGCGGCCGACCTCGAGCACGGACGTCCCCCCGGTGGGTCGGGCAGGGGTCCGTTGGCCGAGATGTGCGCCGCCCTGCTCGACGAGCTCGCCGTCGGGGGTGCCGCGTGAGCTCGGTGGACCGAGACCTCCTGGAGCGGGTCCGGAACGTGCTCGCGGCGACTCCCGGCGAGGCGACGCCTGCCCGGGTGGCGGCCGCGCTGCGCACCGAGGGCGCCGTGCTGGGCGATGCCGCGGTCCTCGAGGTCACCGCGACACTGCGCGCCGAGATCGTGGGTGCGGGTCCGCTCGAGCCGTTGCTCCGGGAGCCCGGCGTCACGGACGTGCTGGTCAATGCACCGGATGGGATCTGGATGGACAGGGGTGCGGGGCTGGAGCGATCGACGGTCTGCTTCCGTGACGAGGCCGCCGTGCGACGGCTGGCCCAGCGACTGGCGGCTGGAGCCGGCCGGCGGCTTGACGATGCGGTGCCCTGGGTCGACGCGAGGCTGTCCGGTGGCGTCCGGCTGCATGCGGTCCTGCCCCCGGTGTCCCCGACGGGCACGCTGGTCTCCCTGCGGGTGCCCGCCCGGAGGGCCTTCTCGCTCGACGACCTGGTGGCGGCCGGAGGTGTCGCGCCTGCCTTGGAGGGCTGGCTTCGGGGCATCGTCGCGGCCCGGCTCGCCTTCCTCGTCACCGGCGGAACGGGCACCGGCAAGACCACGGTGCTGGGCGCCCTCCTGTCACTGGTCGATGCGCGGGAGCGGCTCGTGCTCGTCGAGGACTCGGGCGAGCTCCGCCCCGACCACCCGCACGTGGTCAGGTTGGAGGCTCGCCTCCCCAACGTGGAAGGAGCCGGCCGGGTGGCGCTCGACGACCTGGTGCGGCAGGCCCTGCGGATGCGGCCCGACCGGCTGGTCGTGGGCGAGGTCCGAGGAGCGGAGGTCGTCGACCTCCTCGCTGCGCTCAACACCGGTCACGAGGGTGGGTGCGGCACGGTCCACGCCAACGCACCGTCCGCCGTCCCGGCTCGTCTCGAGGCGCTGGGAGTCGCCGCCGGGCTGGGTCGTGAAGCCCTGCACAGCCAGGTCGCCGCAGCCCTCGACCTCGTCGTGCACCTGACTCGCGACCAGGACGGTCGCCGACGCGTGGCGGAGGTCGACCTGTTCCGGCCTGATGCAGGAGGCCGCGTCTCTGCGGTTCCGGCCCTGTTCTGTGACGCCGACGGTGCCGTCCGGGGCGGACCCGGCCTCGACGGCTTGCGCGACCTGGTCGGTCGCCGGTGCTGACCGCCCTGTCGGCGTTGTCCGCCGCGCTGGCCCTCGCCGTCGCGTTGCCCACGCCGGGGGCCTCCCTCGTACGTCGTCGGCTGGGAGCGGCTGGGGAGCGCCGGGGTGTGGGTGACCACCCCGGGCGGGCGGGCCTCTTGTGGGAACCGACAACGGCTCCGAGGCCACGCCGTCCGGAGCGTCGGTGGGCACGTGCCCACGCAGTCCCTGGGCTCCGCTCGGGCGTGCCTCCCGGGTGGCGGGCAGCCCAGTCCGTGGCGCGGCTCCTGGTGGACCGGGCCCGCCGGCGGAGGGCGGAGCAGGTCCAGACGGCCGAGATCACGGATGCGTGCCTCGCCCTGGTGGGCGAGCTGCGGGCCGGGCAACCGCCGGCGGCAGCTCTCGGGTC
>DASTQL010000147.1:0-12526 GCA_035761805.1 Jiangellales bacterium | reverse complement strand
ACCGGCGGCGGCCGGATCTTCTCCTACGACATCACCGGCGGCCGCTACGAGGAGCACTCGTTCCACAGCGTGGGGTCCGGTTCCCTGTTCGCCCGAGGCTCGCTGAAGAAGCTCTACCGCGGCGACCTGAGCGCCGAGGATGCCGTCACCGTGTGCGTCCAGGCGCTCTACGACGCCGCCGACGACGACTCCGCGACGGGGGGACCGGACCTGTCGCGACGCATCTGGCCGGTCGTGGCGGTGGTCGACGAGGGGGGCTACCGCCGGCTCGACGACGCCGACGCCGGTGCGGTCGTCGAGAGCGTGGTCAGCGCCCGTCGCACGTCCCCCGACGGCCCCCAGGCCCCCCTCCTGTGACCCGGCCCGCCCCCGAGCGAGAGGAGTCACCGCGGTGACGATGCCGTTCTACGTCTCGCCCGAACAGCTGATGAAGGACCGGGCCGACTACGCCCGCAAGGGGATCGCCCGCGGCCGCAGCGTCGTGGTCGTGCAGTACTCCGACGGGATCCTCTTCGTCGCGGAGAACCCCTCCCGCGCGCTGCACAAGATCAGCGAGATCTACGACCGGATCGCCTTCGCCGCGGTCGGCAAGTACAACGAGTTCGAGAACCTCCGGATCGCCGGGGTCCGGCTCGCCGACCTGCGTGGCTACGCGTACGACCGGCGCGACGTCACGGGCCGGGGCCTGGCCAACGCGTATGCCCAGACCCTGGGCACGATCTTCACCCAGGAGCCCAAGCCGTACGAGGTGGAGATCATCGTCGCGGAGGTGGGGGAGGAGCCGGGGACCGACCAGGTGTACCGGCTCACCTACGACGGCTCGGTGGCCGACGAGCACGGCTTCGCGGTCATGGGTGGCTCGGCCGAGCAGATCAGCCGCCACGTCGGGGAGCACTACCGCGACGCGATGCCGCTGCGCGCCGCCCTCCGGGTCGCGGTCGACGGACTCGCCCACGACGGGCCCACCACCCGCGAGATCACCGCCGACGCCCTCGAGGTGGCCGTGCTGGAGCGAAGCCGCCCCCGACGGGCGTTCCGGCGCGTGCAGGGGAGGGAGCTCGACCGGCTGCTCGCGCCCGCTCCGCCGCCAGCGGGTCAGGCCGCCCCGACGTAGTGTGAGCCCATGGACCGCCGCATCTTCGGCATCGAGAACGAGTACGGCGTCACGTGCACGTTCCGTGGTCAGCGGCGGCTCTCGCCCGACGAGGTGGCCCGCTACCTCTTCCGCCGGGTGGTCTCGTGGGGACGCAGCAGCAACGTCTTCCTCCGCAACGGCGCCCGGCTGTACCTCGACGTGGGCAGCCACCCCGAGTACGCCACGCCGGAGTGCGACTCGATCACCGACCTGGTGACGCACGACAAGGCCGGCGAGCGGGTGCTCGAGGGCCTGCTCGTCGACGCGGAGAAGCGGCTGCGCGAGGAGGGCATCGCCGGCGACGTCTACCTCTTCAAGAACAACACCGACTCCGCCGGCAACTCCTACGGCTGCCACGAGAACTACCTCGTCGCCCGGCATGGCGAGTTCTCGCGCCTGGCCGACGTGCTCATCCCCTTCCTCGTCACCCGGCAGATCGTCTGCGGAGCGGGCAAGGTCCTGCAGACCCCCAGGGGTGCGGTCTTCAGCGTCAGCCAGCGGGCCGAGCACATCTGGGAGGGGGTGTCCTCGGCCACCACGCGGTCCCGGCCGATCATCAACACCCGCGACGAGCCGCACGCCGACGCCGAGCGCTACCGCCGCCTCCACGTCATCGTCGGCGACTCGACGATGAACGAGTGCACGACCCTGCTCAAGGTGGGGGCCACCGACCTGGTGCTCCGCCTGGTCGAGGCCGGCGTGCCCATGCGCGACCTCACGCTGGAGAACCCGATCCGGGCCATCCGTGAGATCAGTCACGACATGACCGGCCGGCGCAAGGTCCGGCTGGCAAACGGCCGCGAGGCCTCGGCCCTCGCGGTGCAGGAGGAGTACTTCACCAAGGTCCGCACCTTCGTCGACCAGCGTGAGCTCGACTCGCCCGTGGTGCACCGCGTGCTCGACCTGTGGGAGCGCACCCTCAAGGCCGTGGACTCCGGGGACCTCTCGCTCGTGGAGCGCGAGATCGACTGGGTGACGAAGTACCGCCTGATCGAGCGCTACCGGGCCCGACACGACCTGCAGCTCACCAGCCCACGCATCGCCCAGCTCGACCTTGCCTATCACGACATCCACCGCGGCCGGGGGCTCTACTACCTGCTCGAGCGCCAGGGAGCCGTCGCCCGGGTCTGCCGGGACCTCGACGTCTTCCGGGCCAAGTCGGTCCCTCCGCAGACGACCCGCGCCCGGCTGCGCGGCGAGTTCGTGCGGCGCGCCCAGGAACGTCGCCGCGACTTCACCGTCGACTGGGTGCACCTCAAGCTCAACGACCAGGCGCAGCGGACCGTCTTGTGCAAGGACCCGTTCCGCTCGGTCGACGAGCGCGTGGAGCGGCTCATCGCCGGCATGTGACGGAGGTGAAGGGCGGGCCGGCCCGCCCGGTTCAGGAACCTCTCAGGCGGCCGGGTTAGGGTGGCCGCCGCCCTGGCTTCCCCTGACGAGGACATCCCACCGTGCGCCGTACCCCCGCGCTTGCCGCGCTCCTGATCTCCGTCTCGCTCGGCCTCGCCGCCTGCGGCACGGCCGAGGAGGACACGACGGCCGGCACCTCGGGCGACGTCCCCACTGCGACCGGGGAGGTCGGCGAGAAGCCCGAGGTCGAGGTGCCCGAGGGCGACCCGTCCGACGAGCTCGTCGTCGAGGTGCTCGCCGAGGGCGAGGGCTCCGAGGTCCAGGCCGGGGAGTTCCTCGTCGCGAACTACCTCGGCCAGACCTGGGAGCCGGGCGAGGGCGGCGAACCGAACGTCTTCGACAACAGCTACGACCGCGGCCAGCCGGCGGGCTTCGGCATCGGCAGCGGCGCAGTGATCCCCGGGTGGGACGAGGGACTTGTCGGGCAGACGGTCGGGTCGCGGGTGCTGCTCGTCATCCCGCCGGAGCAGGGCTACGGCGAGGAGGGCACGCCCGACGGGTCGATCCCCCCCGACTCCACCCTGGTGTTCGTCATCGACATCCTCGAGTCCGTCCCTGCGGACGCCGCCGTGTCCGGTGAGCCGGTGGCCGACCTGGCCGCCGACGTCCCGGTCGTCCAGGGGGACGGGACCGAGGCCCCGACGGTGAGTGTCGACGGGCTCGAGCCCCCGTCGGAGTCCGACGCGGTGCTGGTGCTCGCCGGCGACGGCGAGCCGATCGAGGACCTGATCGTCGCCAAGATCGTGCAGGTGTCCTACTCGACGGGTGAGACCCAGTACTCCTCGTGGGACCAGCAGCCGGCCCTGCTGACGACCGACCAGCTGCCGGGCCTGGTCACCGCGCTCGAGGGACAGAACGTCGGCAGCCGCGCGGTCGTCCGGGTGACCGCCGCCGACAACGCGCCGGAGGGCGGGGAGGGCGAGGCGCTCGCCCTCGTGGTCGACGTCGTCGCGACCGTCTGAGCCGTCTCACGCCCGGTCGGCGGCGAGCAGGGACCCCACGTGCCGCCCCGCCGCCGCCGAGGCCAGGAACGCCGCCGGGTCGTCGTCCAGCCCGCGACCCATGGTGGACAGCCGTACGGGAGACTGCCGGAGCGCCTCCACCAGACCGTCGGTCCCCACGTCGACCAGCCGGTGTGGGGGGTGCAGCGCCGCCGCCTGGTGCCGGACCAGCTCGCCCAGGCGCCCGTCGAGGCCGGGGACGACCACGTCGACCGGGGCCAGGGCCACCCGCCCGTACGCGGTCAGCGAGTGGTGCGAGACGCCCAGGTGCCGCTCGCGAGGGTCCGCTCCGCTGACCCGGAGCGCGGCCACGGGGCGGCCACCGAGGATGGCCGCCGCGTTGAGCGCCTCCCCGCAGGCCACCCCGCTGAAGCCCCACCGGGTCCCGGTGCCGAGGTTGCCCGGCCCCTGGGTGACGACCACGGCGTCGGCCCCGAGGACGTGTCGTGCGGCGAGCAGGCCGGAGTGCACGGTGACGGCCTCGTGGTCACCGCCCAGCGCCTGGCCCACCGTCACGGTGGCGGACAGCCAGCCGGACGTGCGGAGGAACGCCACGGACCGGCTGAACCAGAGCGGCAGCGCGGCGCCGTCGGTCATGACGTAGGCCACCCGGGTGTCGGGCCGCACCGTGCGCAGCCCGGCGAGGACGGCCGGCAGCGCGGAGTGGAGGTCTGCAACGACGACCGGGAGGCCGCCGAGGTCGTCGGCGTCGCGGAGCACCGCGTGGTGCTCGCTCTCCTGCTCGTCGATGCCGAGCACCGACGCCTGGAGCGGGGTGTAGCGGGCCTTGACCAGGTGGCCGGGCCCGGGTGGCGGGTCGGCCGGCAGCCGGTCCGGCGTGGCGACCACCATGGTGTAGCCGCCGGTCCCGAGACCCATCGCCAGGGCGGTCGTGTTGAGCAGGACCGCCTCGCCCGGCTCGGGGCGGCCCACGAGGTGCTCGTAGGCGAGCGCCCTCGCCGGTCCCTCGTCGGCGATCTCCACGTCGAGCTCCAGGGCACCGGGCCACTCCCGGCGCACGCCGGTGACCACACCCCTGCGCCAGCGGATCACAGGCGCAGGCTAGCGATTCGCTAGCCTCGCCGGGCGGGTGCCCGCACCCGGCCACGGAAGGGGGTCTCCGGCGGTGTCCCAGGCCAAGAGCGAGCGGCTGATGAACCTCGTCATCGCCCTGCTGGTGGCGCGCACGTACCTGCCCAAGGCCCGGCTGCGTCAGGTCGTCGGTGGCTACGGCGACCAGTCGGACGAGGCCTTCGAGCGGATGTTCGAGCGGGACAAGGACGAGCTCCGCGAGCTCGGCATCCCGATCGAGACCGGGTCGGAGGACCCCTTCGCGCCGGACGAGGAGATCGGCTACCGGATCCGGCGCAGCGACTTCGAGCTCCCTCCCGTCAGCCTCGAGCCGGACGAGGCGGCCGTCCTGGGCCTGGCGGCGCGGGTGTGGCAGCACGCGACGCTGGCCGAGGCCACCGGCCGCGCCCTGCTCAAGCTGAGGGCCGCCGGCGTGGAGACGGACACCCGTGCCCTGGCGGCCGTCGAACCGCGGCTGGCCGCCGAGGAGCCGGCCTTCTGGCCGCTGTGGGAAGCGGTGCGCGACCGGCGCCGGGTGTCCTTCGACTACCACAAGCCGGGGTCGGGCAGTGCCGAGCACCGGCACCTCGAGCCGTGGAGCGTGCTCTCGTGGCACGGACGCTGGTACGTCGTCGGGCGCGACCGCGAGCGCGAGGCACCTCGGATGTTCCGCCTCTCCCGAGTGGCCGGCCCCGTCGGCACGGGGCCGCCCGGTGCCTTCCCGGACCCCGGCGCGGACGAGGTGCGGCGGGCCGCCGCGTCGCTGGCCCCTCCGCCCGTGTCGGGCACCGCCTCGGTCCGGGTCCGGCACGGGGCCGCCTGGGGACTCCGGCGGCGGGCGGTTGCGACCCGTCCGGACGGGACCGGCTGGGACGTGGTCGAGGTGCCCTACGCCGACGACTGGCTGCTCGCGGAGGAGGTCGCGGGCTACGGCTCCGCCGCGTTGGTCCTGGCACCGGAGGACGTGCGCGCCCACGTCCTGGCCCGCCTGCGAGCCGTGGCGGGGAGCGGGGCGGCATGAGCGCCGGTGCGCAGGAGCAGGTGTCCCGCCTGCTGTTGATGCTGCCCTACCTGCTGGCCCACCCGGGAGTGCGGGTCTCCGAGGTGGCCCAGCTGTACGGCGTCAGCGAGCTCCAGGTCGTCCGCGACCTCAACGTTCTCTGGTTCTCCGGTCTCCCCGGCCTGGCGATGGGCGACTACATCGAGGTCGACATGGAGGCCGTGGAGGGCGAAGGGGTCATCAACGTCTCGAACGCCGACTACCTCGCCCGTCCGCTGCGGCTCGGGACCGACGAGGCCCTGGCCCTCCTGGTCGCGGTCCGGACCCTCGCCGCGATCCCTGCGGCCGGCGACCGCGACGCCGTGGACCGGGTGGTGGCAAAGCTGGAGCGTGCCGCCGGCGCGGCGGCCGAGCGCGCGCTCGCGGTGCGGGTGGAACTCGACGCCGGCGCCCGTGGTGAGGTCGCCGGCTCGGTGCGGCGGGCCCTGACCGACCGGCGTCTGCTGCACCTGTCCTACTGGGTCCCCGGTCGGGACGAGCGGACCGAGCGCGACGTGGACCCGATGCGGCTCGTGGTCGTCGAGGGACGCCCCTACCTCGAGGCGTGGTGCCGCCGGGCCCGAGGGGTCCGGCTGTTCCGGCTGGACCGGGTGGAGGCGGCATACGTCCTGGACGTCCCGGCCGAGGTGCCGCCCCACGCCCGACCGAGGGACCTGGCGGCGGGGTTGTTCCAGCCCTCGCCCGACGACGACCTGGTGACGCTCGACCTCGACCCCGGCGCCCGATGGGTAGGCGACCACTACCCGTGCGAGTCGGTGGAGGACCGCGACGACGGCTCCCGGCGGATCCGGCTGCGCACGCCGGACCCTCGCTGGGTGCGGCGACTGGTGCTGCGCCTGGGAGGGGCCGCACGGATCGCGGACCCGCCGGAGCTGGCGGAGGCCGTCCGCCGCGACGCCCGCGAGGCGCTGACCGCGTACGACGTGCACCTGGGCAGCGGCACGGCCGCCGCGGGTTAGGCTCGTCCGGTGCTGTGGGTCCTGCTCGTCCTCGCGCTGCTGCTCGGCGCCGCGGTCGCCCTCGGGCTGGCCGCCCGCTCGGTGTACCTGCGGGGGCGCCGCCTGGCGGCCGAGCTCGCGACCACGGCGGAGGCCCTCCAGCGGTCACTCGACGCGCTGGAGACGCAACCGCCGGTGGAGCGGCGCAGCGTACGATGATGTCCACGTCCCACCGGAAGAGGTCGTCATGTTCCGTCAGCTCGGACCCGCCGAACTGATCATCATCCTGCTCATCGTGCTGCTGCTGTTCGGTGCGAAGAAGCTGCCCGACACCGCTCGCGGCCTGGGGCGGTCCATGCGCATCTTCAAGGCCGAGACGAAGGGGTTGCGCGAGGACGACGAGGCCGCGTCGGGCGCCGACCAGACCACCCCGACTGGTGAGCCCCGCGCGGTCGAGGCGCAGCCCGGCGCGACCGCCGACCAGGTCGCCGACCCCGCCCCGGCCCGGGCGCCGGAGTCCGAGCGCACCGACCGCTGAGCAGGGCCGGACCGGGTGACCACCGTGGTCGGCCGAGGGTCCCGGTCCCGCCGGCCCCGTGACGACGAGGGGCGAATGCCCCTGACCGACCACCTCCGCGAGCTGCGCAGCAGGGTCGGCCGGTCCGCCGTCGCCGTCCTCGCCGGTGGTGTGCTCGGCCTGGTCTTCTACCAGACGATCTTCGGCTGGCTGACTCGGCCGTTCAACGAGGCGGTGGTGCCGCTCGCGGAGGAGCGGGGACTGGACGCCAAGGTCATCTTCGACGGCATCGCCGACCCGTTCACGGTGCCGTTCAAGGTCGCCCTGTTCACCGGACTGGTCGTCGCGGCGCCGGTGTGGATCTACCAGCTCTGGGCCTTCGTCACCCCCGGCCTCTACCGCAACGAGCGCAAGTGGGCCACCATCGTCCTCCTGACGTCGGTCCCGCTCTTCGCCGCCGGTGTCGTGCTCGGCTACTGGATCCTCCCGGTCGGTCTCAACGTCATCCTCGACTTCACGCCCGGCGAGGTCTCCAACTACGTCAGCTTCTCCGGCTACCTCAGCTTCGTCCTGCGGCTGCTCCTGGTCTTCGGGCTGGCCTTCCTGCTCCCCGTCTTCGTGGTCCTGCTCAACGCTGTCGGTGTGCTCTCCGGCGAGCGTCTCGGCCGCAGTGCGCGCTGGATCGTCATGGGCATCTTCCTCTTCGCGGCCCTGGCGACGCCCACCGGCGACCCGGTCACGATGTCCCTGCTCGCGTTGCCCATGTGCGCGTTGTTCGCCGCCTCGTACGTCATCTGCCGGCTCAACGACCGGCGACGGGCCCGGACCAGCTCCGAGCCGGACTACGGGGCGCTCGACGACGACCAGGCGTCCGAGATCGAGCCACCTGCGCAGGACGACCCCGAGCCGGACGCGACCGCGTCCCCCGAGCGCCGGGTCGAGGACGTCACCTGAGCCCGGCGGCAGGACGCTAGCCTCGCGCCGTGCCGCGCGAGGTGGTCCTCCTGGTCAACCCCGTGGCCGGGCGCGGTCGGGGGGCTCGCGCCGCAGCGATCGCCGCCGAGACGTTGCGCTCGGCGGGCCTGTCCGTACAGGAGGTGGCGGGTCGGGACGCGGTCGAGGCGGCCGGACTCGCCGTCCGCGCGGTCGACTCCGGCCCGGACGCGGTGGTGGCCGTGGGGGGTGACGGCATGGTCCACCTGGCCCTGCAGGCGGTGGCCGGCCGGGACGTGCCCTTCGGCGTCGTGCCCGCAGGCACGGGCAACGACTTCGCCCGCGCGCTCGGCGTGCCGCTCCGTCGCCCCGCGGCCGCCGCCGCGATCGTCGCGCAGGGACTGCGGGAGGGCACGGCACGAGCGGTCGATCTCGGCCGGAGCGAGGGGACGTGGTTCGGGTGCGTCGCCGCCGCGGGCTTCGACGCCCGGGTCAACGACCGGGCCAACCGCATGACGTGGCCCCGCGGGCGGGCCCGCTACCCGCTCGCGATGCTGGCCGAGCTCGGGGTCTTCCGTCCCGTCCCGTACGTCATCGAGACCGACGGCTCCCGCTGGGAGACCGCCGCCATGCTGGTCGTCGTGGGAAACGCCCGCTCGTACGGCGGCGGGATGCTCGTGACGCCCGGCGCGCGCATGGACGACGGACTGCTCGACGTCCTGGTGCTGTCCGAGCTGGCCACGCTCCAGTTCCTGCGCGTCTTCCCCCGCGTCTACCGCGGGACGCACGTCTCGCACCCGGCGGTCACCGTGCTCCAGACCCGCCGGGTGCACCTGCAGGCCCCAGGGATCACCACGTACGTCGACGGCGAGGTACTGGGCACCTTGCCGCGGACGTTCGAGGCCGTCCCCGGGGCCGTGCAGGTGCTGGCGGCTCAGTCCTCCTGACCGGAACCGACGGCCTTGCTCTCGACGGTCCCCGTGGAGCGGATCTCCACCTTGCGCGGCTTGCTCGGCTGCGGCACGACGCCGTGAACCCGGAGCTCGAGGATGCCCCGGTCGTAGCCGGCGTCGACCGCGTCTGCGTCGACACCCTCCGGGAGCGCGAAGTCGCGCCGGAAGGCGCCGTAGCGCTGCTCGCGGACCAGCACCTGACGCTCGTCGTCCTCGGAGCGCATCACGTGCGTGTCGGAGCGCCGCCCCGTGACGGTGAGCCGGCCGTCGGCCACCTCGATGTCGACGTCGTTCTCGACGTCCACACCGGGCAGCTCCAGGCGGATGACGACATCGGCCCCGTCGCGGGTGATGTCGACCGCCGGGACGAAGCCGGTGGCGGGGCTGGCCACGGCACCCGGACGGGTGCCGAACGTGCGACGCACCAGCTGGTCGAAGGTCCGGTCGAAGTCGGTGTCGACACGGGCCAGGGCGCTGAACGGGTCCCAGATGGTCATGGCCATCTCGCGTCCCTCCTCGGGATGTCTCGGACAACCTCCTCCAGTTAGCACTCTAGTCCTGAGAGTGCCAACCGTCTAGCACTCACAACGCCGGAGTGCCAGAGGTTTCTTCCGGGTACGGTGGCGCCATGGCGAGCGCCCTGGACCGGTTCGCGGCGCGCTACGACTTCACCCTCGACGACTACCAGGTGCGGGCCTGTCGCGCCGTGGAGGAGGGCCGGGGCGCCCTGGTGGCGGCCCCGACGGGCTCGGGCAAGACCGTCGTGGGGGAGTTCGCCGTCCACCTGGCCCTCGAGCAGGGACGCAAGGCCTTCTACACGACTCCGATCAAGGCCCTGTCCAACCAGAAGTTCCGCGACCTGGCCAAGCAGCACGGCCCGGAGCGGGTCGGACTCCTGACCGGCGATCGCACCGTCAACGGGGACGCGCCCGTGGTCGTCATGACGACCGAGGTGCTCCGCAACATGCTCTACGCCGGCTCGCCCACACTGGCCGGCCTCGCCTGGGTGGTGATGGACGAGGTCCACTACCTGGCCGACCGGTTCCGCGGCGCGGTCTGGGAGGAGGTCATCATCCACCTGCCGGATGCGGTCTCCCTGGTGTCGCTGTCGGCGACCGTGTCCAACGCGGAGGAGCTGGGGGAGTGGCTGGGAACCGTCCGCGGGCCGACGGACGTGGTGGTGGAGGAGCGCCGTCCGGTCCCGCTGTGGCAGCACGTCATGGTCGGTCCGCGCCTGCACGACCTGTTCGTCGACGACGGCCAGCGGCGGGTGAATCCGGAGCTGGAGCGCGCGGCCCGCGACGAGCAACGGCTGGTACGCGGCGGTGACCGCCGACCGCCACGCGGCGGGCACCGGCCCCGGCGGCGGGCGGGCACCTACACTCCGGGGCGAACCGAGGTCCTCCAGCGGCTCGCATCGGCGGACCTCTTGCCCTGCATCACCTTCGTCTTCAGCCGGGCGGGGTGTGACGCGGCGGTGCTGCAGTGCCTCGCCGCCGGGCTGCGGCTGACCGAGCCGGAGGAACGGTCGCCGATCCGCGACCTGGTGCAGCGCCGTTGCGCCGACATCCCCGAGGAGGACCTCCACGTCCTCGGCTACCACGACTTCCTGGCCGGCCTCGAGGCGGGCGTGGCGGCTCACCACGCCGGCATGCTGCCCACCTTCAAGGAGGTCGTCGAGGAGCTCTTCACGAGGGGCCTGGTCCGGGCTGTCTTCGCCACCGAGACCCTCGCCCTGGGCATCAACATGCCCGCCCGGTCGGTCGTCCTCGAGCGCTTGGTCAAGTGGAATGGCGAGACCCACGCCGACGTGACCCCCGCGGAGTACACACAGCTCACCGGTCGGGCCGGTCGTCGGGGTATCGACGCCGAGGGCCACGCGGTGGTCCTCTGGCAGACCGACCTCGACCCGCGCGCGGTCGCGGGCCTGGCCTCGACCCGCACCTACCCACTGCGCTCGTCCTTCCGGCCGTCGTACAACATGGCGGTCAACCTGGTCGGCCAGGTCGGGCGTCACACGGCCCGTGAGCTGCTCGAGTCCTCCTTCGCCCAGTTCCAGGCCGACCGGGCCGTCGTGAGCCTGGCCAGCACCGTCCGCCGCAACGAGGCGGCGATCGAGGGCTACACCGAGGCGATGACATGCCACCTCGGCGACTTCGCCGAGTACGCGGAGCTGCGGCGCCGCATCGCCCAACGAGAGGCGTCCCTCGCTCGCGAAGGTGCCCGGACTGCCCGCGCAGCAACGACCAGGTCGCTGGAGCGGCTCCGGGCCGGTGACGTGCTCCGCGTGCCGTCCGGGCGCTCCGCCGGCCTCGCGGTGGTCCTCGACCCGGGCTCCCCGGCAGGTCCGGGCGACGGCCCGCGGCCCACCGTCCTCACCGAGAGCAGGCAGGTGCGCCGGCTCGCCCTCGGCGACTTCCGCGACCCGGTCGAGCCGCTGACCCGCATCCGCGTCCCGCGGTCGTTCAACCCTCGCGCGGCGACGTCCCGCCGGGACCTGGCGGCCAGGCTCCGCGACAGCGTCCCGGAGGGTGCCGGCTCCGCCCGACCACGGCGCCGCCGCTCACCGGCCGCCGACGACGAGGGCCTCGACGACCTCCGCCGCCGGCTGCGCGCGCACCCGTGCCACGGCTGCGCGGAGCGGGAGGACCACGCCCGCTGGGCAGAGCGGCGACACCGCCTGCAGCGCGAGACCGACCAGCTGCAGCGCCGGGTCGAGTCCCGCACCAACACGGTCGCCCGCCAGTTCGACCGGGTCTGCGCCCTGCTGCAGGACATCGGCTACCTCCGCGACGACGAGGTCGCGGAGCCCGGGCGACGGCTCGCGCGGCTCTACAGCGAGCTCGACCTGCTGGCCGCCGAGTGCCTCCGCGAGGGCCTGTGGGACGGGCTCGACCCCGCCGAGCTCGCCGCGGTCGTCTCGGCGCTCACCTACGAGTCCCGCCAGCCGGACGACACGGCCGCCCCCGACCTGCCGTCGGGAAGGGTCCGCGACGTGCTGGCCGAGACGGTCCGGCTCTGGGCGGACCTGGAGTCCCTGGAGCGCGACCACGGCTTGGACTTCCTCCGCGAGCCTGACCTCGGGTTCACCGAGGCTGCCTGGCGGTGGGCGTCCGGGCACCGGCTCGAGTCCGTCCTGGTCGACGCGGATCTCACCGCCGGCGACTTCGTCCGCGCCGTCAAGCAGCTGCTGGACCTGCTGGACCAGGTGGCCGACGCCGCCGGGGACGGCCCGCTCCGCCGCACCGCACGCCGGGCGATCGCCGTCCTGCGCCGGGGCGTCGTGGAGTACGGCGCGCCCGCGTGAGGTCACTCAGGCGGCCAGGGCGTTGAGCACACGGTTGACGCTGCCCTCGAGCCCCCAGCGGTCGGACAGGTCCAGCAGACCCTCGGGGTCTGCGGGTCCGGCCGGCAGCCGGTCGTCGTACGGCGGGAGCGGCACGTCCGTGCGCACCCGGGCCACAGCGGGGGCGACCGCGAGGTAGTCACGCGCGGCGCGCAGCCTGGT
>DASTQL010000146.1:0-8157 GCA_035761805.1 Jiangellales bacterium | reverse complement strand
GCGACCGCGAGGTAGTCACGCGCGGCGCGCAGCCTGCTGCGCACCGTCGGAGAGAGGTCGGCGGCCGGGTCGTCCAGGGCGAGCAGCACGTCCTCCACGGCGCCGAACCGGTCCACCAGCGTCGTCGCCGTCTTCTCGCCGACCCCCGGCACGCCGGGCAGCCCGTCGGACGGGTCGCCCCGGAGAGTCGCGAAGTCCGCGTACCGGCGACCCGGGACGCCGTAACGACGGAGCACCTCGGCGTCGTCGACGACCTCGAGCCGGCCCACCCCGCGTGCCGTGTAGAGGACGCACACACCGCGGGCGTCGTCGACCACCTGGAACAGGTCGCGGTCGCCGGACACCACGTCGACCGGGCAGTCGGCGTGGGCCGCGATCGTGCCGATCACGTCGTCCGCCTCGAAGCCGGCCACGCCTACCCGCGCCAGCCCGAGTGCGTCGAGCACGTCCTCGATGACGGGTATCTGGCGGGTGAGATCGTCGGGGACCTGCTCCCCACCCTGGGGCGCCAACCGGTGCGCCTTGTACGACGGGACCGCGGCCACGCGGAAGGCCGGCCGCCAGTCGGCGTCCATGCAGGCGACCAGCCGGGTGGGCCGGTGCGCCGACACGAGCCGTGCGACGAAGTCGAGCAGGCCGCGCACCGCGTTGACCGGAGTGCCGTCCGGCGAGCGCAGGCTGTCGGGCATGCCGAAGAAGGCGCGGAAGTACAGCGACGCCGTGTCGAGGAGCATGAGGCGCTCGCCGGGCCCGGTCACCTGCGGGAGCCTACCCACCGTCCTACGGCGAGGGCGGCTGCGGCGTGCCCAGGCCGAGCACCTTCCGGCCCATCCGGAGCTGCTGACCCGACCCGCCGCACTTGGGACAGATGTGATGCGCGTACATGTACATCCAGCCTCGCCGCCTCGGCGTGCCGCGGCATCTCGAGCACTTGACCCATGGGTTGAGTCGCAGGGAGACGAGGTAACCCATGCCGAGGACTGCGAACAGGATGAGCCAGAACTCCATGCCGGTGTCACCGTCCTCGTCCAGCCGCGTCGTCGACACCGCATGCTGCCGCACCCCGTCGTCCGGATCCCGCAGGCGCGGCCGACGAGTAAGGTGCCGCGCGTGCGCGTCCTCGACCCGACCCGGCTCGCGCGGGCCCGCTCGGCGATCGGTGCGGCCGGCATCGACGCCCTCCTGGTGACACCGGGCGCCGACCTGCGCTACCTCACCGGCTATGACGCCGTCCCGCTCGAGCGCCTGACCTGCCTGGTCGTGCCGGCCGCAGGCGAACCGGTGCTCGTGGTCCCGACGCTGGAGCGGCCCGCCGCCGAGGCATCGCCCGCGCTGAGCCTGGAGATCCGGGACTGGGGCGAGACCGACGACCCCGTGGCACTCGTGGCCGCCCTGGTCCCCGGGGCTCGACGGGTCGCCCTCGACGACCACATGTGGGCCGAGAAGGTGCTGCGCTTCCGCGCGGCGATGCCCGAGGTCGACCAGGTCCTCGCCGGTCGAGTGCTCGGCTCCCTGCGCATGCGCAAGTCCCCCGCCGAGGTCGCCGCCCTGCGCGACGCCGCGTCGGCCATCGACCGGGTGCACGCCCGGATGGGGGAGTGGCTGCGGGCCGGCCGGACGGAGGCGGACGTGGCGGCCGACGTCGCGGCCGCGATCCTGTTCGAGGGGCACGCCAGGGTCGACTTCGTCATCGTCGCATCCGGGCCCAACGGGGCCAGTCCGCACCACGAGGCGGGCGACCGCGTCGTCCGCCGTGGCGACCCTGTGGTCGTGGACATCGGCGGCACGACCGCCGCCGGCTACTGCTCGGACTCCACCCGGACCTACGCCGTCGGCGGACCGCCCTCCCGGGAGTTCCTCGACTCGTACGACGTCCTTCTCGCCGCCCAGCGGGCGGCCGTGGAGCACGTCCGGCCTGGAGTGACCGCCGCGTCGGTCGACGCGGCCGCGCGGTCGGTCATCGAGGCGGCCGGTCTGGGCGACCGCTTCGTGCACCGGACCGGGCACGGCATCGGGATGGAGACGCACGAGCAGCCGTACGTGGTCGCCGGCAACGACCTGGCGCTCGAGTCGGGGATGGCCTTCAGCGTCGAACCGGGGGTCTACCACCCCGGAAGGTTCGGGGCGCGGATCGAGGACATCGTGGTCGTCACCGCCGACGGCGCCGAGCGCCTCAACCTCCGTCCCCGTGAACTCGTGGTCCTCCGTACCTGACCGGGGGCTGCCCGAGGTCCACGCGGGCGAGTCTGGCACGTGGCCGAACACTAGGGTGCGTGGCGTGGAGGACACCGACCGGCTGATCGTCCGGTTGCTCGCGGAGGACGGCCGGATGAGCTACACGGACCTGGGTCGGGCCACCGGGCTGTCCACGTCGGCCGTGCACCAGCGGGTGCGCAGGCTCGAGCAGCGGGGGGTGATCCGGCGTTACGCCGCCGTCGTGGACCCGGAGGCGGCGGGGCTGCCGCTGACGGCCTTCGTGTCAGTCAAGCCGATCGACCCCAGCGAGCCCGATGACGCCCCCGAGCGACTGCGCGGCATCGCCGAGATCGAGTCCTGTTACTCCGTGGCGGGCGAGGAGTCCTACCTCCTCAAGGTCCGCGTGGCCACGCCCGCGGACCTGGAGACGCTGCTCGCCCGGATCAGGGCTGCCGCCAACGTCTCCACTCGCACCACGGTCGTCCTGTCCACGCCGTACGAGTCGCGGCCGCCGTCGTTGTAGGGGGTCAGGCGGGTGCGGGGGCCGCCGCCTGCGCCCGGGCCACCTCCCGGGAGGCGGCCGCGCGCCGCTCCGCCTCGGCCAGGTGGTCGCCGCCGTGCTCGAGCCACCACGCCTGGCCCTCGTCGGGCAGCGAGTCGATCGGGTCGTAGTACTCGTACGTGCGGCGGGTGGCCTCGTCGTCGTCTGCCTCGATCCCGGTGCGGTAGTTCTTGGTCCAGTACGAGATGCCCCGGACCTCGTCGTACTCGTGCACCTGGTGGACCCACCGCTTGCCGACGTACGGGACGTCGCAGACGATCCGCGGCGTGGCGAAGCCTGGGAGGTAGCCGAGGAGTCCGTGCTGGAGGTGCTGGGCGTGCCGCACCGAGACCCGCCAGTGCTCGCTGAACGGGATCCTGTCGCACATGTAGAAGTAGTACGGCGTGATGTTGGCGCCGTCGAGCAGGGCGAAGCACAGGTCGAGCAGCTGCGTGGTCGTGGAGTTGACGCCGCGCATCAGGACGCCCTGGTTGCGCACGTCGCGGACCCCGGCCTCGAGCATCGCGCGCGTCGCGGCGGCCACGAGCGGGGTCACCGACTGCGCGGCGTTGACGTGCGTGTGGATGGCGAGCATCACCCCACGGTCACGCGCCTTGCCGGCCAGCCGGGCCATGCCCTCGCGGACGCTGTCCTGCAACCAGTGCTGCGGCAGACCCATGAGCGCCTTGGTCGCGAGCCGGATGTCGCGGACGTTGTCCACATCGAGCAGGCCGTCGACGTAGGCCTCCAGCCGCGGCCACGGGAGGTTGGCGACGTCGCCGCCGGACACGACCACGTCCCGCACGCCCGGGTTCGCTCGGAGGTAGTCCAGGTGGGCGGCGAAGCGGTCGACCGGCTTGAGCACCAGCTTGAGCTTGTCGACCTGCGGTGTGGAGTTCCCGACCAGGTCCATTCGGGTGCAGTGGCCGCAGTACTGAGGGCAGGTGGACAGGAGCTCGGCCAGCACCTTCGTGGGGTAGCGGTGGGTCAACCCCTCGGCGACCCACATCTCGTGCTCGTGCAACGAGTCACGGCTGGCGTGTGGGTGGCTCGGCCAGTCCCGCCGACGGTCCGAGTAGGCCGGGAGCATGTAGCGGCGCACCGGGTCGGCGTAGAAGGCGTCGGTGTCGGGGGCCGCGTCGGGGACGACGGTGTTGAGCATCTGCGGCGGCAGGAGCATCGACATGGTGGCGCGCTCGGCCTGGTCCCGCTCGAGGTCGGCGTAGAAGACCTCGCCGACCAGGTCGCCGAGCACCTGGCGCAGCTGCCGGACGTTCTTGACGCAGTGGGCGCGTTGCCACTGCACCGACTCCCACTGCTCGCGGGTGACGTCGCGCCAGCCGGGCAGCCGGGTCCAGTCCGGCTCGCGGAGCTCGCGGCTCAGGTAGACATAGGGCTGATCGAGCTGCATACCTCGGGTCCTCTCGTGCACGTCGTCGCCGCCAGCCTACGGAGAACGTGCGGCGCCGGCAAAGCTACGCCGTAGGATTTCCGCGGGACACGCCGTCAAACCGGAAGGAGTTCCAGGTGACGAGCACGAACCAGCCGGGGTCGCCGGTGGGCCTGCACCGCGTGGTCGAACCAGCCGGCGTGCTGCCGCAGGCGGCGTGGCGGCTGGACACACGGTCCGAGTTGTGGCCGGACGAGGTGCGGGTCCGGGTGCACCGGCTCAACCTCGACGCCGCCAGCTTCCGACAGCTGACGGACAGGCACCGCGGCGAAGGGGTGGCCGTTCGCGCCGAGGTGCTCCAGATCGTCCGGTCGCGCGGGAAGATGCACAACCCGGTGACCGGCTCGGGCGGCATGCTCGTCGGCACCGTCGAGGAGGTCGGGCCTCGCTCGCGGCTCGGGCTGGCCGTCGGGGCCCGGGTCGCGACCCTGGTGTCCCTCACCCTGACGCCGCTCGTCATCGAGGACGGCCTGGCCGGCTGGGACGGCCGGTCCGAGCAGGTGCCCTGCGACGGCTACGCCATCCTCTTCGGCCGGTCGGTCGCGGCGCACCTGCCCGCGGACCTGCCCACGGAGCTCGCCCTCGCCGTCATGGACGTGTGCGGGGCGCCGGCCCTCACCGCACGGGTCGTGGAGGACCACGTGCGCCGGGGCCGCCCGCCGGTGGTGGCCGTGCTGGGCGCGGCGGGGAAGTCGGGGTCGCTCGCGCTCGCCGCTGCCCGCCTGTCCGGCGCCCGGCGCCTGGTGGGTGTCGTGCCCGTCGACTCCGAGGCGGACGCGCTGCGCGGCTCGGGCCTCGCCGACGAGGTCGTGCTGGCCGACGCCCGCGACCCGGTCGCAGTCTCGGCCGCGGTCGCCGACGCCGGAGGACCGGCCGACGTGACCGTGGTCTGCGTCGACGTCCCGGGATGCGAGCACGGCGCGATCCTGGCGACCGCCGACGGCGGCACCGTGGTGTTCTTCTCCATGGCGACGTCCTTCGCCACCGCGGCGCTCGGTGCCGAGGGCCTGGCGGCCGACGTCACCATGCTGGTGGGCAACGGCTACGCGCCGGGACACGCCGACTACGCGCTCGAGGTGCTGCGCTCCCACCCGGGTGTGCGGGAGCTCGTCGAGGCCCGCCTCGCGGTGGCCCACGAGCCCGCGCACCGGCTCTGACCTGTTGACTGCGGGGATGACCACCACGCTGCTCCGCCGCGGCACGGTGTACACGCCCGCGGACCCCTTTGCCACGGCGATGCTCGTCGCGGACGACCGGGTCGCCTGGGTGGGGTCCGAAGGCGCCGCCGCCGCCCATGCCGACGGCGTCGACCGCGTCGTCGACCTGGCCGGGGCACTCGTGACACCGGCCTTCGTCGACGCCCACGTCCACACGACCGAGACCGGCCTCGCCCTCGACGGCGTCGACCTCTCCGGCACGCGGTCGCTGGCCGAGGCGCTGGACCGGCTGGCGGCGCACGCCCGCGCCCGCCCCGGGACCGCCCTCGCCGGGTCCGGCTGGGACGAGGGCACGTGGCCGGAGGGCCGGCCCCCCACGGCGGCCGAGCTCGACCGGGCCACCCGTGGTGCGGTCGTGTACCTCAGCCGGGTCGACGTGCACACCGCCGTCGTCTCGCCGGCCCTGGTCGCCGCCCGTCCCGACCTCAGGGCACTCCCCGGCTGGGAGGGCGACGGGCTGGTCCGACGCCAGGCCCACGACGTGGCGCGGCGGTTCAGTCGCGACACGATCCGGTCCGCCCGCCGCCGAGAGCTGCAGCTGGCGGCACTGCGGCGCGCGGCCTCGGTGGGCATCGCCTGCGTGACCGAGCTGGCCGCCCCCCACATCAACTCGGCCGAGGACGTGCAGTCCCTGCGCGCCCTGGCGGCCGAGGAGGCGCTGCCCGAGCTGCTCGTCTACTGGGGCGCGGAGGGCGGCGTCGACGAGCTGCCGGCACTCGGTGCCCTGGGGGCCGCCGGCGACCTGTGCGTGGACGGGACCGTGGGGTCCCGGACGGCGGCCCTCTCCGCCCCGTACCGGGACCGGCCGGGGGAGCGCGGCTACCTCTACCTCGACCTGGAGCGGGCGGTCGACCACGTGGTGGCGTGCACGCGGTCGGGGGTGCAGGCAGGCTTCCACGTCATCGGCGACGATGCGGTCCGGGTGGGGGTCGAGGCGGTGGCACGGGCGGCCGACGTGTGCGGCCTCGACGCCGTGCTCGCCTGCCGACACCGGCTCGAGCACGTCGAGATGCTCGCCGACGACCTCGTTCCGGAGCTGGTCCGGCTGGGCGTGGTCGCCAGCGTCCAGCCCGCCTTCGACGCGCTGTGGGGCGGCGAGGAGGGCATGTACGCGCGGCGGCTCGGTCCTGACCGCGCCCGGGCGATGAACCCGTTCGCAACGATGTCCCGGGCGGGTGTCCAGCTCGCCTTCGGCTCCGACTCACCGGTCACACCGCTGGACCCGTGGGGGTCGGTGCGGGCCGCCGCCTTCCACCGGACGCCCGGCTCCGGTCTGTCGGTACGAGGCGCGTTCTCCGCCCACACCCGCGGAGGCTGGCGCGCGGCCCGGGTCGACGACGCGGGCGTGCTCGCCCCGGGCACGCTCGCCTCGTACGCGGTCTGGGACGTCCCCGGCGAGCTGGTCGTGCAAGCCGCCGACGAACGCGTGGCCAACTGGTCCACCGACCCGCGCTCCGGCGTACCCGGTCTGCCCGACCTCACGCCTGGTGCCACCCTGCCCACCTGCCTCCGCACGATCGCCTCCGGTCGGACGGTCTTCGCGGCCTGACGGCGGTCAGGGCCCGGTCGGAGTCCGTTCGTTGTAGCCCGGGGCGCGCTCCTGGCCGGTCATGGCGTGGATGGCGTCCATGACGTCGTCGGTGAGGCGGCGGCGGGCCTGGGCGGCCGAGCCGGTGCCGGCGTAGTCCTCAGGGCGGACGATCGGGGCGAACCGCACCGTGACCGGCGCAGGGCGCGGCACTCGCGCGTCCACGGGCTGCACCCGGTCCGTCCCGAGCAGTCCCACCGGCAGCACGGGGGCGCCTGACTGCAGCGACAGCCAGCCGACGCCCGTGCGCCCGCGGTACAGCCGGCCGTCGCGCGATCGGGTGCCCTCGGGGTAGAGGCCGAACGCGTCGCCCGTGGCGAGGACCGCCAACGCCTTGTCCAACGAGGCGCGGGCGTCTCGCTGCTCGTCGCGGCGGACCGGGATCGCCCCCATGGTCGTGAACCAGGTCCGCTGCGCCCGGCCGAGCACCCCGCCGCCCTCGAAGTACTCGGCCTTGGCCAGGAACGAGACGCGCCGCGGGAGCACGAGCGGGATCACGATGCTGTCGACGAAGGACAGGTGGTTGCTGGCCACGAGGAGCGGGCCCCGTGCAGGGACGTGCTCGAGCCCCTCGACGGTGGGCCGCCAGACCAGGCGGAAGACGACGCGCAGGACGGCGCGGACGACGGAGTAGAGCACGGCAGCCCCCTGAGCCGGCAGGTGCGCACACCCTAACGCGGCGCCGCCACCACAACTCCTCCGGCGTGACACCGCGGTGACCGCAGTTCTTCCGGTCGCCATGGCCACCCGACGGAAGACCGCCGAGCCGTTGCTAGCATCCGGAGCCATGCCTCGCCCCGCTCGCTTGCTGGACCTCGACCCCAGGGTGGTCCGGAAGGCCCGCGCCCTGGCCGGCCGTGCCGGGCGGCCCGTCGTGCGGCTCGCCCGGACGCACACCACGGTCTCCGTCGAGCGGGCCGTGCTCCGCCTGGCCGGACTCGAGGGGGCCGACGTCGAGGGGATCCCGTGGGTCAACCGGCTGGTCGACACGGTCCGTGAGCAGGTCGGTCTCGAGCACGGCGTGTCCCTTCCGGTCTGGGACGCCCTGGCCCGGGGGGAGGCCTCCGACCTGCTCGCCCTCGCGCAGAAGGCCGCCGCCGGGTCGGTGGACCTCCGCCTCCCCGAGGGCCCCCCGGCCACGCGCGCGTCGCGCGCCGCCCGTCGA
>DASTQL010000145.1:0-12321 GCA_035761805.1 Jiangellales bacterium | reverse complement strand
TGCGCCGGCGGGCGGAGCAACGTGCCGGGGAGCAGGAGGTCGGGGTCGTCGCCGACGACGTCGCGGTTCGTCTCGTACCAGCGCGGCCACTCGGTGGCGATCTCCGCGTCGGTGGCGTCGCCGCTCAGCGCCCTGGCCGCGATCCGCCAGAGCGAGTCCCCTCGGCGGACGACCACCTCGTCGGTGACCGCCTCGCCGTCGCGCGGGACGGCGGCCACCAGCCGTACGGGAGGAGCTGGGGGCGTCGGCTCGGCGGCCGCCGACGGGACGTGGGGGACCCACCCGCCGGCTTGACCGGGCCGGCCGATCGCGGGCAACGCCGACACGTCCGGGGCAGCTGCCGAGGGCGACGGCAGGGGGTCGCCGCCGGGGCGCTGGATACCCGGTAGGGATGCCACCGCCGCGCGGGCGGCGGCGGTCTCACCGCCGGGAGCGGCGGTGGCGGGGACGGTCGACGCGACGCTCCCGGCGGCGACGGTGAGTCCCACGGCCAGTCTGGCGAGCCGCCGGCCGGCCGCGGGTGTGACGGTCTCGGCCACGGTGGCGGCCCCCCGGCCGACGGCACCCGGCAACGCTGCGAGCGCGGTGGCCGCCAGGACGAGCACGAGGTGACCCAGCGCCGTCCACGCCAGGGCGGCGGTGGCCAGTGCCAGGAGCTGGTCGAAGGTCGGTGTGCCAGCCCGGGCCGCGTGCAGCGGCACGGCGGTCGCCCACGCCAGGCCCCGGGCGATCCCGAGCACAGCAGCGGCGACGACGAGGGGTGGCGCGATGCGCCTGAGGTGGGTCACGGCAGTTGGTCCTCTGACCTTTCGTTTGCTTGTGGTTGCCTATCGAAGCCACCGTTCAGCCTCATGTCAATGTCACTGCGGCACTTGGCTGTGGACGAGGTACGGTGCAGCCGTGCGCTGGGAGCGGCTCTTCGACGACCTGGAGGCCCAGCTCGAGGCGGCCGGCCAGCGGGACCTCGCCACCGAGATCGCCGACCGGACCCGCCGCGAGCTCGCCCGGATCCGGCTGGCCGACCGGTTGCGGGCCGCGCGCGGCCACGAGGTCGCCTGTCGGGTACTCGGCGCCGGATCGGTGGTCGGTCGGGTGGCTGCGGTGGGACCCGAGTGGGTGCTGCTCGAGGAGTCGACCGGCTGCGAGGCGCTGGTGCCGCTGGCGGGTCTGACCAGCGTCGGCGGTCTCGGGCTGCGGTCGACGGTTCCCGGGACGGAGGGCCTGGTTGGCGCCCGGCTGGGTCTGCGGCACGTGCTGCGGGGGATCGCGCGGGACCGGTCGCCAGTCGGCGTGACGCTCGTGGACGGCTCCGCGCTCGGCGGGACCGTGGACCGGGTGGGCGCGGACTTCGTGGAGGTGGCCGAGCACGGTCCCGGGGAACCGCGACGACCCCTCGACGTGCAGGGGGTGCGGAGCATCCCGTTCGGGGGCCTGGCGCTGGTGAGGAGGGTGTGAGGGCTTCCGGCCGTGCGGCGCCGGCCGCCCGCTCAGCTCTCGACGTCGCTGTCGGCGCCGGGTTCGGTCCGGGTGAACGGGTGGGAGTCGACGAAGTCCCGGGTGTCGCGGTAGAGCCGCTGGATGTAGTCCTCGAGCACCGAGGCCTCCACGCGCCACTGCCCTCGGCCGCCGATCTTGATCGCAGGTAGGTCCCCGCTGCGGACGAGGGCGTAGGCCTGGGCGGAGGAGATGTTGAGGACGTCCGCGACGTCGGCGAGCTGGAGGAAGCGGGGGCTGCTCGGCATGGCCGTCGGTCACCTCGTCGGGTCGTCCAGGGGCCGGCGGGCTGCGGATCGGGCAGCCGTCGTGCGGCACCGCAGCGACCTCCGGGTCTCCAGTCTGCCACCGATGGGGTCCGGTCGGCTGCATTCGTCCCCAGACGCTTGCGGACGAGCGTGGTGGCCTGTGGACACCCGTAGGTGCCGAGGCACGCGACATACGGCACACTGAGGGGCGCTCTGCCGCCGGGTCGCGTCGCGACCCGGCTCGCTGCGGGACCGGACGACACGGGGGAGACGTGCCCACGACGGTGACGACGGCCGGCCCCGGCGCGCCCGCCGGCGCGGCGACCGAGCACCCTTCGCCGCAGGCGACCCGGGTCGGGGCGGCACGCTGGCTCGACCTCCGGCTGGCGGTCGGGGTCCTGCTCGTCCTCGGATCGGTCGCGGTGGGCGCACGTGTGGTGGCGGCGGCCGACGACACGGTCCCGGTCCTCGTCGCCGCGCAGGACCTCACGGTCGACCGGCCCCTGACCGCCGCCCTGGTGCAGACCCGCCAGGTCCTCCTCGAGGACGGTCTCGCGCGGTACCTGTCCGGTGACGTCCCCGAGGGCTACGTGATGGTCCGACCGGTCGAGGCCGGCGAGCTGGTGCCACGCAGTGCCGTCGCGCCGGCGGGCGAGGTTGCCGAGGACCTGCGTTACGTCACGCTGGCGCTGCCCGCCGCCGAGCTGCCGGCCGGGCTGCGGGCCGGTCGGGTCGTCGACGTGTGGGTGGCGCCCGACGGCGAGGCGGCCGGCGCTGTCGCCGAGCCCCTGCTCGCCGGCATCACGGTGACCGACGTCGGCGGGGACGGCGGCGGTCTCGGGGTCTCCGGGACCGAGCGTGCTGTCACGCTTGCGGTCACCCCCGGGGTGGCCGCGGACACCCTCGAGGAGGCGGTGGCCAGGCTGGTGGCGGCCGCACGCGATGCCCGTGTCTACCTTGCCGGCGTCCCCGGCGGATCCCAGGGCGTCGGGTGAACCTCCCCATCCTCACGGCGGTCACCGGGGCGCCCTGGGAGTCCCGGTTGGTCACCGCGCTGGAGCGGGGCGGCGTCGGGCTGGCCGTCGTCCGACGCTGCGTCGACCTGGCCGACCTGCTCGCCGCGGCTGCCGCGGGTCACGGGCGGGCCGTGCTGCTGTCGGCCGACCTCCGGCGCCTCGACCGGGAGGCTCTCGGCCGGCTCGCCGCCAGCGGGGTGGCCGTCGTCGGTGTCGTCGCCCCTGGCGACGATGGGGCCGAGCGCCGACTCCGCCAGCTGGGCGTGACGCAGGTGGTCCCGGCCGACGCCGGTACGGACGAGCTGATCGCCGCCGTACACCGGGCCGTCGGCGCACCTGCGTCCGTCGCCCGGCACGGCGCAGCCGACCCGGCCGCCGCCCTACGCGACCTGCCCGACGTGCCCGACGTGGACGAGCCGCCGCTGCCCGACCTGGAGCCGGGCAGCGGCAGGGTGGTCGCCGTGTGGGGACCTACCGGTGCCCCGGGACGGACCACCGTGGCGACCACGCTCGCGGCCGAGGCGGCTCACCTCGGCCGTGCCACGCTCCTGGCCGACGCCGATACCTACGGTGGCGCCGTGGCCCAGGTGCTCGGCCTGCTGGACGAGGCCCCGGGTCTCGCTGCCGCGACCCGCGCGGCCAACACGGGGCGGCTCGACCTGCCGGGGCTGGCCAGGCACGCCCGGCAGATGAGCCCCCGGCTGCGCGTCCTCACCGGCATCGTGCGGCCGGACCGGTGGCCCGAGCTGCGGCCCGCCGCGCTGGAGGTGGTCTGGACGCTCGCGCGCGGGCTGGCCGAGGTCACCGTCGTCGACTGCGGCTTCTCCCTCGAGCAGGACGAGGAGCTGTCCTTCGACACGGCCGCGCCCCGGCGCAACGGCGCCACGCTGGTCACGCTCGAGCAGGCCGACGTGGTGGTCGTCGTCGGGTCGGCCGACCCGGTGGGCCTCCAGCGCCTGGTGCGGGGGCTCGGCACCCTGCGCGAGGTCGTGCCCAGGGCCGAGACCAGGGTCGTGGTCAACCGGGTGCGGCGGTCCGTCGTCGGGCCCGAGCCCGGCCGCCAGGTCCGGGACGCGCTCGAGCGCTACGCAGGTGTGCAGCGCGCCGTCCTCGTTCCCGAGGACCGGTCGGCCCTGGACGAGGCCCTGCTCACCGGTCGGACGCTCCGCGAGAGCACGCCGTCCTCGCCGGCGCTGGCGGCGTTGTCCGCACTCGCCGCCGAGCTGGTGGGGCACGGGGAGCCGGTCCGGGGCCGCCGGCACCGGCGTGCCGTGGTCCGCTGACCCGTGCCAGGGAGCCGCGACTCGTCCATCGATGACGATCGGCCACGGGCACCGTCGTACGGTGCGAGAGTTGGCCCACCGTACGAGGCAGGTCCGCATGACGACAGTCGAGCACCGTCCATCCGCACTCGAGGAAGCGCGCTTCCTCGAGACCGTCCGCGCCGGCGACTCCGGCGCGTTCGCGCGGCTCACCGAGCGGTACCGGCGCGAGCTGCACGTGCACTGCTACCGGATGGTCGCCTCCTTCGAGGACGCCCAGGACCTCACCCAGGAGGTGTTCCTGCGGGCGTGGCGCCGACGAGACACCTTCGAGGTCGTTCGACCCTGCGGGCGTGGCTGTACCGCATCGCGACCAACGCCTGCCTGGACTTCCTGGCGAGGCGTCCGGACCGGGTGCCCGTCGCGCCCGGAGAGGACGGAGCACCCTCCGAGGTCCGGTACCTGCAGCCGTATCCCGACCGGTTGCTCGACGAGGTCACCGTGGGCGGCCCGGACGAACCCGCTGACGCGGCCGTCGCCAGGGAGACCATCGAGCTGGCCTTCATCGTGGCCGTCCAGCACCTGCCGCCCAAGCAGCGCGCCGCACTCATCCTGCGCGACGTCCTCGGCGGAACGCCAGGCAGGCCGCCGCGGTCCTGGACACGACCGTCCCCGCCGCCAACAGTGCCCTGCAGCGAGCGCGAGCCACCATGCGCCAGCAGCTGCCGGACCGGCGCCTGGACTGGCGGGCCTCGTCCGAGGAGGAGCTCAGCCGGCAGGAGCGCGACCTGCTCCAGCGGTACATGGACGCCCACGCCGACGGGAACCCTGACGCCCTCGCGGAGCTGCTGCGGGAGGATCTGCGTTTCGCGATGCCACCGGAGCCGGGGAGCTGGGTCGGCCGCGACGCCATCGTGCAGTCGTGGATCGACGGCGGCTTCGGGTCAGACACCTTGGGCCGGTGGCAGTGCTGGCTCACCCGGGCCAACCCCCTCGGCAAAGCCGGCCGCTCCACCACCAGGCTCGTCGGGCCACCGCCAGGCTCCGACGCCTGGTGATGGCCCGGCGCGGGTGGTGAACGTGGTCAATCGGGTGTCAGCCGGCGAAGAGCAGGAGGAGGCCGCCGATGGTGTAGAGGACCATCACGGCGAGCAGCGGCAGCTGGCCGACCAGCGCCGCGCGCCGGGGGAACAGGCGCACCGACCGGTCGTGGGCCGAGACGATGCCCAGGACGTGACCGACCACCACGGCGGACACCTGGAGCGTGGCCACGAGCGTCGGCTGGTTGGCCAGGCTCCGGTCCACCAGCCGGTCTCCGGTGCCGAGCCAGTCGGCACCGGTCCCCAGCGGGTCGGAGAGGAGGACCAGGGTGTTCTGGCCCTCGAGCACGAGCAGCGTGAGGTAGTGGGCGACGACGTAGCCGACCACGATCGGCACGACCGAGTGCGCGAAGAGGTCGGGCAGGCCGCGGCCCGGGGTCCCGGCCAGCACGCCGGCCAAGCGGGTCGCGACGACGTAGGTCACCGCCACGGCCCCGATCCACAGCGACAGCCCCAGCGTCCCCGCGACGAGCGGGGGCAGCGGCAGCTCCTGGACCCACCGGGCCCACCACGGCGCGTGGGCCGCGCTGTCGTAGGCGGTCGACCCGAGCAGCACGACCACGACGGCGGCCAGCCCCGGCCGTACGGGGGTCGAGTCGAGGTTCTCCAGGGGGCGCCGGGCCACCAGCTCGCCGTCGTCCCGCCGGGCCACCCAGGACAGCCGGGCCACCAGGCCGGAGTAGACCTCGAAGGGGTCGGCGGCGTCGAACCAGCGCGAGCCGACGATCGCGGCCCCGAGCAGCAGCGCGGCCGCGAGCCCCGCGAACCACAGCCGCAGGACCGGCAGCGTGGCCTGGTCCGGCGCCACGAGCTCGAGCCAGACGAAGGCGAACAGGCCGACCGCACCCGGCCAGACCCCGATCCGGTGGGGGAACGGCAGCAGCCCCTGTGTGGGATCGATCCGCAGGGCCCGGCAGGCCAGCAGGTGCACGGTGCGCAGCGGGTTGACCAGCTTCCAGACCGGTCCCAGCAGCAGCGAGGCCGGCACGAGCCCCACCCACAGCAGGACGTAGACCACGCCGGCGGTGGGGTTGGTCGCCAGGTCGGGGCCGAGCAGCGCGGCCACCAGCACGTACGCCGTCGCCACCAGGCCGAGCGACCGCAGCAGCCAGCGGAACCAGGAGGCGTCGGCGACCCCGGCCAGCCGGGCCGGGAGGGGCCGCCCCGACGGGTCGCCCCGGTACCTCGGCTCGCGCCACGCCAGCGCCAGCACCGCGAAGGAGACCAGCAACGCGACGGCCGCCCCGGCCACGGCCAGCCCGAACGGGATCGGCAGGTCCTGGCGCCCGCCGACGCCGTGGGCCAGGACTGCGGAGCTCATCGCGCGGCGACCTGCACGAGTAGCAGCCTGCTGTCGTGGGTCTCCACGTCGTAGAGGCCCGGCTCCGCAGGGACGAACTCCAAGGCGGTGGGCTGCCCGGCGACCAAGGGTTGTTCGATGTCCACGCCGTGCACGTGCAGCTCGTCGTCGGTGTCACTGGTCACGAGGAGCCGGACCGGCGCGCCGACCTCGACGTCCACGCGGCTCTGCGGGGTGCTGACCGAGCCCCCCGACACCGTGATCTCGACGACGGTGGCCCCGTCGTCGGCCGCCTCGGTCGGCTCCTCGGTGGTCGGTCCGGTGGTCGGCTGAGCCGGTTCCGCGGGGGTCGTGACCTCCTCGCCGGCTGCGGACTGCTCCGACTCCGTCGGGCCGGTGGAGACCATCGCGGGCTCGTCGGCGGTGCCGCCGCAGCCGGTGGCCAGTGCCGCCGCGGCGGCGAGAACGGTCGCCAGCTCGAGGGCGCGTCGGCGGGTGCGGGCGGGCATACGGGGCGACCTCCACGGGACGGGACGAGAGGACATGATCGTGTCACGAGCCGGGCGTGGCCCGAGCAGGGCCGATGGTCCCTCGCGGACCGGACCCACCCCCGAGGACGCGTGCCAGGATGGCGGGGTGCCCGAGCGACTCAGCCCCCTGGACGTGTCCTTCCTCTACCTCGAGGACGGGGACACCCCCATGCACGTCGGCAGCGTGGCGGTCTTCCGGGTGCCCGACGACGGGTTCGACTACGACCGGCTGGTGTCGCTGATCCGCGACCGGATCGCCTTCGTACCGCGCTACCGCCAGCGGGTGCGGTCGATCCCGGCCCGGATCGCCAACCCGGTGTGGGTCGACGACGAGGACTTCGACATCACCTACCACGTGCGCCGGTCCGCGCTCCCGCGTCCGGGCACCGACGCGCAGCTCAGCGAGCTGGTCGCGCGGATCATGAGCCGTCCGCTGGACCGGTCGCGGCCGCTGTGGGAGATGTACCTCGTCGAGGGGCTCGAGGACGGCCGTTTCGCGGTGCTGTCCAAGACCCACCACGCCGTCGTCGACGGCCTGGCCGCGGTCGACATCGCGCAGGTCATCCTGGACGAGTCCCCGGAGCCGCGCGAGACCCCGCCCGACACCTGGCGGCCCAGCCGCGGGCCGGGCACGGTCGAACTGGTGGCCGGGGCGATCGTCGACGCCGCGCACCGCCCTTCCGAGGTGATCGACACCGTACGGGCGGGGCTGACCGACGTGGGCCACACCGCCGGCCGGGCGGTGGGGGCGCTCGGTGGCCTGGCCTCGGCGGTGCGGACCGCCGCCCGGCGGGCGCCGCACAGCCCGCTGAACGCCCCGATCGGGTCGCAGCGCCGCTACGCCATGGCCGACACGCTGCTGGACGACTACCGGCGGATCCGCGCCGCACACGGCGGCACGGTCAACGACGTCGTGCTCGCGGTTGTCGCGGGTGCCCTGCGCGCCTGGCTGCTGACCCGGGGCGAGTCGGTGCGCCCGTCCACGACCGTCCGGGCGATGGTGCCCGTCAGCGTGCGCCCCCCGGGCGAGGAGGGCGTGACCGGCAACCGCGTGTCCTCCTACCTCGTCGACCTGCCGGTTGGCGAGCCCAGCCCGGTGGTGCGGCTGCACCGCGTCTCGTACGCCATGAAGGCGCACAAGGAGGGCGGTCAGGCGGTCGGCGCCGAGGCCCTCGTGGGCATCGCGGGCTTCGCCCCGCCGACGCTGCACGCGCTCGGGGCGCGGGTGGCCTCCGGGCTCTCCCGCCGCATCTACAACCTCGTGGTCACCAACGTGCCCGGCCCGCAGGTCCCCCTGTACGCGGGCGGGGCGCGACTGCTCGCCGCCTACCCGGTCGTCCCGCTGGCGCAGGGGCAGGCGCTGTCGGTCGGGCTCACGTCGTACGACGGCGGCGTCTTCTACGGACTCAACGCCGACCGCGACGCGATGCCCGACGTCGACGTGCTCGCGCAGTGCCTGGTCGACGCCGGCGACGAGCTCAGCGACACCGTGTCGACGCCGAGGGCACGCAAACCGAGGCGACGCAAGGCCTGAACCGCGCGTCTCGCCTGCGCGACGCGCCTGGATCGATCACAATGGGTGCATGAGCTCGCGGCGCGGCGAGGACCGGCCCCGGAGGGGACTGGTCCTCGGCGGCGGCGGGGTTCTCGGTGGCGCCTGGGCGGTGGGGGCCCTCACGGCGATCGAGGAGCACACGGGGCTCGACCTGAGGGCGGTCGACCACGTCGTCGGGACGTCGGCCGGGTCGGTGCTGGCGGCGCTGCTGGGGGCCGGGATCAGCCCCGGCCAGCTGCGCGACCACCAGCGCGGGCTGCCGATCGCGGAGGGGCCCCTGGCCGGCTTTCCCTGGGACTACGACCGCGCGACCGGCAGGTCCCGGCCGTCGCTGCCCCGCCCGGGGATGGGCTCGGCGGGCATGGTCGCCCGCAACGTCACGCGACTGCGCCGGATGCCGCCGACGGCCGTGCTGTCCGCGCTGCTGCCCCAGGGGCGGGGGTCGCTCGCCCGGGTGGCTCACCTGGTCGAGGCGGTGTCGCCAGCGGGTGAGTGGTCCGCGCACCCCGGGACGTGGGTCGTGGCGATGGACTTCGAGAGCGGCCGCCGGGTTCCGTTCGGCCGGCCCGGCGAGCCCGAGGCGTCGCTCGCCGAGGCGGTGATGGCGTCGTGCGCGATCCCCGCCTGGTACATGCCCGTGAGCATCGGCGGCCGCCGCTACGTGGACGGCGGCGCGTGCTCGGCGACCTCGGCCGACCTGCTCGCCGGCCTCGACCTCGACGAGGTGTACGTGGTGGCGCCGATGGTCTCCTTCGAGCTCGACCACCCGCGGACGCTGCTCACGCTGCTGGAGCGGCGGTGGCGCAACCAGGTCACCCGACGCTGCCTGCACGAGGTCGCCAAGCTCCGGGCGGAGGGGACGAAGGTCACGATCCTCGGCCCCGGCGCGGAGGACCTCGAGGCCATGGGCCACAACGTCATGGACGTCGCGCGCCGGGTCAACGTGCTCGAGACCTCGCTGCGGACCACGGCCGCAGCCCTTCGGGCGGCCGACCTGCGGGCGGCCGACGTCGGCGAGGGCGACGAGTCGGCCCGGTCCGCGGACGCCGGCCTCGCGGACGCCGGCTGATGCGCGTCTACCTCCCCGCGACGCTCCCCCTCGTGGCGACCACGTACGCCGCGGGCGACGTCTCCGCGCTCGGCCCCGCGGCGCACGCGGTCACGCCCGCCCTGCGCGAGTCCTACGCCGACGGCGAGCTCGAGGAGCTGGAGTACGCGGCCCTGACCGCGGCTGCCCGTGACTCGCTGCGCCTGCTGGTGGACGACCCCGGCGCACCGCGTCGCCGCGTGGTCCTGGCCGTCGACGTGCCCGACGCGGCCGTCCGGGCGGACGCGGGACTGGGCCGGTCGGGTGTCCGGGTGTCCGGTGCGATCCCGTCGTCGCAGGTGGCGGCCGTCCACGTCGACGACCTGGACGCCGTCGACACCGTCGGCGCCGCGGCGGACGCGCTCCCGGCGGCGGACGCAGGCGACGACGACGCGGCCTTCGCCGTGAACGAGGCCGAGGGCTTCGAGCTGCTGTGGTTCGCGGTTCAGGAGCTGCCCGACCTGCTGCGCTGACCCCGCCCACGGCGGCCTCCCGGACCTCCGGCCGGCGTGACACGATGAGGCTGGTTCTCCCCGACGCCGACGACGAGGAGGCAGCCGTGGACGCCGTCACCGCGGTCCCCACGCCCGTCAACGAACCCGTGCTCGGCTACGCCCCCGGCGCACCCGAACGGGCCGAGGTCGAGGTCAGGCTGGCCGAGCTGGCCGCCGAGCGGGTCGAGCTGACCATGACGGTCGGCGGGGACCAGAAGCTCGGCGGCGGACCGGAGATCGACGTCGTGCAGCCGCACGCCCGCCACCACGTCCTGGGCACCATGCGCGGCGCCACGCAGGACGACGCGCGGACAGCGATCGAGGCCACCCGCGAGGCGGCCCCCGCCTGGCAGGCGCTCTCGTACGACGACCGTGCCGCGGTCTTCCTCAAGGCCGCGGAGCTGCTCTCGGGTCCCTGGCGGCAGACCCTCAACGCCGCGACGATGCTGGGCCAGTCCAAGACGGTGGTCCAGGCCGAGATCGACTCGGCGTGCGAGCTCATCGACTTCTGGCGGTTCAACGTCCACTTCGGCCGGCAGATCCTCGAGGACCAGCCGATGGCCAGCAGCAAGGGGGTCTGGAACCGGATCGACCACCGGCCGCTCGAGGGCTTCGTCTACGCCATCACCCCGTTCAACTTCACCGCGATCGGCGGCAACCTGCCGACCGCCCCGGCCCTGATGGGCAACGTGGTGATCTGGAAGCCGAGCCCGACCCAGATGCTCTCGGCGCACTGGACGATGCGGCTGCTCGAGGCCGCCGGCCTCCCACCGGGCGTGATCAACCTCGTCACCGGCGACGGCATCGCCGTCTCCGAGGTCGCGCTGGCAGACCCCGACCTGGCCGGCATCCACTTCACCGGCTCCACGGCGACGTTCCAGCGGCTGTGGCGGACGGTCGGCGAGAACATCGCCACCTACCGCTCCTACCCGCGGATCGTCGGGGAGACCGGTGGCAAGGACTTCATCGTCGCCCACCCGTCGGCCGACGTCGACGTGCTCCGTACCGCGATGGTGCGCGGCGCATTCGAGTACCAGGGGCAGAAGTGCTCGGCCGCTTCCCGGGCATACGTGCCGCGCAGCATCTGGCAGCGGATGCGGGACGACCTGGTGTCGGTCACCGAGTCGCTGCCGATGGGCCCCGTGACCGACCTGTCCAACTTCATCGGCGCCGTCATCGACGAGCGGGCCTTCGCCAAGCACAAGGCTGCACTGGAGCGGGCCCACGAGGACCCGACGGTCGACGTGCTCGCCGGCGGCACCTGCGACGACTCCGAGGGCTGGTTCGTCCGCCCCACCGTGCTGGAGTCGAGCGACCCGGAGAACGAGATCTTCACGACCGAGTACTTCGGGCCCATCCTGGGAGTGCACGTCTACGACGACGGCGACTACGACCGGATGCTCGCCCAGATGGAGTCGGTGGCCCACTACGCCCTGACCGGGTCGATCGTCGCCCAGGACCGGCTCGCGATCGCGGAGGCCACCTGGGCCCTGCGCTTCGCGGCGGGCAACTTCTACGTCAACGACAAGCCCACCGGTGCGGTCGTCGGACAGCAGCCCTTCGGTGGGGCCCGCAAGAGCGGGACCAACGACAAGGCCGGGGCTGCCCAGAACCTGCTCCGCTGGACGAGTGCCCGGTCGATCAAGGAGACGTTCGACCCGTCGACGGACCACACCTACCCGCACATGGGCTGAGCCCGGCCCGGCGGCCCCGGGTCCAGCTCAGTGGCGCTCGGCCAGCCAGCCGCGGCCGACCTCCTCCTCCTTGCGCGCCGCGAGCATCACGGCATCGGCGACGGCCTTCTCGACCTTGCCGCCGAGGAACGGGATGCTCGCCTTGACGTCCGCCTCGAGCACCTCGACGGCGTGCCCACCAGCGGCCGGCTCCAGGCTCAGCGTGCCGCTCATCGACACCGGCGCACCCGAGATCTTGGCGGTGAACGTGCCCTTGCGCGTGCCGTCCTGGGCCGGCTCCCACACGTCGATCTGGTCGATGTCGACGGTGTCACCGACGAGGCGGCGCACGTAGTCGGGCACCTTGGGCGGCATGACCCGGCGGAGCTCCACGGTCACCCGGTGGCCGTCGTCGGTGATGTCCACGACGTACGAGAGGGCGCCGGTGGCCCTGGCCTTGCGGGCCACGAAGGCGTCGTCGGTGAGCATGTCGAAGACCTCGTCCGGCAGGGCGTTGTAGGTCAGCTGGGTGCGCACGTGCATGACGGCATCGTGGCAGAAC
>DASTQL010000144.1:0-27452 GCA_035761805.1 Jiangellales bacterium | reverse complement strand
ACTGCGCTGACCGGGCCCGCCCGGAGTTGGCCGAGGGTCCGGGGGCGGCCGAGGGACGGCCCCGCCGAGTGGCGAGGCACGGTCCCACCGCCGAGCTGCCCCCGTACGGGCAGCGAGTCCTCGTCCGGGGACCCCGCACGTACGGGGGAATCGGTCGTTCGTGCCGGCCGCGTCAGGCCGGGACGACGTCCAGGCGCACGGTCGCGGACACGTCGGCGTGCAGGCGCACGGTCACCTCGTGCACACCCACCGTCTTGATCGGTGAGCCGACCTCGATCTTGCGCTTGTCGACCTCGGGCCCACCTGCGGCGGCGACAGCGGCGACGATGTCGCTCGGGCTCACCGACCCGAAGAGTCGGCCGCCCGCACCGGCGCGCACCGTGAGCGGGACCGTCGCGGCCTCGAGCCGCGCCTTGACGTCGGACGCGGTGTCCTCGTCGGCGATCTCGCGGGCGGTCCGGGCCTGACGGATGGAGGTGATCTGCTTCTCGCCGCCTCGGGTCCACGCGATCGCGTAGCCCTGGGGGACGAGGTAGTTGCGGCCGTAGCCGCCCTTGACCTCGACCACGTCACCGGGCGCTCCCAGGCCCGGGACCTCCTGGGTGAGGATGAGCTTCATCGAAGGTCCTCCTGCCTCAGCGAGCGGTCGAGGTGTAGGGCAGCAACGCCATCTCACGGCTGTTCTTGATCGCCGTGGCCACGTCGCGCTGGTGCTGGGTGCAGTTGCCGCTCACCCGGCGGGCGCGGATCTTGCCGCGGTCCGAGATGAACTTGCGCAGCAGCGTCGTGTCCTTGTAGTCGACGTAGCCGATCTTTTCCTTGCAGAAGACGCAAACCTTCTTCTTCGGCTTGCGCACAGGGGGCTTGGCCATCGTGGTGCTCCTCAGCTGTCGGAGCCCGGCGGGTGGCGCTGTGCTGCGCCGGATGCCGGGATGGTGGACGTGGACTAGAAGGGGGGCTCGTCGGTCGCGCCGCCCCCGCCGCCGGACCAGGGGTCGTTGGCCGGCGCCGGCCGAGCGCCTCCGGTAGGCGCCGCCCACGGGTCGTCAGCACCGCCGGCCGCGGGTGCTGCCACCGGTGCCGCGGCGGGGGCGCCGAAGCCGCCTCCGGACCGCGAGGTCTTGGTGACCTTGGCGGTCGCGCTGCGCAGGCTCGGGCCGACCTCGTCGACGTCGAGCTCGACGACCGTGCGCTTCTCACCCTCGCGGGTCTCGTAGGACCGCTGCTTGAGCCGGCCCTGGACGATGACCCGGGCGCCCCGCGTGAGCGATTCGGCGACATTCTCCGCCGCCTGCCGCCACACGGAGCAGGAGAGGAACAGCGTGTCGCCGTCCTTCCACTCGTTGGTCTGCCGGTCGAAGGTCCGCGGGGTGGACGCGATCCGGAAGTTGGCCACGGCAGCACCGCTGGGGGTGAAGCGCAGCTCCGGGTCGTCGACGAGGTTGCCGACGACGGTGATGACGGTCTCGCCTGCCATGAGGTGGCTCCCTTCCGGGCCGGGCGGGCCGGTCCGGGTGGACGGGTGGTGCCGGGTGAGGCGCCAGAGGCTACGAATGGGGTCCGACAGATCAGGCGGCGTCGGGCCGGACGACCTTGGTTCGCAGGACCGACTCGGACAGGCCGAGCTGGCGGTCGAGCTCCTGGACTGCGGCGGGCTCGCAGGTGAGGTCCAGGACGGCGTAGATGCCCTCGGACTTCTTGTCGATCTCGTAGGCGAGCTTTCGGCGGCCCCAGACGTCGACCCTCTCGATGCTGCCGCCCGACTGCCGGATCACGTTGAGGTACGTCTCGAGGCTCGGGGCGACGGTGCGCTCCTCGAGCTCGGGGTCGAGGATCACCATGACCTCGTAACGACGCATGCCGAACCACCTCCTCTGGTCTTCGCGGCCACGGTCTCTCCGTGGCAGGAGGGCTAGTGCGTCAGTCGACCCGGGTCGTCGTACGGAACCGCCGTACGGGCCCGGGCCGGGGACACAGCCTACCAGCGTGGCGCCGTGGTGCTTGCGCGTGATCCACGGCACCCGGCAGGCTGCGTTCGACGGGACGCGGCCGGGGGCCGCGACGGACGCGGAGGTGGGACCGGATGGCGGCGCAACGCTCGGGCAGCCTGCTCGACCGGATCATGGACACGGACTCCTCGACACCGCCCCGGCAGAACGTGCTGGCCCTGCTGACGCTGGGCTTCGGCCTGGTCGCCCTCGCCTGCGCCTTCGTCCCCGAGTGGCACGTCGTGGGTGGCTGGACCGGGTTGGTCGGACTGGCCCTGGGCGCGATGGCGCAGATGGAGTCCTCCACGACGGCACAGCGGTGGGTCATCGTGCCCGGCTGGGTGCTCTCCTTCATCGGTCTCCTGATGGGTTTTGCCAACGGCGGCCTCTGGTAGGCCGGCACCCGCCACCGGCTCCCTGGGCGCGAGGTGTCGGAGCAGGCTCGTAGGGTCGTCCGCCATGAGCGAGCTGCGCATCGGTGCCCACGTCGACCAGACCGACCCGGTCGGCGAGGCGCAGGCCCGTGGCGCCGACCACGCGCAGTTCTTCCTCGGCGACCCGCAGGGCTGGAAGGCGCCAGTCGTCGCGTACGAGGGGGGAGCGCAGGCCCTGCGAGACGCCGCCGCGCGCGCGGGGTTGGGGCTCTACGTCCACGCGCCGTACGTGCTCAACGTCGCCACCAGCAACAACCGCATCCGGATCCCCAGCCGCAAGCTGCTGCAGCAGCACGTCGACGCCGCGGCGGAGGTCGGTGCCACCGCGCTGATCGTCCACGGTGGCCACGTGCTCAAGGACGACGACCCCGAGCTGGGCGTCGACAACTGGCGCAAGTGCGTCGAGCGCCTGGAGATGCGTCTCCCCGTGCTCATCGAGAACACCGCCGGAGGCGAGCAGGCGATGGCGCGCCGGCTGAAGCGATTGGACCGGCTCTGGGACGCCGTCGGCGCGTCGGGCGTCGGCTTCTGCTTGGACACCTGCCATGCCTGGGCCGGCGGGATCGGGCTGGACGACGTCGTCGAGCGGGTGCTCGCCGTCACCGGCCGCATCGACCTGGTGCACGCCAACGACAGCCGCGACCCCTTCGACTCCGGAGCTGATCGACACGTCAACATCGGCGACGGCTCGATCGGCGTCGACGTCATCGCCGCAGTCGTCGCTGCGGCTGCTGCGCCCGTGGTCGTCGAGACACCGGGGGGCGTGGAGGGGCAGGCCGGCGACATCGCCCGGCTGCGCGCGGCCCTCTGAGGCGCCGTCCCCCGGCATGAATCGGTCCGGCGACGTCCTGTCGCGGCGACCCTCCTGCGGCGACGCTCAGGCGGGGGCAGCAGTGCGAGCCGGCGTGGCGGGACGCGTTGCCGGCCGACCGGAACCCCGGGCTCCGGCGACGGCGCCGGGCCGGACGGCGTCCCGGACCACGCGCAGGGCGTCGGTCAGCGCGACGAGCGACGCCCGGTCCAGCCGACCGGTGAACCACTCCTCCACCAGGGCGAGGTGACCGGGCAGCACCGCGGAGAGCCGCGTCGCACCCGCCTCGGTGAGGACGGCGAAGTATCCACGACGGTCCTCCGGACAGGCCTCGCGCCGGACCAGCCCGTCGCGCTCGAGCCGGTCCACGACCCGGGTCACACCGCTGGTGGACAGTGAGGTCTGGGCGGCCAGGTCGCTCATCCGCAACCTGCTCTCGGGGGAGCGGCCGAGCCGCAGGAGGACCTCGAACTCGACCGTCGACAGCCCGTGCGCACCCAGCTGCGGCGACAGCACGGCCACCAGGCCCGAGGTGACCTCGGCGAGCAGGCCCATCGCGGTCAGCCGCGGGTCGTCGAGGGAGGAGCGGGGCACGATCCCAGGGTACCAGTTAGTTGACGCCAGAAATATCTTGTCGGTGCGGGCGTGCGGGCGCGGGGGCCCTGTGACCCCCTCACACGTTGTCTGAGCGCTCAAATGTTGCGACGCGGAATATCCTCCCTTAGGTTGTTGCTGAGGCAGACACCTACCAGGCTCCACCCTCCAGGAGGAAGACATGACCGACACGCTGGGCGCCCGCGAGTGGCAGGGCACCGACGTCCCCGCCCCCGGCACGTACGTCCTCGACCCCAGCCACACCACGGTGGGCTTCGTCGCCCGGCACCTCATGGTGACCAAGGTGCGCGGCCGGTTCGAGGAGTTCGAGGGCAGCATCACCGTGGGCGACGACCCGCTGGCCTCCTCGGCGCAGGCGGCCATCTCCACCGCCAGCCTGACGACCGGCTCCCCGGACAGGGACGGCCACGTGAAGAGCGACGACTTCCTGGCCGTCGAGACGTTCCCGACCATGCGCTTCGCGTCCCGCCGCGTCTCGCACGTGGCGGGTGACCGCTTCACCGTCGTGGGCGACCTCACCGTCAAGGACGTGACCCGGGAGGTCGTGCTCGAGGTCACCATCGACGGCGTGGCGCGCGACCCGTGGGGCGGCGAGCGGCTGGCCGTCACCGCGAGCACCGAGATCGACCGCGAGGACTTCGGCATCACCTGGAACGTCGCCCTCGAGAGCGGCGGCGTCCTGGTGTCCAAGAAGGTCCGGATCGAGATCGAGGCCCAGGCCGTCCGCCAGGCCTGAGCAACCCGCACCCCCACACGGGGCCCGTGGCACCGGCCGACCGCCGGTAGCCTCGGGCCCCGTGACCCTGCGCGTACGGACCCTCTCGCGTGACGAGCACCTGGCCTACATCGCCGGCCGACCCTCGGTGAGCTTCCTGCAGACGCCCGCGTGGGGCCAGGTGAAGCGCGAGTGGAGGTCGGAGTCCCTGGGCTGGGTCGACCATGACGGCGCCGTGGTGGGAGCCGGGCTCGTGCTCTACCGGCAGATCCCGCGGCTGCGCCGCTACCTGGCCTACCTGCCCGAGGGTCCGGACCTCGACTGGGCCATCGCGGTGGAGGAGGGCTCGCTCGCCGCCTGGCTGGAGCCGATGGTCGCGCACCTGCGGGGCGAGGGCGCCTTCGGGGTCCGGATGGGCCCGCCGGTCGTCACCCGCCGCTGGAGCGCCGACACCGTCAAGGCGGCCGTCGCCGACGGCGGCTCCACCCGGCTGGGTGACGTGCCCGCCGACCGGACGACCGCCGCCGGGGCCGCCCTGACCGCCCAGCTCGCCGCCCTGGGCTGGCGACCCCCGGCCCAGGACGGCGGCTTCACCGCCGGTCAACCCCGGTATGTCTTCCAGCTTCCGCTCGCCGGCCGTACGGAGGACGACCTCCTCGCCGGCTTCAACCAGCTCTGGCGCCGCAATGTCAAGAAGGCGGCGAAGTCCGGCGTGCAGGTGATCCACGGCACCGCCGACGACCTGCCGGCCTTCCACGTCCTGTACGCCGAGACGGCCCGGCGCGACGGCTTCACGCCGCGCCCCCTCGCATATTTCGACGGCATGTGGCGCGCGATGACCGGCGAGGCGCCGGACCGGCTGCGCCTGTACCTCGCCCGGCACGAGGGCGACCTCGTCGCCGCGACGACGATGGTGCGCGTCGGCGACCACGCCTGGTACTCCTACGGTGCGTCGTCGACGGCGAAGCGCGAGGTCCGGGGGTCCAACGCCGTCCAGTGGCAGATGATCCGCGACGCGCTGGCCGAGAAGTGCTCGGTCTACGACCTGCGCGGCATCACCGAGACCCTCGCCGAGGACGACCCGCACTTCGGCCTGATCCGCTTCAAGCTCGGCACCGGCGGCGAGGCCGTCGAGTACGCCGGCGAGTGGGACCTGCCGATCTCCCGGCTGCTGCACGCCGCCTTCGACGCCTACATGAAGCGCCGCGGGTGAGGGCACCGTGCCGTTGACGCTGCACGTGGACGCCGCACGCTGGCGCGAGCACGTCCGCTCGTACGTCGCCTCGCATGCCGGCGTTGTCCCCGTCGTCAAGGGGAACGGGTACGGCTTCGGCAACGAGGTGCTCGCCGCCGAGGCGGCCCGGCTCGGCGTCCGGACCCTCGCCGTCGGCACGTACGACGAGGTGGCCGAGGTCGAGCGGGCGTTCGGGGGAGACCTGCTCGTGCTCTCGCCGTGGCGACCGGGGCTGCCCGCGGCTCGGCTCGACGACCCGCGCGTGGTGCACACGGTGTCGCGGCTGGAGGACCTCCACGCCGTGGCGGCCTTCGGTGACCGGCCGCGCGTCGTCGTCGAGGTGCTCACGTCGATGCGCCGGCACGGCATCGGGACCGACGAGGTCGACGCGGCGGTCGATCTGCTCGACGGCCTCCGCTTCGCCGGGTGGGCGCTTCACCTGCCGCTGGCCGGTGACCGGGAGGCCGAGGCGCGCTCCCTGCTCCCGCGGCTGGTCCGCACGGCCGGCTCGCCCGGGGACCGGTTCTGGGTCAGCCACCTCCCGCCCGCCGCGGCCGGGCGGATCGCGGCCGACACCGGGACCGAGGTCCGCCTCCGGGTGGGTACGGCGCTGTGGCTCGGCGACCGCGGGGCGCTGGCGCCCCGGGCGACCGTGCTCGACGTGCACCGGCTCGCACGTGGCGACACCTACGGCTACCGGCAGCGGCGCGCCCGCTCCGACGGCTGGTTGCTCGTGCTCGCCGGTGGGACCTCGCACGGCGTCGCACTGGAGGCCCCGACGGCGGCCGCGACGCTGCGCCAACGGGCCGTTGCGCTCGCTCACGGCGGGCTCGCGGCGGTCGGCCGCGCCCTCTCCCCGTACCACGTCGGCGGCCGGCAACGGTGGTTCGCCGAGCCACCGCACATGCAGTGCTCCCTCGTCTGGCTGCCCGCGTCGGCCGACCCGCCCGCCGTGGGCGACGAGGTGGCGTTGGACGTCCGCTACACCACCACGTCCTTCGACCACCTCAGCTGGGGGTGATCGGAGGCCCGAACGACCACGTTCACCACCCTGGTCGGGCCTTCACGAGGCGTTGGCGCCTGGTGATGGCCCCATCAGCCTGGCGGTGGCGAGGGGTCGAGGTCCTTGGTTCAGCTCGCGGCCCCGGCGCGGCCACCGGCGGCGGAGCCACGGTCGGGGCTCAGGCTGGGCTCGGATCGTGACTGCGACCGGAGCTGCGCCCACGGACAGCCGGATCGAAGCGATCTGGCCGTGCCGCGTCAGCCGCGGGCGCCCCGCCACACGGCGCGCATCCGCGCGGCCGTGCGCTCGCGCCGCTCGATGTCGGCCCAGGTCCACCGCTCGACCGCCAGCCCTACCCGGTGGACGGCGTCCTGGCGGAGCTTCTCCTGCCACACGACGTCGCGGCCGTCCTCGCCGTCGTACTTGACCCGACCGTCGACCTCGTGTGCCGTGTTGCCGTCGAGGTCGAGCGCGTCGAGTCGGGCGATCACCACACCGCCGACTGTGACCTCCACCTGGAGGTCCAGCTCGGGACCGCCGGCCAGGTACCACAGGTAGCGGAAGCGCGACTCGGCGGCGGACTCGCTGCGGGGATCGGCCATGCTCGCGACCCGGCCGGCCGCGCGCGCTCCACGCCAGTCCGACAGCCGCGCGGCAGTGGCCTGCAACCGGCCGACGCTGCAGTCCGGTCGGGCGACCGCCGAGTCGGCGGTGACCAGGCCCACCTCCGCGCCGTGCTCTCGCGCCACGTCCACCGCGGTCCGCGCCGCGCTGGTCACCCGGAGCCCGTCGACCACCAGCACGTCGTCTGCCTCGAGGGCGCCGGCGTGGTGGTGGATACCACCTTCGATCCGGGGGAGTGCAGGTCCGTACGAGTCACGTGCACCAAGTCCAGCGGCGCGCCCCACAGCGTCAGGCCGAGCACCACCGCTGCTGACTGGTGGCTGACCACCGCCGGTTCGCGCAGCACCATCAGAGCCGCGTGCACCCGCATCCGGTGCCGCTCGAGCTCGTCCGCCGCCTTCCACACCACGGCTTCGCAATAGGCGCCTCGACGGACCCGGTGCCACTCCTTGGTGGAGTGAAACCGGCGGATCTCGTCGTCGGTGTAACCGGCCGCCAGCGCGTGCGGGCGCAGGAAGACACCGCGGTGAGCCGCGGCCACGGCGGCGATCTCGGGAAGCAACATGGCTGGCACGGTGCCCGCACCTCGACCACGAGGACAGCCCATGAACATCGGCTGTGGAAGCCCGGCGAAGCGCCCGCGAACTGTGGAGGGCCGGACCGGCACCACCCACCCGGTCCACCAGCAGGAGCGAGCGGCGGCAGCGACCGGCACACCACCCGGGGCCGTCAGCAGGTCCCCGGTGGGCGCACTGCGCGGCACCACCCGGGCCATCACCAGGCCGGTCGGATCACCACCAGGCTCCAACGCCTCGTGAAGGCCCGACCAGGGTGGTGAACGTGGTCATTTGGGCTCAGAGAACCGTCAGCCGGCCCAGCGGCCGGTCAGGAACGCAGCGGCCCACACCACCATGAGCGGCGCGCTCACCGAGACGTAGACCCACAGCACCCACCGTCGCCGGAGGGTGAGTACCGCGAGGCCGATCCACAGCGGCCACCACAGGAGGGTCGCCCGGGGGACGGAGAAGAACCACGACGACGTGGCGAAGGCCCCCACCTGGAGCCCGACCCAGGTCGCCTCGCCCCAGCGCGCCCGGCGGAGGAGGTGCACGGTGAGGAGGACCCCGACGAGCACGGCCACGATCTCGGCCCGGAACATCCAGGTGAAGTTCGGGGTCTGGCCGCCCCCGAAGGCCGCCTCCCAGGTGGCCGACCAGGCATCCCAGGGCCAGGTGAACTCCCGGTTCCACTCCTCGGCCTGGGCGTCCAGCCACCCGGTCCACGACCCCGTGACCGAGCGGACGTAGGCGGTCCACGCGAGCAGTGGCGCCAGCGGAAGGGCCAGCCACGCGAGGCCGGGCCAGTGCCGTCGCGACGCTGTCAGCCAGTACACGACGAGGGCCGCCACGAGGAAGATCCCGCTCACCCGGACGGTGACGGCACCGGCCGCCAGCACGCCGGCGAGCGCCCATCGCTCCCGGCGGGCCGCCAGCCAGGCCGGCAGGGCAAGTCCCAGGAAGAGCGACTCCGTGTACGGCGCGGCGAGGAAGACCGCCGGCGGAGCCAGCACCCACACGAGCACCGTGCGCGGGCCCACGCCCGGTCCGCCGTCCAGGTCGCCGAGCCGCGCCAGGGCGACGGCTGCCAGCGCGCCCATCACCAAGGACACGAGCAGGCCCGTGACCACATGCTGCACGCCCACCTGCGCCCCGCCCCACAGCAGGCCCGGGAGCCCGGGGAAGAACGCCTCGTTGGGGACTCCCGTCGGCTCGCCGCCGTAGCCGTACAGGGCGATCCCCCAGAAGTGGTGGAAGTCCCACTGCTGCCAACGATCCAGCAGCGGCGGCACGGCACCGTCCGACGGGAAGAGCCACCCGACCGCCCCTGCGACCACCCACAGCCCCAGCCGGCTCGCCACCCACAGCGCCAGCGCCTCCCGGTCGGTCGCCGGAAGGAGCGCAGTCCGCTCACGGATCCGCTCCAGGGTGACGGTCACGCCCGCGCCCCGGCGCCGTCCACCGCAGCCGGAGCCCCTGCTCCCTCCCGTACGGGATGGGGCTCGGGCACCACGTCCTCGTACGGCCGTACGGGGTCGTGCTCGGGGCGCAGGACGTCGCGCACCACCACGGTCACCAGCCACAACAGCCCCACGGCGCGCAAGGCGACCACGGACGCGTAACCGGCGTCGGTGACCAGTCGTTCGGTGGCCCCGACGCGCCCGGCGATGAACAGCCACACCACGACGAAGTGCGCCGCCTCGGCGGCCTGACAGATCAGCAGGTCGCGCCACCGTGGGCGCGCCAGGACGGCGAGGGGTAGCAACCACAGCGCGTACTGGGGGGACCAGACCTTGTTGGCGAGCACGAAGGCCGCCACGGTGAGGAACGCGAGCTGCGGCAGCCGGGGGGGTTGCGGCGCGAGCATCGCGAGGGCGACGACCAGGAGCAGGCCGGCGAGGACCGTGCCCGCCGCGACGAGGTCGAGGCTGTCCGCCGGCACCCCCCGACCGACGACGTCGAGGGCGAACCAGGGCGACCCGAACTCGGCGCCACGGTCGGCGTTGAAGGTCCAGAAGAGCTGCCAGCTCTCCGGTGCCAGCAGCGCCACGGGCAGGTTGACCGCGGCCCAGGCCGCCGCGGCCGAGGCTGCCGTCACGGTCCACCGGGTCAGCGCGACGCGACGCGGCCCGGCGCGCAGGCAGACGAGCAGCAGCGGCAGGAGCAGCAGAGCCGGGTAGAGCTTGGCGGCGGCTCCGAGCCCGAGCAGCACACCCGTCAAGGTGGGCCGCTCGCGGGTCCACGCCAGCACGGCGACGGCCGTCAGCGCGGCAGGGAGCAGGTCCCAGTTGATCGTGGAGGTGAGCAGCAGCACGGGTGCCGCCGCCACGAGCAGGCCGTCCCACGGGCGTCGCCGTACGGTTCGGGCGGTGGCGACGACGACGACCAGGGCAGCCACGCCCATGGCCAGCGCCGTGACCTCGTAGAAGCGGACGCCCTCGGCCAGCGCCAGGACCTCGGGGTCACCGCGCCCGGGGTCCGGGTCGACGACCCACTGGGCGGCTCGGGCAGCCCAGGCGGAGACCTGCGCGAGGGCCCCGGTCAGGACGGGATACTCCAGTGCGGAGTCGAGATAGACCAGCCCACCACCGGACAGGCCCCGCTCCCGGTAGAGGAGCGGCACGTCGCTGTAGCACTGCGCGGTCCACAGCGTGGCGTCCGAGCGGTCCGCCCAGCCGATCGCCCGGCACGGGGCGTCGGCCAGCACGCCCAGTGCCAGGACCACGCACGCGACGGCCAGCGACACCCGGAGCGGGGTCCACCAGCTCCGGCCCGGTTCAACCCGCTCGCCCGCCGGGCCGCCGAGCCACTCGCTCGAGGCAGCTGCCAGCGGGTCGTCCCTGGTCGGCAGGGCCACCGGCGTGGGCGGTCGGGGCTCGTCCGGCACGGAGCCCATCGTGGCCTACGGGGGTCAGTCCGCCCCGAGCAGGTCGGACAGCGGGTCGTCGCCACCGCCACCCCCACCTTGGCCGGGTGGTCCGCCGCCACCGGGGCCGTTGCCCGGGCCGTCGTCGGCACCGGGTGACGGCGACTCAGTGGGGAAGCTGGGTGGTGTCGGCTTGCCGGGTGGGCTCGGGAGCGGTGGCGCTTCGGGTGCCGGCTCCTTCGTCGGCTCGGGCTCCGGCGTCGGCTCGGGCTCGGGGGGCGGGGCGGGTTCGGGCGTGCGGGGCGGCGGCGCCGTCCGGGTGGGCGCCGGGTTGATCCGCTCGCCGAGGTTCGCCGGCTCCGGGAAGTCGAGCACCTCGGTCCCCTCGAGCGCACCGGCCATGAACGCGGTCCACAGCCGGGCCGGGTTGGCCCCACCGGTGAAGGTGTCCATGCCGCCCGTGCCGTCCAGCGACTCGGTGCCGTCGCCCTTCCAGAAGGCGACGGCCGCCGCGAGCTGCGGGGTGTAGCCGGCGTACCAGGCGGTGAGGTCCTCCGCCGTGCCGGTCTTGCCGGCCGAGGGACGACCGAGGGCCTGCGCGGCCTCACCCGTACCGTTCTCGACCACCTCGGTGAGGGCGTAGGTCACGTCGGCGGTCACCTCGGGGTCGAAGACCCGCTCGGGGGCGACTTCGGCGGAGTACCGCACCGCACCGGCAGGGTCGCGCACCTCGGCGACGGTGTACCAGTCGGCCTGCTCCCCCTGGGCGGCCAGGGTCGCGTAGGCGTCGGCCAGCTGCACCGGCGTCACCGACGACGTCCCGAGCGTGATCCGCGCATCCGCGTTCAGGCCCGGCGCGCTCTCCGGGATGCCGGCCCGCACCGCTGCGTCGAGCACCGTGTCCGGGCCGATCTCCATCGTGAGGTCGACGAACGCCGTGTTGATCGACTTGCGGGTGGCCTCGAGCATGTCGACGTACTCGCCGTAGGAGACGTCGCCCTGGTTGTTGACAGGGCGCCCCAGAGCGGGGTCCTCGAGCGGGGAGTTGCCGGCGAACCGGCTGCGCAGCGAGACCCCCTCCTCCAGGGCAGCGGCCAGCGTCAAGGCCTTGAACGTCGAGCCGGGCTGGATGGCGGCCTGGGTGGCGTTGTTGCGCGGCTGCTCGACGAAGTCGGCACCGCCGTAGATCGCGACGACCCCGCCGTCGCCGGGCCGCACCGCAGCGAGGCCGACGTGGAGGCCCTCGGCCGCCTCGGTCGGGAACTCCTCGGCGACGGCGCGGACCGCGGACTCCTGCGCCTGGCGGTCGAACGTGGTGGTGACCCGGAGACCAGCGGTGTCGATCTCGGTGTCGGTGAAGCCACGGGCGAGCAGCTCGCGGCGCACCTGGTCGAGCAGGTAGCCGTTGGTGCCGCCGAGCTTGTTCTCGGTCGCCGGCGGGACGACCTCGGGCAGCTGGGCCGCGGAGGCCGTGGCGGCGTCGGTCCAACCCCGCTCCACCATGCCGTCGAGGACGTAGCGGAAGCGGTCCTGCAGGCGGTCCGCGTTGGCCTCGTCCGCGGCGGGGTCGTAGCGTCCGGGCGCCCGGATGATCGCAGCGAGGACGGCGCCCTCCTCCGCGCTGAGCTCGGACACGGGCTTGCCGAAGTAGGCGCGAGACGCCGTCTGCACGCCGTAGGCGCCGCGGCCGAAGTAGATGGTGTTGAGGTAGTCCTCGAGGATCTGGTCCTTGTCCAGCTGGCCGTCGATCTTGACCGCGAGCAGCACCTCCCGGATCTTGCGGGTGTAGGACTGCTCCTGGGTCAGGTAGTAGTTCTTCACGTACTGCTGGGTGATCGTCGAGGCGCCCTGCAAGGAGTCGCCGCTCAGGTTGTTCCAGGCCGCCCGCGCGATGCCGGTGACGGAGATCCCCTGGTTGTCGTAGAAGCTGCGGTCCTCGGCCGCGAGGACGGCGTGCCGCACGTGCTCGGGGACGTCCTCGATGCTGATGATCTCCCGGTTCTCCGCGTTGAACCGGCCGAGCTCGGTCTCGCCGTCGGACCAGGTGACGATGGTCGCCTGTGACCGGGCGAAATCGTTGGGCGCGGGTACGTCGACGCTGGCGTAGGCGATACCGATGCCCACGGCCCCGAGGACGGCCACCCCCAGGGCGGCCAGACCGAGGCCCTTCCAGCTGACGACGCGCCGCCACCCGCGATGGGCCTCCGCCTCGCGGCGGGCGCGTCGGGCGCGGCGGGCACCGGTCCCGGTCGGTCCGGTCGGTCCCGTCGGCTCGGCGGTCGGACGTCGACGGTGCGCACTCACAGGCAGTCTCGGCTCCGGTCGGGGGCAGGGTGGTGGCAACAGGTCATGACGGTACGGCGCCCGGCGGACCGTCCCGCTCGCGGGCATCCCCGGGAGGACGCCCCGGTCGCCCGGATGGTTCCCGTCCGGGCCACCGCGCAGGTGCTCCACCCCCGCGATGACGTGGGCGCTTGCACGGTGCGCGGCGTTCACCATATCGTCAGGTCAATATCCAAGCGATGTATCGGCTCGATACATCGTAGCGACAGTCCGGGGGTTCCCGGCCGACCAGTGACGGAGGACACGTCGCCGTGAGCAGACGTGCCGAGGCGCTCGAGCTCGCCGTCCTCGGCCTCCTCCACGACTCGCCGATGCATGGCTACGAGCTGCGCAAGCGGGTCAACGCGCTGCTCGGATGGGGGCGGGCCTTCTCGTACGGGACTCTCTACCCCTGCCTGAAGGAGCTGGTCCGCCAGGGCTACCTGACCGAGGACGTGCCGGACCGGGTCGAGCTGTCCGGGCTCGGCGGGCGGCGCGGCAAGATCGTCTACAAGCTGACGCCGGAGGGCAAGGAGCGCTTCGTCGAGTTGCTCGGCCGGGCCGGGCCCGCCTCGTGGGAGGACGAGCAGTTCGGCGTCCACTTCGCCTTCTTCGGACGCGCCGACAGCGCGACCAGGTTGCGCATCCTCGAGGGTCGGCGCAGTCGGCTGCAGGAGCGGCTGGAGACCTTCCGGACCTCGTTGCAGCGCACGCGCGAGCGGCTGGACGCCTACACCCTCGAGCTCCAGCGGCACGGCCTCGAGTCCGTCGAGCGCGAGGTGCGCTGGCTCGACGGGCTGATCGACGCCGAGCTGCGCGACACCGTGCAGGGTCGCCGCCCGGTACGCAGCATCCACGACGTCAGGCGGGGACGACGGTCCCGCTCGGGGCCCGGCGAGCCGCCGGGACGTCCCGCGGAACGAGACGCGGGACCCCCCGCGCAATGAGAAGGGAAGAACACGACATGGCTTCGGTCCGCGTCGCGATCGTCGGGGTCGGCAACTGCGCCGCCTCGCTCGTGCAGGGAGTCCACTACTACCGGGACGCCGATCCCGCGCAGCAGGTCCCCGGCCTGATGCACGTCCGGCTCGGCGACTACCACGTCCGGGACGTGGAGTTCGTCGCGGCTTTCGACGTCGACGCCAAGAAGGTGGGCCTGGATCTCGCCGATGCCATCGGCGCCAGCGAGAACAACACCATCAAGATCTGCGACGTCCCGGCCACCGGCGTGACGGTGCAGCGCGGTCACACCCTCGACGGACTCGGCCGCTACTACCGCGAGACCATCACCGAGTCCGAGGACGCTCCGGTGGACGTGGTCGCCGCGCTCCGGTCTGCCAAGGCGGACGTCCTCGTCTGCTACCTCCCCGTCGGCTCGGAGGAGGCTGCTCGGTTCTACGCGCAGTGCGCCATCGACGCCGGGGTCGCGTTCGTGAACGCGTTGCCGGTCTTCATCGCCGGCACCCCCGAGTGGGCGCAGAAGTTCACCGCCGCCGGTGTGCCGATCGTCGGCGACGACATCAAGTCCCAGGTGGGCGCGACCATCACCCACCGCGTGCTGGCCAAGCTGTTCGAGGACCGCGGCGTCGTGCTCGACCGCACGTACCAGCTCAACGTCGGCGGCAACATGGACTTCAAGAACATGCTCGAGCGCGACCGCCTCGAGTCCAAGAAGATCTCGAAGACCCAAGCGGTCACGAGCAACGTCAAGCACGACCTCGGTGCGCGCAACGTGCACATCGGCCCCAGCGACTACGTGCAGTGGCTGGACGATCGCAAGTGGGCCTACGTACGGCTCGAGGGCCGGGCCTTCGGCGACGTGCCCCTCAACCTGGAGTACAAGCTCGAGGTCTGGGACTCGCCCAACTCCGCCGGGGTGATCATCGACGCAGTACGCTGCGCCAAGATCGCGCTCGACCGCGGCATCGGCGGCCCGCTCGTGTCGGCCTCCTCGTACTTCATGAAGTCCCCGCCGGTGCAGCACGCCGACGACGTGGCGCGGCAGCAGGTCGAGCGGTTCATCCGCGGAGAGGTCGAGCGCTGAGCGAGCGCTGAACCGCCGGTCCATCACCAGGCTGCTGGGGTCATCACGAGGCGCGGACGCCTGGTGATGGCCCCACGGGGGTGGTGAGCGTGGTCGTTCGGGGCCGGCGCCCGAGGAGGCCGATTTCCGGGTACGGGGGTCCGTGCCGCATCCTGGTGCGCGGCGTTCCCACCCTGGACCGACCTTGACAGGACGGGGTCGGGCTCGGGAGCGTCGAGATCGTCCTGAAGCTCCCTCGAACGTCGGGTGGCCGCGAAGCAGCCGCGGACGGGCGGGGCAGGGCGGCCGCGGGGGGAGACGAGGAGAGGACGACATCGATGACGCGGACCGCGGGAGGACATCGGCTCGCCACCGGCTCCGGACGCCGGGGACGCTCGTCGACGGGGGCACCGGCCCCGGAGGAGCGGGGCGCCGCGCCCTCCCGGCGAGAAGCGTTCCAGCAGCGCACCGCCGCGGCGTGGCAGGCGTTCCTGCACGACCGTAGCGTGCGCTCGCGGGTGGCGGCGCTCGTGCTGCTACCGCTGCTGACGGCGCTGGTGCTGGGGGCCCTCACGCTCCGCGGCGCCCTCGCCGACGCCGCCGACGCGTCCACGACGGAGCGCAACGCCGCCGTGGCCGGCGCCGCCCTGGAGGCGGCCCACCGGGTCCAGGACGAGCGGGACGTGACCGGCCTCGCCGAGACCGGTGCGACGAGCGAGGGCGCGGTCGCGGACGCCCGCGGAGCTGCCGACGTGGCCCTGGCCGACGTGCAGGACCAGATCGCGGAGCTCGACCGGGAGGAGGTGTCCCCGGACGTCTCCTCCGCCGTGGGTCGGGCCGAGCGCGAGATGGCCGCGCTGGAGGGCTACCGGGAGGACCGCGACGCCGGGCGCGACGACTTCGGGGCGTCCGGCGTCCTCGACTACGAGATCGTCGTCGACTCACTGCTGGGGCTGGTGTCCGTGACGGCGTCCGGCACGGGGGACGCCGACCTCTTCGGTCAGGTCTCCACCTTGGACTCGATGGTCCGGGCGGGTGAGGCCGCCTCGCAGGAGCGGGTGACCGCAACCATCGCGCTGGGCAACAACGAGGAGCCGATCCCCCCCGAGATCAGCCAGGAGCTCGCAGACCAGGCGGCCGAGCAGGACTTCCTGGTCGAGCGCGCCGTCGCCGGCATGGACACCGAGACCCGGCAGGCCTGGCTGGACGCGATCCCCGGAGTCCGCCCCGCGGTCGGCAACGCCCGGCTGGTGCTGCAGGCCGACGCGCCACCGACTCTGCGGCCGGAGGCCTGGTACGACACCGCGACGGCCCGGCTCGACCTCTTCCGCGAGTTCGAGGACCTGCTGGTCGGCCAGGTGCAGGACTCCGCCTCGTCGACCGCCGACCGGGCCCGGGCGACCGCCGTGGTCACCGGACTGCTCAGCCTGCTCGTGCTGGCAGGCACCATCGCGTTGGCCGTGGTGGTCGCCCGCTCGATCGTCGGCCCCCTGCGCCGGTTGCGCTCGGCGGCGCTCGAGACGGCGGACACCGGCCTGCCCTCCCTGGTCGAGCGCATCCAGGCCGACGGGCCGCGAGCGGTCCGCGACCGCGGTGACGCGGTCCAGCCCGAGGGCCGGGACGAGATCGGCCAAGTGGCGACCGCCTTCAACGAGGTACACGCAACCGCCGTCCGGGTCGCGTCGGAGCAGGCGCTGCTGCGCCAGAACCTCGACACGATCGTCGTCAACCTCTCCCGTCGCACCCAGACCCTGGTGGACCGCCAGCTCGGCGAGATCGAGGGGCTGGAGTCGCGCGAGCGCGACCCCGACCAGCTGAGCACGCTCTTCCGCATCGACCACCTGGCCACCCGCGTCCGGCGGCACGCCGAGAGCCTGCTGGTCCTCGCCGGCGTCGAGGACATGCAGCGCTCGCCCCGGTCCGTCCCCGTCCTCGACGTGGTGCGCGCCGCGGTGGGCGAGGTGGAGCAGTACCCCCGGGTCCGCTTCGGCGTCCTCCCGACCGACCTGGTGACCGCCCACGCCGTCGACGACGTGGCCCACCTGGTGGCCGAGCTCATCGACAACGCCACCGAGTTCTCGCCGCCGTCGACCCCGGTCACCGTCACGGCCCAGCCGCTGCTCGGCGGCGGGCTCCGGCTGCAGGTGACCGACCAGGGCATCGGCATCCCCGAGGAGCGCCTCGAGGAACTCAACGAACGGCTGCGCACCCCCAGTGACATCGACGTGGCCGCGTCCAGGACCCTCGGGCTCTACGTGGTGGCGCGCCTGGCCTCCCGCCACGGCATCGGCGTACGGCTGGTGCCCGGAGCCGAGTCGGGCACGGTGGCTCAGGTCGACCTGCCCGGCGGCCTCGTCCGCAACCCGCTCGACCCCGATGCCAGTCCCGATCTCGAGCGTCCCCTCTCCACCCCCCCGCCTCGTGAGCCGCGCGACCCCGACGCGGCCGCCACGGCCGCGGGCGTGGCCGGCGCCTTCCAGTCCATCGCCCAGATCCGCGCCGCGAGCCCGCCGCCGGGCGACCGGGAGCCGGTGGGCCCGGACCGCGGCCCCGGCTCGGTGTCGCCCCTCCAGAGCCCGGAACCCATGAGGGTCGCACGGTCCGGCGTGGCCGCCGAGACCGGGCCGAACGGCCTGCCCCGGCGCTCGCCCGCCGCCGCCGTCCCGGGTTCCTTCGGTCCGCCCAGCACGCACACCACCCCCCACACCAGCGACGACCTCCCGCGCCGTCAGCCGGGCGACCACAGCGAGCCCGCCGGCCCCGAGCCGGCGGTGCCTGCGGCCGGTCGGGACACCGTGGGCACCGGGGTCGGGCACTCGGTGACCGATCCGGGCGACGAGGACCTGCCGATCTTCAACGCGGTGCGCTCCGCGTGGTTCAGCAAGGGCGGCTCCCAGCAGTGGGGCGGCGCGGCCGACGAGACGTGGCGACGCGCCACCACCGCGCTGGAGTCCGCGCGGGCGAGCAGCCGGACCACGCAGGACACCAGCGACCCGCACCGGTCGGACCGCCCCCGGACGGGCGGTGGCTACGCCGGCCCGGCCGCCACCGAACCGGCCATGACCCCCTCCGGCCTGCCCGTGCGCCGGCGGGGGGCGAGCCTCGTACCGGGCACGCTCGCCGAGGACGGCGGCCCGGAGGGCACCCCCGATGCCGGCGGTGTCGCCTCCAGCCTGTCCAGCCTGCAGTCGGGTGTGACCCGGGGGCGCAAGGAGACCAAGGGATGGGTCCCGACCCGCCCGGACGACAGCGAGAGGAGCAGCACGTGACGACCGCACCTCACGAAGAGCTGGGGTGGTTACTCGACCGGTTCACCGACCGGACTCCGGGGGCGGCTCATGCCGTGGTCGTGTCCGCCGACGGCCTGCACCTCGCCGGCTCGCGCGACCTGCCGCGCGAGCGCGGCGAGCAGCTGGCCGCTGTGGTCTCGGGGCTGGCCAGCCTCACCGTGGGCGCCTCGATGATCCTGCAGGCGGGGACGGTACGCCAGACGCTGGTCGAGATGGCCGACGGCTTCCTGCTCGTGATGGCGGTCCGCGACGGCGCACACCTGGCAGTGCTGGCGGCGTCCGGTTGCGACCTGGGGCAGCTCGGCTACGAGATGGCCCTGCTGGTCGAGCGGGTCGGCGTCGCGATCAGCCCGGCGGCGCGGGTCGGATGACCACGAGCAGGGTGGTGGCCCGGTGAGCCAGCCGCCGGACGGCGGCCGGGTCCGGCCGTACCTCGCCACCCGAGGACGCACCCGACCAGTCCAGGAGATCGCGCTGGAGGCCCTGGTGTCGGCCACCCCCACGGGTCGCCAGCACCTGGTCGACCCGGAGCCCGAGCGCGAGCGCATCCTGCGGGTGTGCCACGCTCCCCGGTCGGTCGCCGAGCTCGCCGCGCTGACGCGCCTCCCCCTGGGGGTCGCCCGCGTGCTCGTGGCCGACCTCGAAGCAGAACACCTTGTCCACGTGGCAGACCCACGCGGCGTCGACGGCGCCGGTGAGCCCGCCCGCAACCTGACCGTCCTCGAAAGGGTGAGGGATGGCCTACGCCGACTCTGAGGTCTCCGGTGCACACGCCACCCAGGACGCCCTCTCGGTCAAGATCGTCGTTGCCGGCGGCTTCGGCGTCGGGAAGACGACGTTCGTCGGTGCCGTCAGCGAGATCGAGCCGCTGCGCACCGAGGCGCTGATGACCGAGGCCTCCACCTCGGTCGACGACCTGTCGCTGCTGCCCGACAAGCGGACCACCACCGTCGCCATGGACTTCGGCCGGATCACGCTGGCCGACGACCTCGTGCTCTACCTCTTCGGCACACCGGGTCAGAACCGCTTCTGGTTCATGTGGGACGACATCACCCGCGGCGCCATCGGCGCGGTGGTGCTCGTCGACACCCGGAGGCTGGCCGACTGCTTCGGCGCCATCGACTACGTCGAGCAACGTGGCATCCCCTTCGTCATCGCCGTCAACTGCTTCGACGGCGTCCTGCTGCATGCGATCGACGACGTCCGCGAGGCCCTCCAGGTGGGACACCACGTACCCTTCGTGGCCTGCGACGCCCGGGACCGCGAGTCGGTCAAGAACGTGCTCGTCGACCTCGTCGAGCACGCCATGTCCCTGGTCCGCCAGTCCTGACCCATCCCCCTCGCGCCCGTCCATGACGATCTGTCGGAGCACCGACCCGCACCAGGTCTCACGATCATGACCAGGCCGCGCGGAGGGTTCGTCGCCGACCTCCGTACGGTGCTGCGGGGCCGGGACTTCCGGCGGCTCTTCGCGGTCCGGCTGACCGGGCAGTTCGGGGACGGTGTGCTCCAGGTCGGCCTCGCGTCGTACGTGTTCTTCTCGCCCGAGCGGCAGGCGACCGCGTCCGCCGCAGCAGCGGCGTTCGCCGTCCTGCTCCTGCCGTACTCGCTGGTGGGCCCGTTCGCCGGAGTGCTGCTGGACCGCTGGCGGCGGCGGCAGGTTCTGCTGTGGGCCAACATCGTCCGCACGGTGCTGGTGCTGGTCGTGGCCGGCCTGGCGGTCGGGGGCCAGGCCGGTCCGGTCTTCTACGCCATGGCCCTGGCGACCCTCTCGGTCAACCGCTTCATCCTGGCGGGGCTCTCGGCATCCCTGCCCCACGTCGTCCCGCGGCACGAGCTCGTCATGGCCAACGCCGTGTCGCCCACGACCGGCACGGTGACGGCCGTGCTCGGGGGGCTCACCGGCTTCCTGCTCTCGCGAGCGGTGGGCGGGAGTGCCAACGAGGGCACCGACGTCGCCGTGCTCACCGCCGCCGCGGGCGTCTACCTCGCGGCGGGCGTCCTCGCCCTCCGGATCCACCGTGACCTGCTCGGCCCGGACCTCCGCGGCGGGCTGCCCGACCCCTGGCGGGCGGTGCACCACGTGGCGGGCGGGCTGGTCTCCGGGGCCCGGCACGTCGCACACCGACAGCCGGCAGCTCGAGCACTCGGCGCGATCGCGGCCCACCGGTTCTTCTACGGCGTCTCGACCGTGGCCGTGATCCTGCTGCACCGCAACTACTTCCACGACGTGTCCGACGTGGACGGTGGGCTGACCGGGCTGGCCACGGTCTTCGTCGCCACGGCAGTCGGCCTCGGCGTCGCTGCCGTGCTGACGCCGGTGGTCACTCGGCGGATCGCCAAGGAGTGGTGGGTGGTCACGCTCCTGGTGGCGGCGGCCGTGCTGCAGGTCTTCCCGGCCGCGCTCTACACCGAGCCAGCCGTGCTCGTGGCCGCGGCCGGGCTCGGCGTCGCCTCCCAAGGCATCAAGATCGTGGTGGACACGGTCGTCCAGGAGAACGTCGAGGACGAGTACCGCGGCCGGGTCTTCTCGATCTACGACATGCTCTTCAACGTCGGCTTCGTGGCGGCCGCCGCCTTCGCGGCGGCGACCCTGCCGCCCAGCGGCCGCTCGTACGCGGTCCTCGGGGTGATCTCCGCGGGCTACCTGCTCACTGCCCTCTGGTACGGGCGGGGGCTGCGACGGACTCCGGCTGCTCCGCCCACCAGCGGCGCAGCTCCGCCAGCGCCTCCTCCCGGGCCAGCGGCCCCCGGTCCAGCCGCACCTCCAGCAGGTGCCGGTACGCCCGACCCACCACCGGTCCGGGAGGCACCCCCAGCGCGGCCATGATCTGGTGGCCGTCCAGGTCGGGGCGGATCGCCGCCAGCTCCTCCTGCTCGGCCAGGCGCTCGATCCGGGCCTCGAGGTCGTCGTAGGCCGCCCGCAGCGCGGCCGCCTTGCGGCGGTTCCGGGTCGTGCAGTCGGCCCGGGTGAGGACGTGCAGGCGGGGCAGGAGCGGACCGGCGTCCCGGACGTACCGGCGCACGGCGGAATCGGTCCACTCGCCACCGCCGTAGCCGTGGAAGCGCAGGTGGAGCTGGACGAGCGCTGCGACGTCGTCCACGACGTCCTTGGGGTAGCGCAGTGCCGTGAGCCGCCTCCGGGCGAGCTTCGCGCCGACCACGTCGTGGTGGTAGAAGCTCACGCCACCGCCCGGCTCGAACCGGCGGGTCCGCGGCTTGCCGACGTCGTGCAGCAGGGCGCCCAGCCGCACCACCAGGTCCGGCCCGCCGTGAGGCAGGCGGTGCTCGAGCATGATCGCCTGCTCCAGCACGGTCAGGGAGTGCTCGTAGACGTCCTTGTGGCGGTGGTGCTCGTCGATCTCGAGCCGTAGGGCCGGGAGCTCGGGCAGCACCCGGTCCGCCAGGCCGGTGTCGACCACGAGGGCGAGCCCCCGGCGCGGGTCGGCCGAGAGCACCAGGCGGGAAAGCTCGTCGCGGATCCGCTCGGCGGAGACGATCTCCAGGCGGTCGGACATCGCGGTCATCGCCGCCACGACCTCAGGGGCCACGTCGAAGCCCAGCGTCGCGGCGAAGCGGGCGGCGCGCAGCATCCGCAGCGGGTCGTCGGAGAAGGACGCCTCCGGCAGCGCCGGCGTGCGCAGCACCCGGTCCGTGAGGTCGCGCAGGCCCCCGTACGGATCGACGAACTCGTGCGACGGCAGGGCCACGGCCAGCGCGTTGACCGTGAAGTCCCGCCGGAGCAGGTCGTCGGTGAGCGACGTCCCGTAGGCGACCTCGGGCTTGCGGCTGGCCCGGTCGTAGGAGTCCGCCCGGTACGTGGTGATCTCGACCGTCCAGCCGTCCTTCCGGCAGCCGATCGTGCCGAAGGCCTGCCCCACGTCCCAGACGGAGTCGGCCCAGCCGTCCAGCAGCGCCTTGACCTGCTCCGGGCGCGCGTCGGTCGCGACGTCGAGGTCCCCGTCGTGCGCCCGCCCGAGCAGGGCGTCGCGCACCCATCCGCCCACGAGGGCGACCTCGTGCCCGGCCGCGGTGAAGCGCCGAGCGAGCCCGTCGACGACCGGTGCGACGCGCACCAGCTGGCGTACCGCTCGGCGCTGGGCGGCGGAGCGGGCCGCGCGCTGGTCTGTTCCGGTCACGAGGCACCAGCGTACGGGGCGGGGCCGCGCTCCCCGGGACCGTCCGACGCCGCCGTTACGCTGGGGGGATGCCCCCGCCCGCGTCCCCGGCCTCGGGTCCGCGCGACCGCCGCCGCGGCCGCCGGGGCACCCGCCGGCTGCGCAGCGTGACCGAGCGCTCGGCTGGGGGCCTGGTCATCGACCGGCGCGGGACCGGGGCCTCGGCCGCCCTGATCGGACGGGTCGACCGGCGCGGTCGGCTGGAATGGGTCCTGCCCAAGGGACACGTGGAGGACGGCGAGACCCCGGAGCAGGCCGCGGTGCGCGAGGTCCGCGAGGAGACCGGCCTGCACGCTCGCGTCCTGTCGCCGCTCGGCGAGATCGACTACTGGTTCGTGGTCGGGGACCGGCGGATCCACAAGACGGTCGAGCACTTCCTCCTGGAGGCGACCGGCGGGGACCTCTCGACCGAGGACGTCGAGGTGGCCGAGGTCGCCTGGGTCCGCCTGGCCGAGCTCCCGGCCCGGCTCAGGTACGCCTCCGAGCGCAGGCTGCTGGACCAGCTGCCGCGCGACCTGCGCGACGCCCTGTCGGACAGCGCGTGAAGGCACTGCTCACGGCGGTGCCCGCGGCGGTCCTCGCGGCCACCGCCACCGCTCTCGTCCCGGCCGTACCGGCGGCGGCCCAGGCTCCGGAGGCGGAGGCGACAGCGGCGCTGCGCACCGTGGAGCCCGCGGCACCGGTCCCGGGCGACACCCTCGTGCTGGCCGGAACCGTCCGCAACAGCGGCGCGGAACCCCTCGACAACGTTCAGGCCCTGTTGCGCTACAGCCGTGACCCGCTCGAGAGCCGGTCGGACGTGCGCCGGGTGGTCGACGACCTCGAGTACCGCTACGGCCGGCGTGACGAGCGCTACTTCGAGGTGGTCGCCGACCGGCTGGCTCCCGGGGCGACGGCCGGCTTCCGGCTCGAGGTCCCCGTGGACGAGATCGGGTTCTTCGAGCCGGGCGTCTACGCCGTCGGCGTGGACGTCCGGGGCACGCCCGTCAGCGGTCCGCGGCTCACCCTGGCGACCGAGCGCACCCTGCTCCCCTGGATGGACGGGGTGGACGCGCCACCGGTCCCGGTGGCAGTGCTCTGGACCCTGGCCGCTCCCCCGCAGCTGCAGGCCGACGGCACGCTGCGCACCGACGAACTCGCCACCGAGGTCGCGCCCGGCGGCACACTCGCAGGTCTGCTCGACGCCGCGCGTGGCACCCCGGTCGGCTGGCTGGTCGACCCCGACCTCGTCGCCACGCTGGGCCGGATGGCCGGCGGCTACGACGTGGACGCCGGAGACGGGACGGTCCAGCCCGGTCGGGGTGTCGGCGCCGCGACGCGGTGGCTCGAGACCTTCCGCTCGACCGTCGCGGGTGGTGACGTCAGTCTGCTCCCGTACGCGGTGCCGGACGTGGTGGCGCTGGCGCAGGACGACGAGGCCTGGGCGGGATCGGTCGCCCAGGACGCGGTCGAGGCCAGCCGGGACGCCGCCGACGACGACTCCGCCACGGGCAGTGCGAACGCGCCGCGTGGGCCGAGGACGGACCTCGCCGCTCTGCCGGGCGGTGCCGCGGACACCGCCGGTCTCGTCGCCCTCGCCTCCGCCGGCATCACGACGGTCGTCCTCTCCGGCGACGCCGTGTCACGCACCCCCGACCGACCGGTGGGCCGGGTCGCGGCCGGCGACACGGTCCTGGACGCCCTCCTGACCGACCCGGGGCTCGACGCGGTCGCCGCCGACGCCGTGGCCCGGGCGTCCGCCGATGACCCCGGTCTGGTCGAGGTCCGGCAGCGGTGGATGGCCGAGACGGCTCTGGCCGTCCTCGACGCAGGGCGGTCGGGAGACGACCCCGGCGGGCTCGTCACGGCTGCGCCTCAGCAGTGGCGCCCCGACCCGGCGCTCGCCCGCACCCTGGTCGACACCTGGACCTCCACCCCCTGGATCACCCCCAGCACGGTGGCGGAGGTCGCCGTCGAGCCGCCGCCCGGCGGGACCAGCGGGGTCCTGGCGCCGGACCTCCCGGAGGACGCGGGCGAGCTCCCCGAGGACCTGGTGGACGCGATCGCCACCGCCCACACCGACGTCACGCGGTACCTGCACCTGCTCGCGGAGCCGGACGAGGAGACCGCCGCCCTGGAGCCGGCGCTGCTGCGCTCCACGGCCGCCGCGTGGCGGGTCGACCCCGACTCCGGCCGCGGCTACGCATCGGCCCTGTCGGCCGACGCCGGCGAGTCGCTGCGCAGCGTGGCCGTGCTCGTCCCCCGGGCGGTGACGCTCTCCAGCCGCACCGGTGTCTTCCCCCTGACGGTGACCAACGACCTCGACCGGCCCGTCCTCGTCGACCTCGAGCTCACCCCGGCCAACCCCGACCGGCTCCGCATCGAGGCCGTGGAAAGCCTGCGCGTCGAGGCAGGCGAGAAGGCCGCCGTCGACGTCCGGGCCGAGGCCGCCGCCAACGGGACCGTCCCCGTCGTCGTCCGCCTGTCGACGACGACCGGCGAGCCGCTCGGCCGGGCCCAGCAGCTCCGGGTCGTGGCGACCGACTACGGGACGATCGGGTGGGTGGTCGTCGGGCTGGGCGTCCTGGTCCTGGTCGCGGCAACCGTCACCCGGGTCGCCCGTCGTCCGCGGGCGGAGGCCGCGCCGGAGCCCGAGCCCGCCGAGGCCCGGCGGTGAGCCGGCACAAACGGCGCCGCCGCTCCCGGACGGGGAGCCTGCTCGGCGCCAGCGCGGTGATGGCTGCCGGCACGGTGGTCTCGCGCCTGACCGGCTTCGGCAGGGCCGCAGTCATCGCCGCGGCGATCGGCTTCGGGATCACGGCCGAGACGTTCAACATCCCGAACACGATCCCGAACACCCTCTACATCCTCGTCGCAGGTGGCGTCCTCAACTCCGTCCTGGTCCCCCAGCTGGTCCGGGCCATGCGCGACGACGAGGACGGTGGCGAGGCCTACGCCCAACGGCTCTACAGCGTCGTCGTCGTCGTGCTGCTGGTCGCCACGGTGGCGGCCGTCCTGCTGGCCCCGTGGCTGGTGCGGCTCTTCGTCTCGACCGAGTACACCAGCGACCCGGAGCTGCGCCCGTACCTCGACTCGATGGAGTGGTTCGCCCGGTTCTGCCTGCCGCAGATCTTCTTCTACGGCCTGTACGTGGTGCTCGGCCAGATGCTGAACGCCCGCGGCCGCTTCGGGCCCTACATGTGGGCCCCCGTCGTCAACAACCTCGTCGCCATGGCGGTGTTCGGCTCGTTCCTCGTCGTGGTGGGGCCGGTCACGCGTCAGGCCCTCACCGTCGAGCAGGTCGCGTGGCTGGGACTCGGGTCGACCGCCGGCATCGTCCTGCAGGCGCTCGTGCTCTACCCCGTCCTGATGGCCAGCGGTCTCCGGCTCCGACTTCGCCGCGACGTCCGCGGCGTGGGCCTGGCCAAGGCGGGACGCCTCGGCCTCTGGACGGTCGCCTTCGTGCTGGTCAACCAACTCGCGTACGTCGTGGTGGTCAAGGTGGCGTCCAGCGGCGCCATCGCGTCCCTCGACCCCGAGCGCGGTGGGGCCTACGGCTACTCCGTCTACGCCAACGCGTTCCTGCTGGTGATGGTCCCGCACGCCGTCATCACCGTCTCGCTGGCCACCGCCCTGCTCCCCGGGCTGAGCCGGCTCGCGGCCGATGCCGAGGTGGAGACGCTGCGGGTGCGCCTGGTCGCGGCGATGCGGGCCTGCCTTGCGGTGATGGTGCCCGTGTCGGCCCTGCTCGCCGTCCTCGCGATCCCCGTGGTCGGGACGATCTTCGGCTTCGGCGGGGCGGCGGAGGACTCCGGCCAGGTGGCCCTCGTGGTCATCGCCTTCGCGCCGGGGTTGGTGGCCTTCACCGTCCACTACCTGGCCCTGCGCGGCTTCTACGCCCTCGAGGACACCCGGACCCCGTTTCTCGTGCAGATCACGGTCGCCGTGACCCTGGTCGCCAACGCCGTCCTGGTCCGGACCGTCTACGACGTCCGCTACACCGCCGCCGGCCTGGGGCTCGGCTGGAGCATCGCGTACGTGGTGGGAGCGGGGACCAGCCTCGCCGTGCTCGGCCGGCGGATCGGGCGGCTGGGCCAGCTGCGCCTGCTCGGCCACGTCGCGCGCCTCGCCCTCGCGTCACTGCCGGCAGTCGCGGTCGCGGGCGGCGTGGTCGTCGCCCTCGGGCGAACCCTCGAGGGTGGCGACGTGCTGACGTCGGCGGTCCAGGCCGCCGCGGGCGGGCTCGCCGCGGTGCTCACCTTCCTCCTCACCACCAGGGTGGTGCGCGTCCGGGAGATCGACGACGCGGTGTCGGCACTGCTGCGACGCGTCCGACCTGACAGGCCTCGCGGTGACCGGCCCCCTACCATGGGGCCCTCGGGCGGACAGCGCCCCGGTGACGACGCCGGGGACGACCCGGCCGCCCGCGCGACGACGGGAGGGTCGTGACCTCGCAGGCGGTGGGACCGGGCGGGCGGCTCGCCGGTCGGTACCGGCTCGACGACCTGCTCGAGGAGACTGCCGGAGTCCGGGCCTGGAAGGCCGTGGACGAGGTGCTCCAACGACCGGTGCTCGTGCAGACCATCCCTGGCGACGACCCCCGCAGCACCGCGCTGGCCCGCTCGGCCCGGGCCGCCTCGGTGGTCACGGACACGCGATTCCTGCGCGTCCTCGACGTCGCCGAGGAGGGTTCGACGACCTACGTGGTCCGCGAGTGGGTGCCCGGCCACAACCTCGCGAGCGTGCTGGCTTCCGGCCCGCTGCCGCCGGACCAGGCCGCAGCCCTCACCCGCGAGGTGGCGGACGCGCTCTC
>DASTQL010000143.1:0-17021 GCA_035761805.1 Jiangellales bacterium | reverse complement strand
CACCGTCCTGCTCGACCTCACCGCCGGGGTCAGCCCGGACACCACGGCGCGGGCCGTCGAGGACCTGCGGGCGGCCGGGGTCGAGCTGCGCGGACAACCCGTCACGCACGGGTGAGGACCGTGCTCACCGCTATCCGGTGAGACCGCCCGCTGGAGCTGCACCCGTGCCACGACGGGCGCACTCCCGGCGGCACCGGAGCCATCGAGGGTGGCGCTCAGGCCGGACCCCGCGGCCGTGACCGACGCCGCCCCGAGGCCAAGGGGTGGGCGCTCGGGCAGGAAGAGCCAGGAATCGAACAGGTCGTCCAGGTCCTGACTCGACACCTGCTTGGAGAGCTGGACGAAGTCCAGCGTGGTGACGTTGCCTCCAGCGTTGTCGACGGCCCAGGGGCGCGGCCGAGACGCCCATTGCTCTCGACAGCCACAGGTTTTCGATCACCGCCATACGGGCACGACATAGGCGACATCCCGCACCTGGACGTAGGAGGCCCCCGTGCCGCTCTGGCTCATCCTCATCATCGTCGGCGTCGTGCTGGCCATCATCGGCTTCGGCGGCGTCGGCAACTGGCTCATCTGGATCGGGGTGATCGTGCTGGTCGTCGGTCTGATCATGACCCTGATGGGGCGTCGCAGCACCGTCTAGCCACCGTCCACGAACGCACTCGAGCGGGGCCCACCCGGCCGGTCCGGGCGGGCCCTTCACGCGTCGTGACGGCCGGGTCAGGAGCCGGGACCGCGGCCGCTCCACGTCCACGCGTACGCCCCGTCGTCGCACGCCGACCCACCCTCGCCCAGCTCGAGCGGGCGGAAGGTGTCGACCATGACGGCGAGCTCGTCGAAGTACTCCTTGCCCAGCGAAGCCTCGACGGCCCCCGGCTGCGGCCCGTGCGAGTGCCCGCCCGGGTGGACCGAGACCGACCCCGGCCCGATCCCCGACCCCTTGCGAGCCTCGTAGTCGCCGCCGCAGTAGAACATGATCTCGTCGCTGTCGACGTTGGAGTGGTAGTAGGGCACCGGCACGGCCAGCGGGTGGTAGTCCACCTTGCGCGGCACGAAGTTGCAGACGACGAAGTTCCAGCCCTCGAAGACCTGGTGCACCGGCGGCGGCTGGTGCACACGGCCGGTGATCGGCTCGAAGTCCGAGACGTTGAACGTGTACGGGTAGAGGCAGCCGTCCCAGCCGACGACGTCGAACGGGTGCGTGGGGTAGACCACCACCGAGCCGACGACACCGGACGGGCCGTGCCCGCGGTGCTTGGTCCACACCTCGACGTCGGACCCCTCGACCAGGTACGGCTCGGCCGGCCCGTGCAGGTCGCGCTCGCAGTAGGGCGCGTGCTCGAGCAGCTGCCCGAACTTGCTGAGGTAGCGCTTCGGCGGCGTGATGTGGGAGTTGGCCTCGATGACGTACGTGCGCAGGGGCCCGTCGCCAGCCGGGAGCCATCTGTGGACGGTCGCCCGCGGCACGATCACGTAGTCGCCCTGCCGGGCCTGCAGCACGCCGAAGATGGTCTCGACCGTGGCCTCGCCGGCCTCCACGTAGACGCACTCGTCGCCGATGGCGTTGCGGTAGTAGGGCGATGTCTCACCGGACACGGCGTACGAGATGCGGACGTCGCCGTTGCCGAGCACCAGGCGCCGCCCGGTGACGACGTCGGCCGCCTTCCACTCCTCACCGGGGAAGAGGTCGTGCAGCTTGAGGTGCCGCGGCTTCAGCGGGTGGTTGGCGACGGTGGCGAGGTCGGGGAGGTCCCAGACCCGCGCGTCGACGACCGCCGATGGCACGCCCCGGTGGTAGAGCAGCGACGAGTCGGAGGAGAAGCCTTCCTCCCCCATGAGCTCCTCGAAGTACAGCCCGCCGTCGGGTTGCCGGAACTGCGTGTGGCGCTTCGGCGGCACCTCACCGACCGACCGGTAGTACGCCATGCCCACCTGCCTCCTCTGATGAGATCTCGTCCGATAGCCGGACGTTTTCGTCCGTATACCATCACCATGGTCAGGTCCCCCGGCACTGTCAACCGGCTAGGGTCGCCCCCGTGACGACGCCTGTGCCGCCGACCGGCGCGCCTCCCGCACTCCTCCGCGACCTGCTCGACGACGCCGCGATCTTCCCCCCGGGGGAGGCGCCGATGGCCCAGGCCGTACCCGCACACGCGGTCCACGTGAGCGCCTGGTACGCGGAGCTGGTCGGTCCGTTCGTCTGCTCCGGGTCCCGGCTGCCGGACCTGCTGGACGCCCTCGACGCCACGCCAGAGGTGGCCGCGCTCGACGTGGCGGTGGTGCTGGACCGCGGCACCGGGTCCCTGCACGAGGCGGCCGGGCTGGTGGCCGACGACGCGCGGGTCGTGCTGGCGGGACTCGAGCTGCCCCTGCGCGGGGAGGCACCGGCCGAGGCGGCGCGCCGTGCGGTCACCACGGTCGATGCCGTCCTGGGCGGGCCCGACGACCGGCACCCGGTGTCGATGGAGGTGCCGTGGGCACCAGGGTGGCGCGACGCCCTCGAGGTCGTCGCCGAGGCGGGCCACCGCGCGAAGTTCCGCACGGGGGGCGCCATGGCCGAGGCCCACCCCGACGAGCACGCCCTGGCCGAGCGGGTGCTGGCATGCCTGGACCTCGACCTCCCCTTCAAGCTGACTGCCGGGCTGCACCACCCCGTACGACGGACTGAACCGGGCACCGGCTTCGAGCAGCACGGCTTCCTCAACGTGCTGCTGGCCGTGGGAGCGGCCCTCGACGGGGCCGGCGCCGACGACGTCGCCCACGTGCTGGCCGACCGCGACGGGTCCGCCCTGGCTACCCGGGCCGCGACCCTCGACGAGGCCGGCGCAACCCGGCTCCGGCGCTGGTTCGCGTCCGTCGGCACGTGCAGCATCGCCGAGCCCGTGGACGACCTCGTGGCCCTCGGGCTGCTCACCCCAGGGAGTCCCCTCGGCGAGGTCCCCGCGTGACGGCCACGACCTGGGTGCCCGTGCCCGAGGGTTCCCCCTTCACGGTGCACACCCTCCCGTACGGGGTCTTCTCGGTGCCCGGGCAGGAGCCCGGGGTGGGAGTGGCGATCGGCGAGTCGGTGCTCCACCTGGCGCCGCTGGCGACCGAGGAGGGACTCGACGCTGCCGAGCCGCTCGGACGACCGACGCTCAACGCGTTCATGGCCCTGGGCCGGGAGGCCTGGACCGCGGTCCGGGAGTGGCTCACCGGACTGGTCACCGACCGGGCCGGGCGCAGCCGGGTCGAGCCGCACCTGCGGCCGCTGGCCGATGTCCGGCTGCACCTGCCCTTCGAGGTCGCCGACTACGTCGACTTCTACGCCTCCCGGCATCACGCGGAGAACGTCGGCAAGATCTTCCGCCCCGACTCACCGTCCCTGCCCGCCGCCTGGCGGCACCTGCCGATCGGCTACCACGGCCGCTCGGGGACCGTCGTGGTCTCCGGCACCGACGTCGTCCGGCCCTGCGGGTTGCGCCGGGTGCCTGGCGAGGACTCCCCCTCGTACGGGCCGTCCCGGCGGCTCGACGTCGAGGCCGAGGTGGGCTTCGTCGTCGGGGTGCCGAGCGGGCTCGGCGACACGGTCGCGGTGGAGCGCTTCACCGACCACGTCTTCGGTGTCGTGCTGGTCAACGACTGGTCGGCCCGGGACGTGCAGGCCTTCGAGTACGTACCCCTGGGACCCTTCCTGGGCAAGTCGTTCGCCACCTCGGTGTCCCCCTGGGTGGTGCCGCTCTCGGCCCTCGAGGCGGCTCGGGTCGACCCTCCCGTGCGGGACCCCGAACCGGCGCCCTACCTGCGCGACGTCCCGGGCGAGCCGTGGGGCCTGGACCTCCGGCTGGAGGTGTCGTGGAACGGCACCGGGGTGTCGCGCCCGCCGTTCGCGACGATGTACTGGACGGCCGCGCAGCAGCTGGCGCACCTGACCGCCAACGGCGCCTCCCTCCGTACGGGAGACCTCTTCGCCAGCGGCACGGTCAGCGGACCGGAGGTCGGGCAGCGGGGGTCCTTCCTGGAGCTCGCGTGGGACGGCGAGGAACCGGTCACACTGGCGGACGGCTCTCAGCGGACGTTCCTGGAGGACGGCGACGAGGTGACGATCAGCGGCTGGGCGCCCGGACCGGGCGGGGGCCGGGTGGGGCTGGGCGGGGTGAGCGGCCGCGTGCTGCCGGCGCGTTGCACCGGCTGACCGGTCGTCGGATGCCTCCCGTCGCCCGAGGTCGCAGGATGGTGGGATGCGCGTCCGCGTCACCGTCCCGGCCGTGGTGGCCTGTCTGGCCTCGATGACCGCCGGGTGCTCGGCGGCCGGGTCCACGGAGCCCGGCGCCGCAGCGACCCCGGCGCCGCCGGTCACGAGCGCGACGCCGTCCCCTTCCACGACACCCACCAGCACGCCGACTCCGACACCGACGCCCGAGCCGCCGCACCCGGTGTCCATGGAGGCGCTGGCGCAGGCCTCGTACGACGGGGGCGACCTCCAGGTGGGCGAGGTGCTGGACCGCAACAACGCCTACACCCGCTACTTCGTCACGTACCGGAGCAGCGGTTTGCGCGTCTCGGGCGTGATGAACGTGCCGGCGGGCGACGGGCCGTTCCCTTCGCTCGTGCTGAACCACGGCTACATCGACCCGGCGGTCTACACCAACGGGCGCGGGTTGCGGCGCGAGCAGGACTATCTCGCCCGCGCTGGCTTCGTGGTGCTGCACACCGACTACCGCAACCACGCGCAGTCCGACGACGACTCTGGCAACGACCTGCGACTGCGCCTCGGCTACGCCGAGGACGCGATCAACGCGGTCCTGGCGCTGCGCGGGTCGGGACTCCCGTACGTGGACGGGGGCCGGATCGGCATGCTCGGGCGGTCGATGGGCGGCGGGGTGACCTACCAGGCCCTCGTCGCCCAGCCGGGGCTGGTGGACGCGGCGGTGGTCTATGCGCCGGTGAGCTCGGACGCGGTGGACAACTTCGACCGGTGGACCCGCGGGCAGGCCGAGCGCCGGGCGCTGGCGGACGAGGTCGTTGCGGCGTACGGCGCCCCGGAGGACGCGCCGGAGTTCTGGCGGGAGGTCTCGCCCCGGACGTACTTCGACCGGGTGACGGAGCCGGTGCTCATCCACCACGGGACGGCCGACGAGAGCTGCCCGATCGCCTGGTCGGAGGAGACCTACGAAGCCATGGTCGCTGCGGGCGTCGACGCCGAGCTGCTGGTCTACGACGGGGAGCCGCACGCCTTCGAGGCGGCCTGGCCGCTGTCGATGGAGCGGACGGTCGCGTTCTTCCGGGAGCACCTGGTGGCTCGAGGGTAGGTCCCATGGGTTGTGTCCGGGCCGGCGCGTACGGTGCGAACATGGAGCCGATCAGCGTCACCCGCCACGCCGCCGCCCCACCCGAGACCGTCTGGGAGGTGGCGACCGACGTCGCCGGGTGGGAGGACGTGCTCAGCGGCGTCGACCGGATCGAGGTGGTGTCCCCGCCTGGTCCGTTCGGGCGTGGGCTGCGGTGGCGCGAGACGCGGACCATCGCCCGCCGCTCGCAGACCGAGGAGATGTGGGTCAGCGCGGTCGACCCCGGGCGGTCCTACACCGTGGAGTCCGACAGCCGTGGCGTGCACTACGTCTCGACGTTCGCCTTCGCCCCGGCCGGCGACGGCTCCGACGTCACGCTCACCTTCGGGGCGGAGGTGCAGGGGACGATCAAGCGACTCCTGGTCGGCCTGATGGCGCGCGCGATGTCCCGGTCGGTGGCCAAGCAGCTGGCTCGCGACCTCGAGGACGTGGCCGCAGCGGCCGAGCGGCGTGCCGTGGCGTGAGCGTCAGGGCCTGCTGTGTGGTGAGGCGCGGCGGCGGACCGATGCCATCGGGACGAGCACGCCGAGCATGGCCGCCACGCCGAAGGCGACGACCGGCCAGGCGCTGAGTACACCACCGACCATCGCGACCGTGAGCCCGCCGATCACGAGGACCAGGGCGATCGGTTGCCTGGCCTGCAGCCAGCGGCCCCACGCGTGCACGCTGCCGAGTATGTCGCGGCCCCCCGACCCGGGTGGGTCGAGGGGCCGCACGGTGGCTGCCGGTGTCACCAGGCGGTCGGCTTCTCCGGGGTGTAGAGCCAGACGTCGAAGAAGACGCCCAGTTCCTGCCCGGAGACCTCCTCGTACATGGCGATGAAGTCCTCGGTCGTCGCCGTGCCGTCGTTGTAGCGGGAGACCCACTCCCGCGCGCCCGCAAGGAAGGCCTCGTCGCCGATCTTCTCCCGCAGGGCGTGCAGGGTTGCGGCGCCCCGGTCGTAGACGGGATCGACGAAGAGCCCGGTCGCTCCGGGATCGGCGATGACCACGTCCCAGAACTCGTCGTCGTCGGGGATGCTCATGACCTCGTCGAACTCGTCCTCCGCCGTGGTGAGATCGCGGTGCTCCCGCCACAGCCACGACAGGTAGGTCGCCCAGCCCTCGTTGAGCCAGATGTCCCGCCAGAGCTCCGGGCTGACGGCGTTTCCGAACCACATGTGCGCCAACTCGTGCGCGACGGTCCCTTCCGAGGCCACCCGGGAGTAGACCGGCCTGGTCTGTGTCTCCAAGGCGTAGCCCACCGAGTCGTCGTCGACGATCGAGCCGTACGAGTTGAACGGGTAGGCCCCGAACTCCCTCTCGAAGAACTCGATCATCGCCGGCTGGCGCGCGAGATTGGCGTCGGACGTGGCGCGGTTGGCGTCGGTGAGGGCGTCGTCCACAGCGTCGATGATCGGCAATCCGTCGTCCGTCTCGCTGAACCGCAGGTCGTAGTCGCCAACCGAGGCCGTGGTGAGGTAGCTGGCCTGGAGGTCGGGAGCATCCCAGTACCACGTGGTCCAGCCGCCTGCGGTGACCGGGTCCCGCGGGGGCAGGCCGTTGGCCACCGCCACCTTGCCCTCTGGGACGGTGATCTCGAAGCTGTAGGTCGCCTTGTCGGTGGGGTGGTCGCTGACCGGGTACCAGGTCATCGTCCCTTCTGGCTCGCCGACGACCATGGCCCCGTCGCGGGTGGTCACCCACCCGTACAGGAAGCCCTCGATGTCCGTGGGACGGGTCGTGGTGCCACCGTACGTGACGACGACCCTGACCTCCTGGCCCTTCTTGATCTTGGGCCGCGGCTGGACGGTGAGCTCCCAGATACGAGCCTCGTCATCCTGGACCTGCCAGTACGCGGCCCCATCAACCTCGGCCCCCTGGGCCGGGGGCTCGATGCCCATGGCGGGCCTGCCGTTCACCGTCAAGGCCGAGACCTCCATGCCGCGGAGGTCGAGGTTGAAGCGGTCCAGGTCCTGGGTGGCCACCATCGTGATGGTCGCCACGCCTGCGAACTCACCCTCCAGCGGCGCCGGTGCGGGTTCCGGCGGCGTGTAGGTGATGTCGAGGTCGTAGTGCTGGACGTCGTAGCCACCATTGCCCGCGAACGGGAAGTATTCGTCACCCACGCCGGCGGCCCCGGCGGTGAAGCGCGGCCCGGGCTGGCCTCCGGGCGCAGCCGTGGCCCCGGGCAGCCCGACGACTCCGATCCCGACGACGACCGCAAGCGCCCCCCCGAGCGCACGTGTCCGTGTACTCACGATCACTCCTCCTTGACGGTAGGTGCAGGCAGCCTAAGTTGCGGCTCGTCAAGGACGGCAGGGGCCGTCAGGTCACGAAAAGGTCACGGCCCCCGGGGCAAACCTGGATGCACGCCGCGGAATGTGGGCGCCGAGCCGGGTGCATTCACCTGGCTCGACGCCCACTTACGCGGCTGCCGTGATCATTGGCGGGTGGGTCAGAGGTTGCCGCGGCGCTCTTGCTCGCGCTCGATCGACTCGAAGAGAGCCTTGAAGTTGCCCTTGCCGAAGCCCAGGGACCCGTGCCGCTCGATCAGCTCGAAGAAGACCGTCGGCCGGTCGCCCATCGGCTTGGTGAAGATCTGCAGCAGGTAGCCGTCCTCGTCCCGGTCGACCAGGATGCCCCGCTTCTGCAGCTCCTCGACGGGCACGCGGACGTGGCCGATCCTGTCCCGCAGCTCCGGGTCGGTGTAGTAGGCGTCGGGGGTGTCCAGGAACTCGATCCCCTCGGCGCGCATCACGTCGACGGTGCGGAGGATGTCGTTGGTCGCCAGGGCGATGTGCTGGCAGCCGGCGCCGCTGTAGAACTCCAGGTACTCGTCGATCTGCGACTTCTTCTTGGCGACGGCCGGCTCGTTGAGCGGGAACTTCACTCGGTGGTTGCCGTTGGCCACCACCTTGGACATCAGGGCGGAGTAGTCGGTGGCGATGTCGTCGCCGACGAACTCCGCCATGTTCACGAAACCCATGACCCGGTTGTAGAAGCTGACCCACTCGTCCATCCGGCCGAGCTCCACGTTGCCCACGCAGTGGTCGATGGCCTGGAACAGCCGCTTGGGGGCTCCCTCGCGCTTCACGTACGAGGAGGTGCGGGCGACGTAGCCGGGCAGGTACGGGCCGTGGTAGCGAGACCGGTCGACCAGCGGGTGCCGGGTCTCGCCGTAGGTGGCGATGGCCGCGATCCGTACAGTGCCGTGCTCATCGGAGACGTCGTGCGGCTCCTCCACCACGGTCGCGCCCTGGGCGCGGGCGTGGGTGATGCACTTGTCGACGTCCGGGACCTCGAGCGCGAGGTCGCTCACGCCGTCGCCGTGGCGCCGGTGGTGCTCCAGCAGCTGGCTCCCGGGGTGCACGCCGCCCTTGACGACGAAGCGCGCCGAGCCGCTGCGGAGGACGAACGCCTTGTGGTCGCGGTTGCCTGTCTCCGGCCCCGAGTAGGCAACGAGCTCCATCCCGAAGGCGGACTGGTAGAAGTGCGCGGTCTGGGTGGCGTTGCCGACGACGAAGACCACCGCGTCCATCGCGGTCACCGGGAAGGGGTCGCGCGACTCGTCGTACTCGACCAGTCCCACGAGCTGCTTGAGCTGGTCGAGGTCGAGGTCGGCCTCGCGCTCCTCGGGGGTCAGGTGGGTCGGGGTCGTGTCGGTCGTCATGCGGCCTCCCACGGCTCGTCCGGTCGGGGGTGTGCTGACGACTGTGCCGTGCCGGTCAGTGCTGTGCAACCGTACGGTTATCGACTGTTCAGCTTGTACGACATGAGCAGTTCTCGCGGGTCTATGCTGGACAATGTGTCCGGCATCGACCGCCTCGACGCGGACCTGCTCCGGCTCCTGTCCGAGGAGCCGCGCATCGGGGTGCTGGAGGCCTCGCGCCGGCTGGGGGTCGCACGCGGCACGGTCCAGTCGCGGCTGGACAAGATGCTCGCCCGCGGCGTGATCGCATCGCTGGGACCACGCGTGGACGCGGCAGCCCTCGGCTACCGCGTGACGGCGTTCGCGACGCTGGAGATCCGCCAGGGCGCTCGGGAAGCGGTCGCGGCCCACCTCACACGGATCCCGGAGGTGCTCGAGGTCCACACGATCACCGGGCAGGGCGACCTGCTGTGCCGGATCGTGGCGCGGGACAACGACGACCTGCAGCGGGTGGTCGACGAGCTCGTGGGCGACGAGAACATCGTCCGGACGTCGACGATCGTCGCCCTCTCCACGGTCGTGGAGCCGCGGGTGCAGCCGCTCGTCGAGGTCGTGGCCGCAGAACGGCCCCGGCGTCGGGCGACACGCCCACCGGTTCGTGGTTGACCTCACGGCCATGCAGGGGGCGGCGTTGGTGGACAATGGGATGCGATGCCCTCCCGTGCCTCTCGTCCAGCCGTCGCTGCCGTCCTCGTGACCGCGGCGGCCTTCGGCTTCGCCGGTGGAGCCGTGGTGGGGCAGCAGGTGGGAGCCCTCGCCGACCCCGAGGCGGCCGCCACGGCCGCACCCATCCCCACCGAGGACGCGACGCCGGACCCGGGCATCAGCCTCGCCGCCGATCCTGCCAATGCCTCGGCCAACCAGGACGTCCGCCTCGAGGGCAACCTTGAACCTGCCGTGGGAGGCGTCGACCTACAGGTGGAACGCAGCCTGGACGGCGGTGAGTGGCAGGAGTTCCCGGTCACGACGACGAGCCGCGAGGACGGGACCTTCGGGGTCACCGTGCGGACCAGCCGCTCCGGGGAGAACCGCTTCCGGGTGGTCGGCACCGTCGACGGCGCCCCGATGGCCAGCAACGAGGTGCCGGTCTCGATCGGCTGACGCCTGCGGGGGCGGCCGGCAGCCCGCATTGACCACGTTCACCACCCTCGTCGGGCCTTCACAAGGCGTCTGCGCCTCGTGATGACCCGAGCAGCCTGGTGGTGGCCCGGGGGGGCGCCTTCCCTGACTACGCTCGTCACCCTCATGTCGAACACGCCGAAGTCGAGCGGCACCACACAGTCCGACCTCGCCTTCTTCGGCAAGCATGCGGTGGCCGGCAACTACACCGGGTTCCGCATCCTCGACGTCTCAAGCCCCGTGAACCCAGGTTCGTCTCGGACTTCTTCTGCAACGGTGCCCAGGGCGACGCTTCCGTGATGGGCCACTGCTCTTCCAGTCCGTCGACTCCCCGCAGAGCAGCGGGGCTTGCAACAGCGCCAACGCCACGTTCCGTTGACGACCCCAGTGCCCGCAACGGTGACGGCGTACCACCTCGACCCGGCCACCACGTCAGCGACCCCCTGGCACCAACCGTGAGGTGGACGTTCGACGACCCGGTGGTCAACCCGGCAGACATCGACCTCTGGCACTCCTCCACCTTCGGCTGGGACGGCGAGGTCGTCGCCGTCGGTGACGAGTCGGGCGGTGGCGGCGCGGCGCGCTGGACCGACCCCACCGACAACCAGGGCAGGGTCCGGTTCCTCGACACGGCCACGGGTGATCTCCTGGACAACACAAGATCCTCCGCGCGGTGGCCGATGCGCCACGCGCCATGCACAACTTCACCTCATCCCGTTGCGCAACAAAGCTCGACCACCTCACCCGCAGACCCAGATCGACACGATCGGCTGACATGAGCCGCGAAGCCCGGGCGGGCGGGAGGCTCGGCCTCCCCCCCGCCCTTGGCCGTCCCTCGACCGAATCGACCACGTTCGCCGCGGCGACCTCTGCCAAGTGTCAGCCGAGGAGCCGGGCGAGCATCGACGGATGTGCGGCCAGCGCCTCGTTCGCGAAACCCTCGACCCGGGCCGCCAGGCTGTCGCGGTCCACCTGGGACCAGTCGATCGGACCGTGCGGCGGGTGGGGGTCGTACTCGATCCCCAGCTGCACTGCCCTGGCGAGGTCGTCGCCGGCCAGCGTGGCCGTGAGCTTCAGGGCCACGTCGATCCCGGCCGACACGCCGGCGCCGGTCAGGTACCGCCCGTCCTCCACCCACCGTTCCGGCACGTAGGTCGCCCCGAGTCGGTCGAGGAACCGGTGGTAGGCCCAGTGTGTGGTGGCCCGGCGTCCCTGCAGCAGACCGGCGCCCGCGAGCAGGAGCGCCCCTGTGCACACGGAGACCACGCGCTCGGCGCTGCGGTCGACCGCGCGCAGGTAGTCGAGGAGGACGGGGTTGGCAAGTTGGCGGAGCGTCGGCGCCCCCCCGCCGGGGACGACGACGACGTCCGGTCCCGGCACCTCGTCCAGGGTGGAGGTCGCGGCGACCCGGACGGGGGTGTCCGTCGGGACCGCGTCGAGGGTCTCGGCGACGACCACGACGTGGTGACGGGACTGGAGGCCGAACATCGCCTCGGCGGTCTCGAGGCCGGACAGCACCTGCAGCGGGCCGATGAGGTCCAGCGGGGTCAGCCCCGGGTAGAGCACGAAGGCGATGGTCTTGTCGGTCACGGCGTGTCCTCCGAGGGGCCGGGAAGCGGCAGCACGTCGAAGCTGAACATCATCCCGCTCTCGTTGTGCTCGGCGATGTGGCAGTGGGCCATCCACCGCCCGGGGTTGCTGGCGTCGAAGAGCACGTCGACGACCTGGCCGGCCCGGACCAGCACGGTGTCCTTCCACACCAGGTTCGGCTCGGTGACGCCCGCACGGGAGAGGACGAGGAACCGACCGGCTCCATGGAGGTGGAACGGGTGGTGCATGTCGTGGTCGGATCCCGCGGAGTTGTCGAGGCGGATCTTGACGCGGTCGCCGACGTGGAACTGCCAGGAGATGTCCTGGTTGCTCGCCCCGGTCGCCAGATCGATGATCTTCCACTGCATGTTGGAGCGGTCGGACATCACGTTCATCTCCGGCATCGTGTCCGTCCACTCGATGCCGTCGCCGGTCTCGGCATCCGGTCCCGGCTGATGGTCGGCCATGCCGTGGTGCGTCATCGCCCCCGCACCGTGACCGTGCATCGAGCCCATGTCCATGTCGCCCATGTCCATGTCGCCCATGTCCATCGAGCCGGAGAACGTCAGGTGCTTGTCCGGGTCGCGCTCGAGGTGCGGTGCCAGCCTGCTTCGCGCGGCGGTGAGCTGCGGGTCCACGCGCAGCTCCGCGAAGTCATCGGCGAACGAGGGTGAGACGCCGCCCTCGCCGACCACGAGGGTCGCGAGCGTGGAGGTCCCATCGGGGGTGCGTTGTTCGAGCACCACGTGACCCGGACGGTCGACGAGGACGTCCACGATCGCCCGTTCCGACGGAGCGATCATGACCGCGTCGACGAGCTCCTCGTGCTCGTATCGTCCGCTGTCGCCACCGACCAGCTTGAGCCTCGCGCCGCTGACGCCGAGGTTGAAGATGCGTGTGTTGGCGGTGTCGGTGAGGTAGAGACGCACGACCTCGCCGGCCGTCACGTCGAACGACGGGTCGGTCTCGCCGCCGACGAGCATGACGGTGCCGAAGCGCCCCATCATCGTGTGCGTCGGGCCGGAGCGGTGGAAGGCCGGCATGCGACCGTGCTCGAGCAGCACGTCGTCGACGGTCAGGGCGATCTCCCGGTTCACGGGAGGCCAGTAGTCTGGGTCGACCGGGTCCACGATGATCTGACCCGACAGCCCCATCTCCTGGCTGTAGTCCTCGCGGAAGTGCGGGTGGTACCAGTACAGGCCCGGGTCGGGGAACTGCAGCTGGTAGGTGAACCGCCCGCCGACGGGGATCGCCGGCTGGGTCACGTACGGGACTCCGTCGAAGCGGTTGTCCAGCCGCAGGCCGTGCCAGTGGACGGTCTGCTCGAGGTCGGCGTCGTTCGTCACCTCGACCGTGACGCTCGTCCCCTGCCGGACCCGCAGCAGCGGTCCCGGGATCGATCCGTTGTAGCTGAGCATCCGTACCGGTCCACCGGCGATGGTCTTCCGTACAGGGGCGATGCGCAGCGAGAGCACGGCACCGTCGGACAGGTGGACGACCGGAGCCGGGATCGCCTCGGGGAGCCCGGCGACGTCCTGTGGGAACAGGTCCCCATGGACGGACATGTGGTGGGTCTGATCGGACATGCTTCTCCTCACGGCTGGTCCAGCCCTTGCTGAGGGACGGCTGACAGGGTGGTTGGCGCGGTGCGTGTCTCGTCGGCAGCGATCGCCTCGAGGGCAGCCAGCTGCGTACGTGCCGCGTCGTACTCGGCAGGGTTCTGCCCTGCGTCAAGGAGCCAGAGCGCGTGGCGCAGGAGCGCGGCGGCGAGAGCCGGCCGGCCGCCTCGCCGGTAGAGGTCCGACAGTCCCATCGCGTAGGCACGCCCCATGGCTGCCCGACCCATGCGCGCGATCCGCGCGGCGGTGTCGCCCAGCAGCGCCTCGCCTTCCGCGGCGTGGCCGCGTGCGAGAGCCAGCAGCGCGAGTGCCTGGTCCGCGTGCACGAGGTCGTGGGCGTCACGGAGCTCCTCGACGATCGACCTGTTCTCGCCGAGCACGCGGGCCGCCTCCTGATCTTCGCGCCTCAGGAGGTGCACGTGCCCGAGCGGGAGCAGGCTCTCCGCCTGGCTGGCGCGATCTCCCAGCTCCACGGCGAGTGCTCGACTGGCCTCGAGCAGGTCTTCGGCCAGGTCGAGGTCCAGGGCACGCAGGGCCTGCTGGCCGCGGAGGTTCAGGACGCGAGCCCGGCCCCAGGCGTCCCCGCCCGCGCTCAACAGGGCCGAGGACTCATCCAGCAGGCCGGCCACGTCGCCCGACCGCCGGTTGGCTGCGACGTGTGCGAGCACCAGCAGGGACGTCGTCACTCCCCAGGAGTGCTGCTGGGCGCGGAACACGCCCAACGCTCGGCGGGCGTAGCCGTCGGCCGAGTCGTGCTCGACGCGGGAGAGTGCGCCGAGGGCCAGCGCGAGGAGGCTCAGGCCTTCTCCCTCGTTGCCGCTGCCTTCCAGCGTGTCCAGGGCGGTCCGGGCGAGCTCCTCCGCGCGGGCCAGGTCACCGCGCCGCCACGCGAAGACGGCAGCCCAGGCACCCGCCCTGGCCCGAAGTGCCGGCTCGGCGCCGTCCACGGCGATGCCCTTCTCCAGCCACCGGCGTGCCACGTCCCAGTGGCCGCGCAGGTACCAGAACCATGCGGAACCGACCGCGATGCGCAGCGCGGCGACGGCGTCGTCGAGCGTCAGGGACCACTCCAGCGCCGCCTGGATGTTGTCGTGCTCGGCCTCCAGCAGCCCCAGCCAGGCGGCCTGACCCTCACCGCCCTGGACGTGGACGGCGGCGGCTTCGACCAAGGAGCGGCACCAGTCGCGGTGCGCCGCCCTGGTCGCCGCCTCCTCACCCGCCTCGGCCAGCCGTTCAACTCCGTACTGGCGCACCGTCTCCAGCAGCCCGTACCGGTTCTCGGACCCGCCCTCCACGACGAAGACGAGGGACTTGTCGACCAGGCTCCCGAGCAGGTCGAGGACGTCCATCGCGACGGCGCCGTCTCCGCCGCAGACCACGGTGGCCGCGTCCGCGGTACAGCTGCCCATGAACACCGACAGGCGTCTGAGCAGGGTCTGCTCGTCCTCGGAGAGCAGGTCGAAGCTCCAGTCCAGGGCCGCCCGCAGCGTCCGCTGCCTGGGTTGAGCGGTTCGGGGCCCGCCGCTGAGCAGCCGGAAGCGGTCCGACAGCCGGGAGGCGATCTGCTCCACGGCGAGCAGCTTGACGCGCGACGCGGCAAGCTCGATCGCCAGTGGTATCCCGTCCAGGTGCGTGATGACGTCCACCACGGCGGGGGCGTTGGCCGGGGTGATCGAGAAGCTCGCACGGACCGCTCGCGCGCGATCGGTGAACAGGCGGACTGACGGGAACGCCTCCAGGTCCGAGACCTCGGTGTCGGCGGGAGGGATCCCGAGGGAGGGCACCGGGACGATGACCTCACCGGTCACGGCGAGCGCCTCCCGGCTCGTGGCGAGGACGTGCAGGCCGGGCGCCGCCCGGAGCAGGGTCTCCACCAGATCGGCACAGGCGGCCAGGAGGTGCTCGCAGTTGTCGACGACGACGAGGAGACGCCTGGACGCCAGCTCGCGGGTGAGCGTCTCGGTGAGCGGCCGCCGAGGGTCCTCGACGATGTCGAGGCCGGCGGCGACCGCTGCGGGGATCCGCTCTGGCTCTCGGAGTGCCGCGAGCTCGACCAGCGCGGCGCCGTCGGGAAAGTCGTCCACCAGATCGGCGGCGGCCTGGAGCGCGAGCCGTGACTTGCCGGACCCGCCGACGCCCGTGAGGGTCACCAGGCGCGACTCACCGAGCGCGCGCTTGACGTCGTAGAGCTCCCGCTCCCTGCCGACGAAGCTGCTGAGCTCGGCCGGCAGGTTGTGGCGGCGAACCTCTGAGGTCGGTAGCGGAGGGAACTCCGCGGGAAGTCCCGGCGCGACCAGCTGGTGGACCTCCTCAGCCGGCCCGAGGTCGGTCAGCCGGTGCGCGCCGAGGGACCGCAGCTGCAGAGGCGCGGGCAGGACGTCGCCCAGCAGGTCCACGACCGCGGCGGACAGGAGCACCTGACCGCCGTGCGCGGCAGCCAACAGCCGGGTCACGCGCTGGAGCGGGGGACCGACGTACGCGCCGTCGTGCCTTTCTGCCACGCCACTGTGCAGCGCGACACCGGCCGGGGCCATGGCCTCCGCGCCCCCCTCGGCCGAGGACGCCGCCACCGCGCGCTGGACCTCGATGGCGGCCCGGACTGCGTCCAGCGGATTCGCGAACGCCCCACACGAGCCCGTCCCGACGGCGTCGAAGGTGTGGCCGCCGTTCGACGTCATGGCCCGCCGAGCGATCTCGCGGTGACGCGGGGAGCCCGTACGGTCCGACGGCGCGTGTCGCGGCTCGACGCCGCCGGCGACGTCGGTGGCCAGGAACGTGACCACGCCCGTGGGCGAGCTCCCACGCACGAACCCTTCGCTGAGCAGCAGGCCCAGGTCGGAGGCCACCAGCTGGGCGAGCTCGTCCGCGGTCCGGAAGGGCTTGTACGAGGCCGTGTCGTCGTCCCGGACACGCGCCAGGAGCTGGTCAAGGCGGGCCTCACGATCGGGTGCCGGCCCCTTGACGTACAGCAGTCGCGGCATGCCCTCCGACAGGAGGTACTCGTCCTCCAGACCGGAGACGGCCTCTCCCGGCGCGACCCATCCGTACCGCTCCCAGTAGATGCCGACGAAGACCTGGCTCTGCTCCAGGTACGAGCGGTAGAGCTCACGGGGCGGGTGGGGGCGTGCGCCGAGCTCGAACATCACCGGCGCCAGCTGCAGCCGCTCGATCGCGGCACGCACGGCGGCCCGCTCCTCCGCTAGCTCTGCCAGCGTCGAGCTGACGAACACCCGTAGCCGCTGATCGGGTGTGTGGATCAACGCCCCGGTCATGCCTCCCCCTCTCGGCGACGGGGGCACGGCCCTGCCACCAGTCTCCAGCCGGCTCCCAGGACGCGTCCAGGGAGAGCGGCGGAAAGCGCCGGACCGGAGGCAGTCGAGGCGGCGCCGCCAGGGACAGTCAGAGCCGGGCCAAAGCGGGACAGGTCCGAATGCGATCGTTACTGGGGCCTGGCCGCGTACCCGCCGTGCCCACGTGGCTGGAGCCCGATGATCGCGGCACCGGTCACGCGGCTCGTGGCTCCTGTGGTTCGTCGAGGGTCGGAAGACGACGGCCACGAACTCCGGGTGGAAGCCCGACCCGCGCCTGGTGGCCGGCTTGACGATCACCGCCTCGACGACGCCGGCGAGTTCGGCCCACGCTGACCGCGAAACCAGCGCGACATCCAGCCACG
>DASTQL010000142.1:0-8707 GCA_035761805.1 Jiangellales bacterium | reverse complement strand
CGTCGCCCGCCGCCTCCAGGGTCCGGTGGGCCCGGGCGAGGCCCTCGGCGGTGGCGGCCAGCTCGTGGTCCACCTCGCCCCGGCGCCGCTCGAGCAGGCGGCCGCGCTCTTCGGCCGCGCCTATCGCTGCCTCGGTCTCGGCGATCTGCGAGCCGACCCGGGCGAGCTCGCCCGAGGCCGCCTCGAGTGCGGCTCGCTCGGCCTCCAGAGTCTCGATCCGCCGGACCGAGGACTGCCAGTCGACCTCTCCGAACTCGGTGAAGACCGCGACCTGCTCGAGCGCAGTCCGGCGCCCCTCGACCGCGCGGCGTTCCGTGGTCAGCAGGCGGAGCCGCTCGTCGACTGCGACCCGGCGAGTCTGGATGGCCCTCGCCCGGTCGAGCAGCGCGTCGATCTTGCGACCGTTGTCCCAGCCGAGCACGTAGCGGCTGCGGTCGTCGATCCGGCTGCGGTCGTCCTTCTCGTGGTGGCGGTCGCGCTTGACCTGGCCGGCCCGGGTCACCGCCCGGTGCGCGCGGCGCAGCTCGGCGACCGCCCCGACGCACTCGTAGTCGGCCCTGGTGACCAGCTCCCGCTCCAGCCAGGTCGAGAACGGCGAGTCCCGCACCTCCAGCACCTCGTGAAGCCGCAGCGTCTCCGGCGGGTCGACCGGCTCCCTCCGTACGGGAGTCTCGGGGACGCGGTAGTAGACGACGCGCGCGCCGAGATGGCGACCGTCGATCCAGTCGGCGACCGCGGCGTAGTGGCGGTCAGGTACGAGCAAGGACAGGGCGAAGCTGCGGAGGACCCGCTCGGCCGCGCCCTCCCACTCCTGGGCGTCGGCACGGACCTGGATCAGCTCACCGGCGAAGGGGATCGTGTCGGGTTCCACCCCGAGCGCGTCGCCGAGGGCCTCTCGCAGCTGCAGGGCCTGGCGCGGGATGTTGCTGCGGCGCCCGCTCAGGCTGCGCAGCTCGGCGTTGACCTCCTCGCTCTCCTCCTCGACCTGTCGCTTCTCGACCGCCACGTCGGTGTGGGAGTTCTGGATCCGGGCGAGCGAGTCACCCAGCTCGGTGCGGAGGGCCGCGACCTCCTGACGGCGCCGTTCGAAGCTGGTGGTGTTGTCGACCGGGTCGAGGCCCGACGCCTCCAGGAGGCGAGCCATCTGGTCGGCCTTGCGGCGGCGCTCGTCACGGCGGCTGGCCTCCTCACCGGCCTGACGCTCGATCTCGGCCAGCCGGTCGCCGCCGAGGCCCAGCCGCTCGGCGTGCAGGCGCTGCAGCGTCTGTCGCCTGGTCGTCAGCTCGCCGGCGACCTTGGTGGCTTCCCCCTCGAGCTCGCCAAGCTCGACCTCCAGCCGGCTGGCCCGGGCCCCCAGGTGCGTCGTCCGTCGCTCGGCGAAGAAGGCGGGAAGGGCGTCGCGCTCGCGGTGCAGGCCGGCGACCTCCTCGGCAAGTGCGTCGTAGCGGTCGCAGTCGGCGAGCACCGGCTCGAGGCGGCTCAGCTGCTCCTGGGCCCGGCATACGGCGTCGTGGGCGCGGGTGAGGTCCTCGAAGTGCGCGACGAGGCGGTCGATCCACGAGGCCCCGTCGAAGGGTTCGAGCATGTGGCTGCGGACGAAGTCGTTGAGGTTGCCGACCGACTTCATCGAGACGGTCTGGTGGAAGAGCTCCATCGCCTGCTCGGACTGGATGCCGAGCCGCCTCCGGAAGTGCTTGCCGTAGTCGGGGAAGTGGTCGAAGACCTGGACGGCGTCGGCCCGGAGCCGGCGGCGCAGTCCCGCGATCTCGGGGCCGAAGTCGGCGAAGTCCGTCTCGACCGACAGCGCCCGGTCGGCCACGGCGTAGAGCCGCTGAGGCTGCCCGGCGCCGGCGTCGCGCAGCCAGAACACCTGGGCCAGGCTCACCACGGAGTGGTAGCCCTCGTTGCGGAAGACCCCGAGCAGGACCGAGACCGAGCCGGGCTCGCGCAACGCGACCGGTCGGGAGGTGCCGGTCGTCTCGTTGCGCTCGGACTTGTAGTGACCGAGGACGTAGGAGCGGAGGTCGCGCTCCCGCGTGTCGGCCCCGGCGGCCTTGTTGTAGGAGATCCGGTGGGCGGGGAGCAGCAGGGTGGTGATCGCGTCGACGACGGTGGACTTGCCCGAGCCGATGTCGCCGGTGAGCAGCGTGTTGTCGCCCCGCAGGTCGAGCCGCCACACGTGCCGGTCGAAGGTGCCCCAGTTGAGCACCTCGAGGCGGTCGAGCCGGAAGCCGGAGCGGGTCTCCGCCGGGTCGGGCTCCAGGTGGATGGAGGGGAAGAGTGTCTGGGTCACTGCCCGGCCTCCTCGGCCTCGTCGAGGTTCAGGCTGCGGGCGTAGTCGGCCAGCCGCCGATCGAAATCCCCGAGCCACTGGCCGTCCACGAAGGCCTTGAGCACCCGCCGTACCTCGTAGGTCGTCTCCTGACCCTTGACCCGGCGGAGGAAGCCGAGGTCGACGACCTTGCCGATCGTGGTGTCCATCTGGTCGACCAGGCGGGCCTCGTTGCTGCTGTCGGGCACGAAGAGCCGGACGGTCTCGAGGATCTGCTCCCGGGTGAGCACGAGCCGGGTGTCGGAGTCGGAGGCGTCGAACTCGGCGAGCTTCTTGCGCAGCAGGGCCAGCAACAGGCTGACCGGGAAGGAGAGCGTTCGGCGGGCCACGAGACGGGGGACCGAATCGTCGGCCTCGTCGTCGGGGCGGGAGCGCAGGAAGGCGTAGCCCTCGGCCTCGTCGACCACCACGGTGAGGCCCATGACGTCGAAGTAGTCGCGGGCCTGGGTCTGCAGCTGCACGAGGTGGCGCCAGGCCCGCTCATGGGAGTCGCGGTAGACGACGCCCTTCATCAGCTGCACGACCACGAGGGAGAGGTCGAGCTCGGAGTGCGCGATCACCGCACGCCGGGTGGTAGCGGTCGAGTGAGTCATGCGCGGAAGCCCTCCCTGGTCGGCAGGCGGCGGGCGAAGGTGACGCGGGGGAGCGTGGCGGTGCGGACTGCGCCGGATTCGTCGAGCCAGGTGGCCCGCACCTCCGACGCGGGATCGAGGACGACCTCGAAGGCGTCCTCGTCGAGGGAGAGGTACGTGACGATCTCGGCCAGCCCGTGCTCGATCGGCCGCTGCTCGAGCAGCTCGGCCAGGCCTACCTGGTCGCGACCGCGGAGCGCCCGCCGGACCCCCCGAGCGAGCCCCTCGCGGTCGACGTGGACCTGCTCGAAGAGCACCGACGGGTCGATCTCGTCGCCGTGGGGCCGTGCCTCGACGCTGCTGTCGAGGGAGCGCCCGGCGCCGGGGGAGTAGAGGGGGCGCTCCATCGGCAGCGCCACGCCCGGTGCGGGGTGGTCGAGCTCCGTCGTCACCGGGACGGTGCCCACGCCCCGCAGCCGGATCGCGGTGGCCTCGATGCCACGGAGGAGGTCCATGACCCGGCGGTTCTCCAGCCAGACCTGGTCGTCGAGGAACCGGCGCAGCTGCTCGGACAGCAGACGCACCGTGGCCTGGGTCCGCTCGCCGGCGTCGAGCCAGTCGTAGTGGATCTGCCTCAGCCGCGGGTCACCGTCATCGACGGCGGGGAGCGCGTGGGCGCGATCGAGCAGGTCGGTCAGCTCGTCCTGGCGCTGCCGGGAGAGCAGGAAGTCGTAGAAGGCCTGGAAGCTCCGACCCTGGTCGGACTCGGCGATGCTGGCCCGGCTGCCCAGGACGGTGTCGAGGAGCTCGCCCTTGGAGCCGCTCCACGACGCGATCTGCTCGCGCAGCTGCCGATCGAGCGCCCGGAAGTTGGTCTCGACCTCGCGGAAGTCGGCCAGCAGCTCGCGGGCCGTGCGGGCGAACTGCTGGTAGCGGTCGCGCAGGGCGGTGTCGTCGAGCACCGGCAGGTGCCCCTGCCGGATCTCGGCGATCTGCAGGTCGATCTCCGACCGGCGCCGGTGCAGCTCGGCCAGGCGGGCCTCCGGGTCGGTCTCGGCCCCGAAGACCATCTGACGCAGCAGCTCGACGATCGTGTTGAGTCGCGACTCTGTGCCGACGAAGGTGCGCACCTGCAGGCTCTCGACCCAGGCGACCGCCTTCTCCAGGGCCGGCGTGGCGTCCATGTGGGGCTCGTCGCTGTCGGGCGGGTAGAACTTGCGCAGCCAGCCGGTGTCGGGGCCCGCCCACTCGTCGAGGTAGGCCTTCGCCGGTCGCGGGTAGGTGCCCTCCCCGAGCTCGTGGTTGAGCGCCCACAGCTCGTCGTCGAGCATGCTGGTCAGCTCGGCGGCCGAGATCGTCCGGACGTTGTCGCGGACGAAGACCCGGCCCAGGAAGCCGATGACCAGCGGCGCGTTGCCGGCGCGGAGCAGCCGCCACGCGGCGTCGTGCTCGCGCAGGAAGGCCACCTCCGCGTGGCTGAGCTGCCGGTCGTCGTCGGGCACGGGCCGATGCTAGGTGGGGGGCCGGACAGAACCGGTGCGGCATGCCGGAGAGCTCGGCGGACCCGGGCGAAGCGGGTTGGGCTCTCGCCCGGCCGTCCTCGGCGTCGAGCAGCGCGACGACCTCGGCGACGTGCGAGACGTCGGTCTTTGATGCCGAGGGCGCGTGGCGTGCAGGTGACCGCTCGGCATCGCGGGGCCCGCCGACGCGGCCCCGCTCGCTCCAACTCGTTCAGGGCATGGCTCAGGCCGACGCCCAGCTCCCGCCGCAGCTCCTTCACTGTTGCGGCCGACCGTGAGCGGGATCGCTCAGCCGAGCGCCATGACGAAGGCCCCTACCACAAGGGTGTGGTCACGCTTGGAAGGCCCCGGGGGTTGAGGTCGCCGTGTCCGAGTGCATACGATACGAGACAGTTCCGTTTCGGAAGGCACGCCATGCTCACCACCCGTACCTCCCGCAGCACCACCCGCACGACCCGCCCCCGCAGTCCCCGCGTCGACCGTGCGATCCGGGATGCGACGCTGGAACTCTTCGCTGAGGGCGGCTTCGACGGGATGAGCGTCGACGCCGTCGCGGCGCGGGCCGGCGTCGGCAAGGCGGCGATCTACCGGCGGTGGCCGACCAAGGAGGACATGGTCCTGGCGGCGATCGCCGACGCCTTCGACGAACCCGTGGAACTCGACACCGGGACGGTCCGTGGCGACCTCCTCCGGTGCGCCGAGGACCTCCACGGCTTGATGACCGGAGAGGTGACCGGGGGTGTCTTCCCGCCGATGTCCGCGGAGCTGGCCCGGGGATCGAGGCTGGGCCGAGCCTATGCCCAGCACGTCGTCCGGCCGCGCCGGAAGCTCTTCGCCGTCGCCCTGCGTCGGGGTGTCGAACGAGGTGAGCTGCCGGTCGGCCTGGACGTGGAGCTCGCCGTCGACCTCCTCGTCGGGACCCTTCTGATCCGTCGGCTCACCAGTCGACTGGCCCCCGAGCCCGCCCAGTCGCGTGTGCGGCACCCGCCCGCCTCCATGCCCGAGGACCTCGTGGACCTCGTCCTGGCCGGGCTCCGTCCCCGGCCCAGCTGACCGAGCCCAGGGAGCCGTCATGACCGACGTCGCCGTCATCGGAGCCGGCTCGTCCGGGCTCGCCGTCCTCGATGCACTGGCCCGTAACGGCACCGAGGCCGTGGCGTTCGAACGTGGCTCGCGCATCGGTGGGATGTGGCGGTACGGCAACGACAGCGGCATGTCCGCCGCCTACGCCTCCCTGCGCACCAACGTCTCTCGGCGGCGCATGCAGTACCCCAACCATCCGATGCCCGCCTCGTACGGCGACTTCCCCTCGCACGCGGACATGACCGCGTACCTCGAGTCCTACGCGAGCGAATGCGACCTCCGGGACCGCGTTGTCGTCGGAACGACCGTCCAGCGGCTCGAACCGGCGCCGAGCGACGGCGGCTGGCTGCTCCACCTCGACGACGGGACCACCCGGCGCCACCGCCACGTCGTCGTCGCCACCGGCGTCTTCTGGTCACCGCGCCTCCCCGACCACCGGGGCGGCTTCGGCGGAGAGCTCACGCACTCCCACGCGTACCGCACACCCGACCCGTACACCGGTCGCCGGGTGCTCGTCGTCGGCGCCGGCCAATCGGCGGCCGAGATCGCCACCGAGCTGTCGGCGGTGGCCGATCGTTGCTTCCTGGCCGTGCGCACGCCAACCCACGTCGTCCCCCGGTGGATCACCGGCGAGCCGTACGACATCGGGGACGTCGAGCCCTACAACCGGATGCCGTGGCCGTGGCTCAACCAGGTCGTAGCCCGACGCGTTCGTTCGGAGCTCGGCTCGCTGCCGCCCCAGTGGCCCGTCCCACGACGCCGCGTCCTCGAGGGCGTGCCGATCGTCTCGTCGGACCTGATCCCCGCCGTACGGAGCGGTGCCGTCACCGTCACGCCGGCGCTGCGGCGGCTGGGCGGTCGCCGGGCCGACTTCGCCGACGGCAGCTCCCAGCGGGTGGACGCGGTCGTCCTCGCCACCGGCTACCGCATCGACCTCCCCTTCCTCGACCCCGGTCTGCTCGCCGCCCAGGGGAGGCGGCTGCCGCTCTACCGCCGGATCGTGCCGCCGGACTTGCCCGGCATCTTCCTGGCCGGCTTCGTCGACGCGCCGGGCGGGCTACTCCCGGTGGTCGAGACCCAGGCCGCCTGGATCTCCGCCGTCGTCTCCGGCCGGCTCGACCTGCCCACGCGTGACCTGATGTGGCGGGCGATCCGACGGTCCGAGCGCCGTACCCGCCAGCGCTTCCCTGGCGAGCCACCCGACAGCATCCGCTGCGACCCGCACGCCTACCGGCGGCTCCTCCGGTCCGACCTGGCCGAGGTCGCGCTGGTCCACCACGTGCGCCACCCTCGTCCGCCGGGCCCGATCGATCACGGCAGCCAGGTAAATGGCTGTCTGCCGCGGTGAATTCACCTGGCTCGGCACCCATTTGCGCGGCTGCCGTGATCATTTGTGGGCTGGCCGGGGTGAGAGGGTGGGTGCGAGGGGAGACGGAGGAGGCGGGGCAGGGATGGCAGACGCGATCGAGGTCTTCGTCGCGGCGTACGACGCCGAGAGCGGGGCGCGGGACGCCCTGCGCGACCTGCGGCGCATGCAGAACAAGGGCACGATCGAGCTGATCGACGCGGCGATCGTCGTCCACAGAGACGACGGGACCGTCAAGATCGAGGAGACCGGCGACCCCGGTAGCGGGACCTGGGCGAAGCGGGGAGCGATCGCCGGCGGTCTCGTGGGCCTGATCTTCCCGCCCGGCATCATCGCCTCGGCGGTGGTGGGTGCCGCGGGCGGCGGCATCTGGGGCAAGGTGCGAGACAAGGGTCTCCGTGACGAGGACCTCAAGGCGATCGCCAGGAGCCTGACGCCGGGGACCTCCGCGATCATCGCGATCGCCGAGGACCACGTGATCCAACGGTTGCAGGACACGCTGGCGGACTACCGGCGGGTGGGACGGCACACCCTGAGCGACGAGGCCGTCGCAGCGATCGTCGCGGACGTCCGGGAGGACGAGGCGGAGTGGTGACGGCGAGCCGACGCCGGACGCCAGGACGCCACCCGGCGGGGTGGGGGGCGGGCTCGCCGGGCGGCGTCGGTCACCGACGCATCAGTCGATGCGGGCGATCACCTGGCCCTGCCTCACCTCCTCTTCCTCGGCGACGAGCAGGTGCACCGTCCCGGCCTCCGGGGCGGGCACCTCCACGGCGACCTTGTCGACCTGCACCTCGGCGAGGAGCTGGTCCTCCACGACCGGCTCGCCGTCCGCGACGAACCAGGTCGACACGACCCCCTCGGCATCCTCACGCTCCTTCGACAACGACGGAAAGACGACGTCGCTCACGCCTTGACCACCCGGTGGATGGCCTCCTCGATCCGGTCCTGCCGTGGCAGCACCGCGTACTCCAACGTCCGGGCGTAGGGGATCGGCACGTCGGGGTTGGCCACGCGGGCGACCGGTGCGCGCAGCATGCCCGGGTCGTGGTCGGTGACGGTCGCGACGACCTCGCCCGACATCCCGTACGAGCGGTAGTCCTCGTCCACGACGACCAGGCGCCCGGTCTTGCCCACCGAGGTCAGGATCGCCTCCCGGTCGAGCGGCACGAGGCTGCGCAGATCGAGGACCTCGGCGCTGACGCCCTGCTTCTCCAACGACTCGGCGACGTCGAGGCAGTGGTGCACCGACAACGAGATCGTGGCGACAGTGACGTCCGTGCCCTCACGGGCCACACTGGCCTCGCCGATCGGGACCTCGTAGGCCTCCTCGGGGACGTCGGCCGTGGCGCGCGGGTTCTTGGCCATCCAGGGCAGGCCCATGACGCCCTTGTGGAACATGTAGACGACCGGGTTGTCGTCGCGGATGGCCGAGGTCATCAGGCCCTTGGCGTCGTACGGGTTGGAGGGCGCGACGACCTTCATGCCGGGCAGGTGCGCGAAGGTGCCCCACAGACACTGCGAGTGCTGGGCGCCGTCGGAGTAGCCGCCGCCCACGGCCATCGTGACGACCATGGGGACCCTGACGTTGCCCCCCGACTCGTAGTGGATCTTGGCCATGTGGTTGTAGAGCTGGTCCAGGCAGACGCCCATGAAGTCGGCGAACATCAGCTCCGCGATGGGCCGCATGCCCTCGGCGGCCGCGCCGATGGCGAGGCCGAGGAACGCGGTCTCGGAGATCGGTGTGTCGATGACTCGCTCGGGCCCGTACTTGTCGAGCAGGCCCGTGGTGGACGAGAAGATGCCGCCGTACGGACCCACGTCCTCGCCGAGG
>DASTQL010000141.1:0-109680 GCA_035761805.1 Jiangellales bacterium | reverse complement strand
GCCGTCGATCGGTTCGAAGGCGCCCGCCAGACCGGTGTCCCACACCGCCGGAGCGGAGCTGTCGAACTGGGGGTACTCGTCCGCCGGCAGCAGGCTGCTCGTCGTGATCATCGACGCGGTGTGCACCTGGTTCTCCGCGCTGTCCGTGCCGTTGAACCCCCACGACATCCCGTCGTACGGGTCGCTGACGCCCAGCACGTCGAACGGGGTGCCGTCCGCCTGGGTGCCGGCGTCGCTGTTGTAGATGTACGACCCCAGCCAGTACTGCAGGAAGTCGTCCTTGTCCGACAGCACCTGACAGCGGTCCAGGACTTGCACGCCGCCCACGACGCAGACCTCACCGGCCACCGGGTCGTACAGCTGGGTCCCGGCCAGGCCGTTCTCCAGCGCCCCGGCCCACTGCCCGGTGTAGAGAAGCTTCCCGCCCTCGTTGAGGTACGCACGCATCTGAAGCGTCAGCTCGTTGTGCAGCCGGTCGACGTTGCCTGCCGTACGTCCAGCAGTGCGGGTCACGAAGTTGTTGCCCGTATACCAGACCACGGCGTCGTAGTGGGAGAGCACTCCGAGGTGGTCGGGCGCCTCCCGGCCCTCGGCGTCGACGTCCCAGACGTTGGCCGTCCGCCCGGCGTCCGCCACCGCCTTCTCGTAGTACTCGAGGTAGTTGGCCGTGTCCGGTGAGGTGCTCGCGTAGCCGGGGATGTTGACGGCCCCGGTCCGGTCCTCCTGGGCCAGGATCAGCACGTCGGCGTCGGCGTTCTCCACCACGTCGAAGGTCACGTGCTCGGTCGTCGCGCCGCGGCCGGTGAACCAGTACTCGACCGAGTCTCCTGCTGCGATTCCAGGGATCTCCGCCCGCATGTACTGGTAGTAGGTGTTGTAGGCGTTGTTGCCGCCGAACACGTCACCGTTCGGCGACGGCGTAGTCGGCAGCGTGCTCGTCTGCCCGCCGTTGATCCGGTAGTGCAACTCGAGGTTGGGGACGGACTTCTTGGCCAGCACCTCGACGGGTTGCGTCGAGCCGCCGCCGTGGGACACCTCGACCTTGAGGTCGGACGCCGGGTGGTTGGTCTTCCAGGGGTCGATCTCGGCCAGGTCGAGGTACAGGTTCTTCGTGCGGATTCCCATGTGCGACACGGGGTCGTCGGGGGTCCGCGCCGAGCGGGCCACGTTCAGCGCGAACTGGAGGTTCCGCTCGAACTCCGCCTGCACCAGGTCCTCGTCGTCGGGGAAGACGAAGCCGCAGCCTTCGCAACCCTCGGACAGCTCGGGCGTCCAGGCGAGCACGTCCTGGGTGGCGTGCGCCCAGTCGGTGAACTCACCGTTGGTGATGTACAGGTCGGCAGCCGGACCGGGGTCGAAGTCCTCGACGGCCGGCTCCGCGTCCGTGCCCGTCAACGCCACGTAGATCGGGTCGTCGGCGGACGGCGTCTGCACCTGCCAGCCCTGCGGGTAGAGCAGCAGCTGGCCGAAGGAGTGCCAGCTGATCGCGAAGCGGAGCTTCGCCAGGTCGAACAGTGCCATGTTTGCCTGGGTCTCGGGCTCGGACTCGGGCGCCGGGCCGCGGTAGGTCTCGCTCGAGAACTGCGACGATGAACCTTCCTCGTCGTACTTCCAGTGCTCGGCGAAGTTGCGGTTGAGGTCCACGCCGTCGTTGCCGTCGATCACGCCGTTCTCGTCGTTGTCGCGCAGGTTCTTCCGCCAGAGGCGCTCCTCCTCGAACGTGTACTGGTAGCCGTCGGGGTTCATCACGAGCACGAACCACAGCTCGGTCGTCGCGAGCAGGTTCCGGACCGTCTGGTCGGTGCCGGCGTTCTCGAGGTAGTGGAGCAGCAGGCGCCGGTTGACCTCGGTGGAGATCCACTCCCTGGCGTGTGCAGTGGACTGGTACAGCACCGCCGGCCGAACGCCGAGTGGCACGTTGCGCGCGTTCGACGTCACGCGGAGCGCGAGAATGTCGCGACCTTCGTGAGTCGTGCCGATCGTGTGCAACTGGGTGAGCTTCGGGTACTGCGCCGCGATATCACGGATCTGTTCCTCTAGCCCGCCGTCGCCGTCCCACGGCCGCCACACCGCGAAGCCGGCTTGTTGCTGCTGGAGGGCCGCCTCGGTGTTGGTCTGCCCGTCCGAGTTCCGGACGACCTCGAAGTCGAAGCCCTCGCGCCGCAGCTTGTTGCGCTCGTTCGGCCGTAGCACGACCTGCACGGCGAAGCCCTCCGCAGTCTCCTCCACGGCGGCGACGTCGTAGCCACCTGCGAGCAGCTGCTGGTACCGCTCGGCGTCGACCGATGCCTGGTAGAGCTCCAAGCCGGCTCGACCCGCACCTCCCGGCTGAGCCGTCGCCGTCCCGACCAGAGCGGCTGATGCCACGAGCGCGGCCACGACTGCCGCGACGAAGCCTCCTCGACGAGCACCCATCGTCCCTCCTTCGGCGCTCAGCCGCGCAGGCAGTACGCACTGCTCGGCTCGCCATCCCGAGGCCCGGAAAGGGCGTGGGAGGCGCGGCGACCGCCCCACACCTTTCTCGCGAATGGCCGAGAAATCAAGAGTCAGCCCCCGGGCAACCACGAGACCGGTGGAGCGATCACGAGGCGTCGACGTGTCGCCGCTTCGTGATGGCACGAGTGGGGTGGTGAACGTGGTGAGTCGGTGCAGGCGGAAGCGCAAATGACCATGGTCAGGAAGCGCATTCGCGTCCTCTCATCGACGTCGGACCCGGCCTGCCCGGGTCCTGCCGACGCGTCGACCGAGCACCCCCGATCTCGACACGGTCACCCGGTCGATCTGGACCGGATGCGGTAGCGCAGCACCAGGAACGGCAGGCCGAACACCCAGAAGGCGTGCTCGGCCCGCACCCCGCCGTCCGCCACGTAGACGTCGAGGTGCTCCGCGAAGCCGTGGACCGCCAGCGCGGTGAGCTCCGCCGTCTGCGGGTCGACGTACGTCAGGTAGTGGCCAGCATGGCCGTCGTCGACCCGGCTGGTCAGGGTCAGCCCGCCCCCTGCGTGCGCCTGTGGGCGAAGGGTCGCTGTGAAGCTCGCCTGCGGGAGCGGGAAGCCGACGCTGACGTACCCGCGGTCCTCGTGGCGGTACGTGGTGTAGATGCCGACGTAGATGGGCTCGTCGTCGTCCGCGAAGGACCGGATCCACCCCCGCACCGTCGGGGTGTCGTCCGAGGTCGGGACGACCAGGTCGATGCGGCTGCTGACCCCGCGCAGTGCCTCGCGCTGGTTCATCGGGACACTGGCCTGCCCGAGCGGGCGGGCGACCAGGGACCGGTAGAGCAGGTAGCCCGGGCGCACCCACAGGCGCCACTCGGGGACGATGTCGAGCCTGAATCGCGTCGTGTGCTCGTAGAACTCGCGTACGCGAGGGTCGACCGCCTCGGGGTCGAAGTCCGGTCCCGCCAGCTCGTCCAGCGACGCGATGATGCCGGTGTCTCTCGCGTCGGCGACGTACGTGCCACCCGAGGCGGCTGCCAACTCCCGTACGTAGCCGGTGCCGACGTACCGGGACCTGGCCGCCAGTGGCACCACGAAGGGCAGGTCATCCGCCGGGACCCGCTCCGCGAGCAGGCTGACCTGGGGGTCCCGGAACACCAGGGCCGACAGGGTCCGGTAGGTGAGCACGGTGCTGCTCGCCACGACCGAGGCCGGGACGGCGCCGCTTCGGGAGGCGTAGGCCCGTCCGACCGCGGCGCCCACCAGCGGGCCCATCGCCACCTTCTGGGGCCGCAGGCCGAGCGCGCCGACGGCCAGCCCGGTCACCGTGCCCACCGGGAGGGGGCCTGCGCCGGTGAGATGACCTGCCACCCAGCCGAGCGGCGCGGCCAGGGCGGTGCTGACCGCGATCCGCTGCCAGATCGGCGGGATCTCACCGGGCCGTTGCCGAGCCCGGGCGACCGTCTCGGACGCACCGAGCCCGACGGCCCCGAGCACCGCGCCGGCGGCTGCTGCCCGGGCGCCCTTGTGCGCGGCCAGCGTGACGCCGGCCAGGCCGCCGATGGCGCCGGTGAAGACGACCGAGCCTTGTCCACCGGGTTGGGTGGCCGACGGGTCATGCGCCACGCTCGGGAACATACCCGCCGCGATCTCTGTGCGCTCCCAGGCCGAGACGTGCTGGCCGCGTTCGGACTCGCTGCTGAGCGACCTTCCGGGGAGGGGTTCCGGATCAGTCGTCCGGTGCCCGGCCGTACGGGGTTGTGGTCGATGGGTGGGTGGGCGGCCTGGGACGACGAGCTTCCAACGTGGTGCACGCCGAGTTCGCACCTGACGGGCAGCGTGCTCCTCGCCGAGTCGCTCGCCCCGGCGATCATCGACGTCGTCCCCTACCGGGGGCCTCCCGAGTACGCGGCGGCCTCCCGCTGGCAGCATCGACTCCGACGGGGGAGCGCCCCCGGCGTGTGCGATGAGTTCCGTCCTGCCTGGGTGTCTCCCCTCCAGCGGTGGTTGCCTTCCAGACCGACCCTCCTTCGATAGGGGATCAGAGATGAGAAAGCTGATCGTGAACACGTTCCTCACCCTCGACGGGGTCATGCAGGCCCCGGGCGGACCCGGCGAGGACGACAGCGGTGGTTTCACCTACGGCGGCTGGTCGGTGAACTACTGGGACGAACCGATGGGGCGCTTCATGGACGACGCGATGAGCCGGCCCTTCGACCTCGTGCTCGGACGCAAGACCTACGACATCTTTGCCGCCCACTGGCCGAATGCACCCGAGGAGGCCGGGGGCAAGCCGCTCAACGACGCCACCAAGTACGTGGCGTCGCGGGGACGGCCCGCGCTGGAGTGGAGCAACTCCGTGCTGATCGACGGGGACGTGGCCGAGGGGGTCGCAGCGCTCAAGGCGGAGGAGGGTCCGGAGCTGCAGGTCCACGGCAGCGGGAACCTCGTCCAGACCCTGCTGCGCCACGGGCTCGTCGACCAGTTCCGCCTCATGGTCTTCCCTCTCGTCATCGGGTCCGGCAAGCGCCTCTTCGCCGAAGGCACCCTCCCAGCAGGGCTGCGGCTCGTGGACAGCTCGGTGTCCACGACCGGGGTCCTGATGGGTGTCTACGAGCCGGCTGGCGAGATCGTCACCGGGTCGTTCGCGCTGGAGTGACGCACCGGCACTTCAGCCCACCGACCCCCACCCGCCACCCCCGGGCGTCACGACGGTGACGACCTCTCCGGCGTCGAGCTGGCGCGTGGTCTTCGGCGGCAGCTCGACCTCCCGGCCGGGCTCGCCGACCACGTTGCGGCCTGGTGTGCCGGGGCCGCCCCCATGGGCACCGGCGGGGGCATGGCGGCGCCGGTCGGTGAGCAGCGAGACCGTGGCCGGCTCGAGCACGCGGATGGACCGGACCACGCCGTCGCCACCGCGGTGCAGGCCGTCGCCCCCCGACCCGTCGGCGAGCTCGTAGCGCTCGACCCGCATCGGGTACTCGAGCTCGAGCGCCTCCACCGGGGTGTTCAGGGTGTTGGTCATGCCGACGTGAACGCCGCTCGGCCCCGGCCCGCGGGACGAGGCCCCCTGACCGCCGGCGACGGTCTCGTAGTAGGTCCACCCGTAACCGCCGATGACGACGTTGTTCATGGTCCCCTGACCGGCCGCGGGGAGGTCGGCCACCTCGGCAAGGGCAGCCAGCACGGTGTCCGCGACCCGCTGGCTCGTCTCGACGTTGCCGGCGACCACCGCGTGCGGCGGCCGGGCGTTCACCAGCGACCCCTCGGGGGCGACGATCTCGAGCGGCACATAGGTGCCGGCGTTCGCCGGGACGTCGTCGGGGAGTAGCACCCGCAAGGCGAAATAGCAGGCCGAGCGGGTCACGGCGAGCGGGCAGTTCACGTTGCCCGCCACGGCGTCCGACGTCCCGGTGAGGTCGACGAGCAGGTGTTCCCCGTCGACCGTGACCGCCACCTCGATCCGGATGTCGTCATCGGTCACGCCGTCACCTTCCAGCTCTCCCTTCGAACGGTAGGTGCCGTCCGGCAGCGCCCGCAGCGCCTCACGGGCACGGCGTTCCCCGTACGCGAGCACCTCGTCGAACGACGCCAGGAGCACGCCGAGCCCGCGGCGGTCAGCCAGCTCGGCGAGGCGCTCGCCGGCGAGACCGTTCGCCGCCAGCTGGGCGCGGAAGTCCCCTCGGCGCAGCCGCGGCGTACGGGAGTTGGCCAGGATCAGCGCGAAGAGGTCCTCGTCCAGCTGCCCCTCACGAACGAGCCGTACGGGCGGAATGACCAGGCCCTCCTGCCAGAGGTCGCGGCTACCGCTCGGCATCGAGCCGGGCACCATGCCGCCGATGTCGGAGTGGTGGGCGCGCGTGACGGCGAAGGCGACGGTGCGGTCGGCGATGGTCACGGGGGAGACCAGGGTGATGTCCGGCAGGTGGGTGCCGCCCGTGTAGGGGTCGTTGAGGACGAAGACGTCTCCGGGTCGGGGGTTGCGGGCCATCGCCGCGGCCACCGACTCGGGCATCGCGCCGAGGTGGACGGGGATGTGCTCGGCCTGGGCCACCAGGCGGCCCCGCGCGTCGAAGAGTGCGGCCGAGCAGTCGCGGCGCTCCTTGATGTTGGAGGAGTAGCCACTGCGGACGAGGACCGACCCCATCTCCTCGGCCACGCCGGCGAGGGCGCTGCGCATCACCGAAATCGTCACCGGGTCGAGGCTCACCGGTCCGCCTCCTGCCGGGACAGCACCAGCGTGCCGACGCCGTCGACGCTTCCTCGCCAGCCGGGCCGCACCAGCCAGGTGGCCTCGGCGAGCTCGACGACGGCCGGCCCCGCGACGGTGCTCCCACGACCCATCAGGGAACGGTCGTGGACTTCGGCGCCGACGGGACCCTCCTCGAGCAGTACGCGACGGTGCCCGGTACGCGTGTCGCGCGTGGCCGGATCGGGCTCGACCACGTCCGGCTTCTCGCCGGCGACCGTCGCCACCAGACGCAAGCCGACGATCTCCACCACCTCGGCGGCGTCGTGGTGGCCGTAGCGGCGCTGGTGGGTGTCGTGGAAGACCCGGGCCAGCTCGTCCGGCGTCTCGCCGCCGACGACCAGCTCGTAGGACTGGCCGCGGTAGCGGAGATCCGCGAGCCGCTCGGTGCGGGGGTCGCCCAGCGGCGCCAGCTCCTCCCTTGCCCGTCGGGCGAGGCCCGTCCAGGCCTCCCGGAGGGTCTCGGGGTCGAGCTCGTCGACCCGGCCCAGCAGCGGGGCGACGTAGTCGCGCCGGATGTCCGACAGTGCGAGCCCGAGCGCGCTCAGGACCCCTGCCGCACGCGGCAGCAGCACCGTGCGAACACCGAGCTCCTCCGCCATGGCGCAGGCATGCATGCCACCTGCGCCGCCGAACGCGACGAGGGCGAAGTCGCGCGGGTCCAGGCCACGCTCGATGCTGATCACGCGCAGCGCTCGCACCATCTCGGTCGTTGCCACTCGGGCGACGCCGAGGGCGGCGTCCTCGGGGGAGAGCCCGAGCCGGCAGCCGAGCTCCTGCAGGGCCTGCCTGGCGCGGTCGAGTGAGAGCGTGACCTGCCCGCCGAGGGTCGTCCCGTCCGCCAGGCAGCCGAGCAGCAGGTCCGCGTCGGTGACCGTGGGCTCCGTGCCACCCATCCCGTACGCGGCGGGGCCAGGGTCCGCGCCGGCGGAGTGTGGGCCGACCCGCAGGACGCCGCCCTCGTCCACCCAGGCGACGGACCCGCCACCGGCGCTCACCGTGTGGACATCCACCATCGGCAGCTTCAGCGGCACACCGGCGACCACGGACTCGGTCGTCGTCTGGACCGCCCCGTCCACGACGGGTGCCACGTCGGTGCTCGTCCCGCCCATGTCGAAGGTCAGCAGGTCACGGTAGCCCGACAGGCCGGCCACGTACGAGGCGCCCACGACTCCTGCGGCCGGGCCCGAGAGCACGCAGCGGGCGGGGTGCTCCGCGGCAGTCCCGACGTCGATGACACCGCCCGAGGACTGCATCACCAGCGGGGAGGTCAGGCCGTGGTCCCGGGTCCGGTCGTCGAGCCGGCCGAGATACGCGGCCAGCCGCGGGGCCAAGTAGGCGTCGGCCGTGACCGTCGCGGTGCGCTCGTACTCGCGGAACTCGGGGAGCAGGTCGCTGGCGAGCGACACAGGGACGTCGGGAAGGGCGGCCCGGATCCGATCACCGACCTGCCGCTCGTGGCCGGGGTGCAGGAAGCCGAAGAGCAGGCAGACGGCCACCGCGTCGACCTGGGCGTCGACCAGCTGTCGGACCACCCGGTTCAGGTCGTCCTCGTCGAGCGGCCGGACGACACCGTCGGGTCCCATCCGCTCCCGTACGGTGAACCGCAGCTCACGCGGGACCAGCGGGGGCGGGCGCTGGGCGGTGAGGTCGTAGAGGGACGGCCGGTTCTGACGACCGATCTCGAGGACGTCGCGGAAACCGGACGTCGTCACCAGCGCCGTGCGGCCACCCCGGCGCTCGAGCAGGGCGTTGGTCGCGACCGTGGAGCCGTGGGCGAAGACCGTGACGGCGGCGGGCTCCAGCGCCGCGGAGTCGACGGCAGCGATGACGCCGGTCGACTGGTCCCGTGGCGTGGACGGCACCTTGGCGGTGACGAGCCGGCCGTCCTGGATCGCGACGAGGTCGGTGAAGGTGCCGCCGACGTCGACGCCGAGCCCGACCCCTCGCGCGTCCATGCCAGACTCCCGCCCGCCCACCGATCCGGTCCGTGCCTTGCTGAAGCTGGATCATGCCGTGCGGGCAGGGATGGGGGGAATCAGCCCTCGGGCGTCGGCTGGTCCGTGGTCAGCGTGGAGGGGTCGCTCGCGCCGAGCACCGACCTGAGGCGCTGCATCGCCTGGTCGGTGAAGAGCCCGGCCACTGCCGCGGCGGTCACCAGGACGGTCACCCCGGCGGCCGAGGTGGTGTCGTCGCCGATGCTGACCAGGCCCGCGTTGACGGTGAGGACCACGACGCCGCCGAGCAGCGCGGACCACACCGGTCGGAGCACGTACCACCACAGGTAGCCGCGCTCGAGCGTCTGCTGGCCGGCCCGGCTGGCGAAGACGATGCTCTGCTGCACCACGCTGCCGACGAAGCCCGCAGCGGCGCCGACGACGACCAGGCTGGTCGCCAGCGTGATGGAGAAGCTCGGTCCCCACCACGAGATCGTGCGGGTCGCGATCTCGCCCGGGGCCGTCCCCTCCTGCGCGGCCACCATCTGCTCGGCCAGTCCGTAGGTCCAGACCAGGGCCACCAGGGCGACGATGCCGGCGAGGGCGTTGCCGATGCCGATCAGTCGTTGCTGCGTGGGGGCCATCAGCCGCTCGACGAGCGCGGGCGTCTGGACCGGTTCGAGCGACACCGCAGTCATGGCGGACCTCCCAGCGATCGGATGCGCTGCTGGGAGGAGCGACGGGCGGCACCGGGTGATACCTCGGTGCCGCCCCGCCGTCGGCGGACCGGTCAGTACGAGGTCCAGCACGACAGTCCTGCCCCGCCCGCCGGCACGGTGATCGTGCGGGTGTGCGGCTCGAACGGTACCGCGGGAAGTCACCGGTCGGCAGGATGCCGCTGGTGACGACGCCGCGTTGCTGTGGTCTTGGAACGGGATGCGGGGGCATCGAACTCCCAATCAGCCCGTGAACGGATCGTCGACGCCGGTGACGTCGGAGGGGAGGGCGCCAGGGCCCTCCGCCCCGCCGTTGTCGACGAGCAGGTAGGCACCGTGCCAGTAGTCGCCGGATCGGCCAGGAACCGGCAGCGTTGCAGGACCTCAGGACTGGACGTCCACTGCTGGTTCGCAGCGATGGGGTCTAGACCTGCCGACCGACGTTCCGCGTGTACTGGCTGCCCGCCCACGGACCCGTGTAGAGGACGCGGCTCGCCCTCGTTCAGGAAGTCGCGGACCGCCAGCAGCTGGTCCAGGGCGAGCCGGGAGGCGTTCCCCGGCGTCCAGCCCAGCTCTCGCGCGCATCGACGTCGTAGACGTGGTGCCCGACGCCGTTCGCGGTGAGTGCGTCGGCGTAGCAGCTGAGGTAGTGGGGGAAGGTATGCCCGACTCCCCCTGTCGTGACGCCCTTCATCCGGCCACGCACCGCTCCCGCGGTTCGAGAGTCGGTCCGGGCTAGGCCTGCCGGGCGCGCCGATTACCCGGCGGATGCTCGCCGGTCGTCCCACTCGCGAGTAGCGTCAGGCTCGTCCGGGTCGTCCCGCCTACCAGGAGTGAACGCATGTCGACCGCGACCCACGCCCAGACCCACGCCCCCGCCCGTACCGCCCGAGTGCTCGCCGTCCTGGTCATCGTCGCCGGCCTCATCCTGGCTGCCGCCGGCGTCGCGACCTGGATCGTCGTCCAGACCCAGCTGGCCGACGAGCAGATCACCGTCAGCGACGACGCCGACAACTTCGCCGGCCAGCCGGTCGACGGCCCGCTGACCGCCTACGCCGAGGCCAACGTCATCGAGAAGCACGCGCTGGAGGCCAGTGGTGGCGCCACCTATGCGGAGCTGGACCGCGAGGACCCCACCAGGGAGACCGTGATGGACGCATCGTTCCTGCGGGCTTCGCTCTTCACCTCGGTCGTGTCCTTCGGCGTCGCCGCCATGGCCTTCGGGCTCGGCATCGTCCTCGTGCTCGTCGGCTGGGCCCTGCTGTCGGTGACGAAGTCGCTGAGCCACGCGGTCGCGTTCGAGTCCCGGGCCTGAACGGACAGGCCGCGGCGCCAGGCCTGGGCGGCCGGTCGAACAGGTGCCGGGGGCGCCCGGGAGAGCCGGCGCCCCTGCCGTCGTCAGTGGATCCTGACCCTCAGCCATCGCCGGCGTGGTGCAGGTGCTCCACCGTGGCGTCCGGCCCGGGGAAGACCAGCGACTCGTGCCCGGTGTCCGACCAGCGGACCAGGAACGGCGGGCCGCCCTCGGTGCCGTGGACCTCGAGGATCTCCCCGTCGCGGACCGGGTCGTCCAGGTGCACCCCGTGCACGACCAGCCGGTCGCCGACATCCGCGCGCATCGACCTCACGTCCTTCCGTACGGGTGTGACTCCGCCCCCAGGATCGGGGACCGCGCCGGGCGCCGGGCAGTGCCGAAGGTCCTCGCCAGACGGGGTTCAGGGGCGGGGGAGGGGGACCTCACGGGTGCCGCCGGGGTCGATCTCGATGTCCTGGCCGGCCACCCGCAGGCGGAGCCGGGCGGGGCCGCCCCGCCGGCCGCTGATCACGATGGAGTCGTGCCGCACGGTGACGAAGATCCCGTAGTGCTGGCGGTAGCGCAGCCGGAAGCGGAGCTCCTGCAGCTCGTCCGGCAGGCGGGGCTCGAACCACAGCCGCTCCTCGCGCAGCTGCAGGCCGGTGAAGCCGCGCTGGACCAGGTCGATGGTGCCCGCCATCGCGCCCAGGTGGACACCCTCGGGGGTCGTCCCCCCCTGGACGTCGCTGATGTCGGACTCGAGCGCCTCGACGAAGAGGTCCCAGGCCAGCTTCCGGTCGGTGCGCGCAAGCACCCAGGAGTGCACGATCTTCGACAGCGTCGACCCGTGCGACGTCCGCTCGCGGTAGTACTCCACGGTCCGCTGCAGGAGCAGGGGGTCCCAGTCGTAGCCCAGCTGCTCGATGATCGCCCGCAGCTCGTCGGTGGAGAGCAGGAAGAAGAGCATGAGCACGTCGGCCTGCTTGGAGACCTTGTAGCGGTTGGGCGTGTCGCCCTCGGCCTCGAGGATCCGGTCCAGCCGGGCGATGTCGGCGTAGCGCTCGACGTAGTCGCCCCACGGGAACTCCTCGAGCCGCTCGTAATCCTCGAACTGGCTCAGCACCCCGTCCTCGTGGAAGCACAGGCGCATCTTGCGGCTCAGGTGCTCCCACTGCTCGAGCTCGTTGCGCCGCAGCCCCAGGAGGTCGAAGAGCTCCTGCCGCCGCCGGTCCGGCAGCTCGCGGACGAGCGCCAGCGCCTTGGTCATCAGCCAGACGGTCATGACGTTCGTGTACGCGTTGTTGTCCAGCCCCGGCTCGTCGCGCCAGGGGTAGGCGTCGTGGTACTCGTCCGGCCCCATGACGCCACGGATGTCGTAGCGGTCGTCCCCCCGGTCGTACGTCGCCAGGCTGGCGAAGAACCGAGCCACCTCGAGGAGGACCTCGGCGCCGTACGAGGCCAGGAAGTCACGGTCACCGGTCGCCTCGTAGTACTGCCAGGTGTTGTAGGCGACGGCCAGCCCGATGTGTCGCTGGAGGTGGGAGTGGTCGGGCAGCCATCGTCCGGACTTGGGGTTCAGGTGGACGCGCTGGGTCTCCTCCCGGCCGCTCGCCCCGCTCTGCCAGGGAAACATGGCGCCGCGGTAGCCCGCATCGTGAGCGGCCTTGCGCGCCTGCGGCAGCCGGCGCCAGCGGTAGAGCAGCAGGGCGCGGCTCAGTTCCGGCATGCGCAGGGTGAGGTACGGGAAGACGAACATCTCGTCCCAGAAGATGTGCCCCCGGTAGGCCTCGCCGTGCAGTCCGCGGGCCGGGATGCCCACGTCGAGGTCCACGGAGTGCTGCGAGAGCGACTGCAGCAGGTGGAACAGGTGCAGGTGGAGCACCGTCTCGGTCCGCTGGTGGCCCACCATCTCGATGTGGCAACGCTCCCAGAGGTGGTCCCAGGTGAGCACGTGGCGCTCGAGCAGGGGCTCGAAGTCGGGAGCACAGTCGATCTTGTCGCGGGCCTCCTCGGCGGGAGCCGTGATCGCCCGGTCCCGGGACGTGAAGAGGGTGACGACCTTGTCGATGGTGACCGTCCGCCCCTGGGTCGCGTCGAGCTCGAGGTCGACCCCCACGAAGGCACCGTCCCGGACGACCGTCTCCTCCGTGGCTGCGTGGCTCCCGTCGACGACGACGCGGTGACGCGCCGCCAGGGACACGAGCACCTGGGACTGGTTGGTCCGGACGTCGAGGGCCACCGTGCCGGGTCCGGTGGACCCCAGGTCGACGAGCTCGAAGTGCTGATCGCCGAGTCCGCGGTACCGCGCGACCCCTGAGTTGGCCACCCGCCCGTCGAGCCCCGACCGCACCGTGAGCCGCCCGCTCCAGTCCTCGGGGACGACGGTGGTCTGCAGGCCGGCCAGGAACGGGTCGGCCATCGAGACCAGGCGGCGCTGCGCGACCACCGTCGTCCGCCCGGCCGGGTCGGTCCAGCGGAAGCGGCGCATCAGCACGCCACGCCGGATGTCCAGCTCCTGGACGTACCCGTCGAGCTTGCCGGTGGCCACGTCGCACCACGGGCCGTCGTCGACTCGGAAGGTGAGCGACTGCCAGTCGGGCAGGTTGACCATGCTCTCGTTCTCGACCGGCTGGCCCCCGACCTCGGCGGCCAGTCGGTTGAACACGCCCGCGGCGTACGTGCCGGGGTAGTGCACGCCGTCGGCCCGTGACTCCGGCGCAGCCGCCCGCGTCGCGAAGCGACCGTTGCCCAGCGCGCAGAGCGCCTCGCGCAGTGGCTCCTGGCGCTCGTCGTAACCGTCGTAGCGGAGCAGCCACGTGGTCATGCCGGTGATCCTGCCCGTGCCACGGTCACTTCTTCCAGGTCCGACACGACGACGTGCGCCCCGGCTGCCCGGAGTGCGTCCGGATGCCCGGTACGGTCGACGCCGATCACCAGGTGGAAGCCGCCGCGCCTGCCGGCCTCGACGCCGGCGATCGCGTCCTCGACCACCACCGCCCGGTCGGGTGGGACGCCGAGCCGGCGCGCCGCCTCGAGGAAGACCGCGGGGTCCGGCTTGCCGGGCAGCCCGAGCTCCGCGGCCACCTCGCCGTCGACGCGGACCGGGAAGAGGTCGGCGACCCCCGCCGCGGAGAGGATCGCGGTCGCGTTGCGGCTCGCCGTGATGACGGCGACACCGATACCGGCCGCGTCCAGGTCCCGGACCAGCCGCACCGTGGACGGGTATGCCTCCACGCCGTCCTCGGCCACCGTGCGTAGGAAGGCGTCGTTCTTGCTCGTGGCCAACGTCGTCACCGTCTCCTCGTCCACCTCGATGCCGCGCGAGGCGAGGAAGGCGGTGACGCCGTCCTCCCTCCGCTTGCCGTCGACGTGGACCCGGTAGTCCTCGTCGGTGAACTCGCGGAACTCCTCACCGGTCGCGGTCGACCGCTCGGTCAGCCAGTCGTCGAACATGCGCTTCCACGCCCGCCGGTGCACCTCGGCCGTCCGGGTCACCACACCGTCCATGTCGAAGACCACGCCGCGCACCTCGCCCGGCCGGAGCACCACCCTCCGGTCGGCGCTCAGCAGCACGACGGAGTGCGCCTCCGCTCGGTACGTGGGGCCCGTCACCGGTGGTGCGGAGGCCAGGTCGGTGATGTCCTCCGGCGGGTCCAGCGCGGTGTCGACCACGCGGCGCCACGGCAGGGAAGGGTCGACCGGCGGCAGCGCGAAGTCCAGCGGCTCACGCCACGCGTTGAGGATGGCGTGCACGTTCCTCGTCCCGATGACGCTGCGGACGGTCAACGCCAACGTGTGCGAGCCGTCCGACCAGTCGGGCCGGTGCAGCTCCACGCCGTGGAACTCCACGCGGGAGCGGGCGAGGAACTCCCGCAGCGTCAGCCCGTGCGTGACGGTGGTCATGTCGAATGCGAGCCGCAGCCGGACCAGGCCGCGGACGAAGCGCAGCACGTCGGCGTGCCGCTCGACGAGGGACCAGTCGAACCACGACGTCTCGTCGTCGTGGCACCAGGCGTTGTTGTTGCCGAGCTGCGTGCGCCGGACCTCGTCTCCCATGGACAGCATCGGGACGCCCATGGCGATGAGGGTGATCGCGAGCAGGTTCTTGACCTGGCGGTTGCGCATTGCCTCGACACCCGGGTCGTCCGTCGGGCCCTCGACGCCGCTGTTCCAGGACCAGTCGGCGTCGGTGCCGTCGCGGCCGCCCTCCAGGTTGGCCTCGTTGTGCTTCCTCTCGTACGAGACCAGGTCGTTGAGCGTCATGCCGTCGTGGCAGGTGACGAAGTTGACGCTGTGCTCCACCTCCGACGGTCGTGCCGAGTAGAGGTCGGGGCTGGCCAGCAGACGGTCCGGCAGGGTACGGACCAGGCCGTCGTCGCCTCGCACGAACCGTCGGACGTCGTCGCGGAAGCGCCCGTTCCACTCCCGCCACCTGTCCCCGGCGAAGGACCCGACCTGGTAGAGCCCTGCGGCGTCCCACGCCTCCGCGATGAGCTTCGTCCCCGCCAGCACGGGGTCGGTCTGGATCTGCCAGATCACCGGCGGGTCCGCCATCGGCCGACCCTGCGAGTCGCGGGACAGGATCGATGCCAGGTCGAAGCGGAAGCCGTCGACGTGCATGTCCGCCACCCAGTGGTGCAGGGCGTCGATGATCATCCGGCGGACCACCGCATGGTTGGCGTCCAAGGTGTTGCCGCACCCGGTGTAGTCGGCGTAGCGCTCCGGTGCCGCGGGGTCGAGGATGTAGTAGTCGTCGTTGTCGAGGCCGCGCCAGGAGAAGGTCGGCCCTTCGGCGCCGCCTTCGGCGGTGTGGTTGAAGACGACGTCGAGGATGACCTCGATGCCGGCCCGGTGCAGGGCCTTGACCATGTCGCGGAACTCGTCGAGCACGCCCAGCGGCTGGTCCGTGGAGGCGTACCCGGGGTGGGGGGCGAAGAAGGACACCGGGCTGTAGCCCCAGTGGTTGACCAGTCCGGCCGGTGCGTCCTGCCGGTCGAAGGCCAGGACCGGCATCAGCTCGACTGCGGTCACCCCCAGCGACTGCAGGTACGGGACCTTGTGCACCAGGCCCGCGTAGGTCCCGGCCCGCCCCCGGGCCAGGCCACTGGACGGGTGGGCGGTGAAGCCCCGCACGTGCAGCTCGTAGATCACCGTACGGGCGAACGGCCGGTCCAACGGCCGGTCCCCCTCCCAGTCGTACGTGGTGAGGTCGCCGACCACGCTGCGCATCGCCGTCCGTGGGTCCGGGCGTTCCCCCGTACGGCGGGCGTAGCCTCTAGGGACCGCCACCGACACGCCGTACGGGTCGAGGAGCACCGCCCCCGGATCGTGCCGCACCCCGCGGGCGGGGTCGTACGGACCGTGCGCCCGCCAGGCGTAGACCTGGCCGGCGCGCAGACCGGGGACCTCCACGTGCCAGTACCCGTACGTGCGGTGCTCGCCCGTGTCCAGGACGACGGAGCGGGCCGGTTCGGGGTCCTCGACGCCGTCGAAGAGGAGCAGCTCCATCGACGTCGCGGTCCGGGACCACACCGAGAAGTTGACCCCCTTGGGCGTGACCGTGGCGCCCACCGGGAAGGAGCTGCCGCGGCCGACCGTCGGCGGACCGGTGGCCGCCGTGCGCGCCGTCACCAGGTCCGTCATGCGTCCCTCCCGGGCGTCCGCTGGTGTGCAGCCACCAGCCTGCCGCGTCGCGGGCCCGCTGGGCAGACGGCTCGCGGCACCCGGGCAGGGCCGAAGGTCCCGGATGGAGGTCGCAGCCGAGTGCCTTCGGCCCTGGGGCCACGGTTCTCGGCGAGGCAGCGTGGACGGTGGGGAGCGGCGGGAGGTGGTGCCGTGGACGGCGCGAGAGGTCTGGCCCTGAAGGGCACGACGGCGGGGTCCGGGCTCACGTCGGCCGAGGCAGCCCGCCGGCTCGTGGTCGACGGACCCAATGTCCTGCCGGAGCCCAATCCACCCTCGGCGCTGCACCTGCTGGCCGCGCAGATGTTCCACTTCTTCGCCCTGCTGCTCTGGGGGGCCGCGACCCTCGCCCTGATCGGCGGGATGCCTCAACTGGCCGTGGCCATCGTGGTCGTCGTCCTCGTCAACGGCTGCTTCGCCTTCGCCCAGGAGTGGCGGGCGGACCGGGCCGCGCAGAGCCTGCGCCGGCTGCTCCCGGCCGCGGCGACGGTGCGGCGGGACGGGCACCGGTTGGTGGTCCCCGTCGAGTCCCTCGTCCGCGACGACGTGGTGCTGCTCGAGGCCGGCGACCGGGTCAGCGCAGACCTCGAGCTCGTGCTCGTGGGCGGGCTCGCGGTGGACGAATCCATGCTGACGGGTGAGAGCAGGCCCGTGCGGGCGAAAGCCGGCGACAGGGTCCACGCCGGCACCTTCGTGGTCGAAGGCGAGGCCGAAGCGTTCGTCCGGGCGGTGGGGGGCGCGACGCGGCTCGCGGACATCGCTGCGATGACCAGGGCGACCCGGCACCCCCGGGGCCCACTGGCGCTGCAGCTGGTGAGAGTCGTGCGCGCCGTGGCGGTGATCGCCGTCTCGGCCGGCGGGTCGTTCTTCGCGCTGTCCCTCGTGCTCGGCATGCCGGCGAGCCAGGGCTTCCTGTTCGCGGTGGGGGTCTCCGTCGCCCTGGTTCCGGAGGGACTGCTGCCCACCGTGACCTTGTCGCTCGCTCGGGCCGCCCAGCGGATGGCCCACTCCCACGCGCTGGTCCGCCGGTTGGACGCCGTGGAGTCCATCGGCGCCACCACGTTCGTCTGCAGCGACAAGACCGGAACCCTGACGCAGAACCGGATGTCGGTCGTCGAGGTGTGGACACCGCTCGGTGCGGCCGGGGTGAGTGGAGCCGGCTACGAGCCGGTGGGCCAGGGGACGGGGACCGGACCGGTGCGCGACCGCGTGGCGGCGCTGGCGCTGGCCGCCGCGCGCGCCTCGTCCGGTCGAGTTCGCCAGGTGGAGGGGGAGTGGACGGCAGCGGGGGACCCGATGGAGGTCGCCCTGCACGTACTGGCGCTGCGGTGTGGGGTGGACGTCGTGGCCGACGAGCACTGCCGACCCGTCTCCACCCGGTTCCCCTTCGACCCGCAGCGGCGCCGGATGTCCGCCGTCGCGGGCTCCGAGCTGTTCGTCAAAGGAGCCCCCGACGCGGTCCTGCCGCTGTGTCTCTCGGCGGTCGGTGCCGTCGAGGAGGTCGGTCGGATGAGCTCGCGCGGCCTGCGTGTGCTCGCCGTCGCGCGTCGGCCGCTCCGCCCGGACGACCTTCCGCTGGCGGGGCTGGAGGCGGCGTCGGCCGAGCGCGGGCTGGAGCTGCTGGGCCTGGTCGGCATCGAGGACCCGCCGCGACCCGACGTGCGGGAGGCCATCGCCTCCTGCCGGCGGGCGGGGGTACGCATCGCCATGGTCACCGGCGACCACCCCGGGACCGCGCGTACCGTCGCGGCCGAGGTGGGGTTGCTCGGTGCCGACCCGCTGGTCCTGGAGGAGTCGTCGCTGCCGTCGGACGAGGCGGAGCTGGGGGCACTTCTCGACCACGACGGGGTGGTGATCGCCCGGGTGACGCCCGAGGGCAAGCTGCGGATCGCCCGGGCACTTCGGGCGCGCGGGCACGTCGTCGCGATGACCGGGGACGGCGTCAACGACGGGCCGGCCCTGCGGGAGGCCGACGTCGGCGTCGCCATGGGGCTGAGCGGGACCGACACGGCACGCGAGGCGGCCGACCTGGTCCTGCTGGACGACCACTTCGCCACCATCGTGACGGCCATCGAGCAGGGCAGGGCGACCTTCGCGAACATCCGCCGGTTCCTCACCTACCACCTCACCGACAACGTGGCCGAGCTGACGCCCTTCGTGGTGTGGGCCGCGTCGGGCGGCTCCTACCCGCTCGCGCTGTCGGTCCTCCAGGTGCTGGCACTGGACATCGGCACGGACCTGCTGCCCGCCCTCGCGCTGGGCGGCGAACCGGCCAACCCCCGGACCATGAGCGGGTCGCTCCGCACGTCGGCGCTGGTCGACCGGCGCCTGCTGACCAGGGTCTTCGGGGTGCTGGGACCGGCGGAGGCCGTCGTCGAGATGGCGGCGTTCACGGCGGTTCTGCTCGTCGCGGGGTGGACCCTCGGTGCGGAGCCGTCCGGGGCCGACCTGGCGGCGGCCTCCGGGGCTGCCTTCTCCGCAGTGGTCCTCGGGCAGCTGGCCAACGCCTACGCGTGCCGGAGCGAGACCCGCTGGGTCGGGCGCGTGGGCGTCCGGGGCAACCCGCTGCTCGCCGGGGCGGTTGCCGTCGAGCTGGTGTTGCTCGGGGCGTTCCTGATGCCGCCGCTCGCCGGGGTGCTCGGCGGCTCGCCACCCCCGCCGCTCGGCTGGGTGCTCGCCGCCCTTGCCGTACCTGCGGTCGTCCTCGCCGACGCCGCACACAAGGGCGTCCGGGCGCGGCGGCGGCGGGTGTCTTGATCACCGTGGGCCGGCCGTCCCGGTGCGCGGGATGTGGCCGGCACGGTGATCTCGGCGTCCTCGGACTTCGGGGGTTCGCGGGCCCTGCAGTGTCGGGTCTGTTGCATTGTCTTGCCAGGGGATTCGGACTCTGGTGGCACGAGGCCCTGGTGTTTCAGGATCGGGGCTGCTGGACTGGGAGTCGGTCGTTCCCCCCTGCGCCCCCGGAGTGCCCCATGCCCGCTGCTGCGCCGCCCGCGGTCTCGCGCCCCGATGCCGTCGTCGTGGGCGTCGACGGTTCGGCCGCCTCGATCGCTGCCCTGGACTGGGCGGTCGCCGAGGCCGCCCGTGACGCCCGCGCGCTGCACGTCGTGGTGGCGCACGAACGGCCCCCTCGCGCTCCGTACGCCCCTCCCGTCGGCGACCCGGCCGACGAGCAGGCCGACGTCGAGCACCTCGTCGAGACCGTTCGGCCGCATCTGCACGGGAGCCTGGCCGACGTGGTGGTGCGTCACGGACGCCTGGAGCAGGTGCTGCTGCGCGAGTCGGCCGGCGCAGGTCTGCTCGTCGTCGGCCGGGAGGAGACCGGCGGCGAGATCGGGTCCCTCGCGCGGACCTGTGTCGCCCAGGCGCCCTGTGCCGTCGTCGTGGTGACCAGCGGCGCGTGAGCGCGGGGACCGGGCGGCGATGTCGGTGGCGGGGCCTACGGTCGGCGCATGACTTCCTGGGGCGAGCTGGTGGCGACCGAGCCTGACTTCGCTGCCGCGGTGCGGACGCGGTTCGACGCCCACACGCACAAGGTGATGGCGACGCTGCGCAAGGACGGTTCACCGCGGCTGAGCGGGATCGAGGTGTCCTTCGTCGGCGAGGACATGTGGCTCGGCATGATGCCCGGCTCGCGCAAGGCGGCCGACCTGCGCCGCGACCCGCGCGTGGCGGTGCACAGCGGCTCGGCCGACCCGGGGTCGGACGGGTCTGGCTGGAACGGTGACGCAAAGGTCGCAGGCCGGGCGGTGGAGGTGGATGACCGTTCGGTGTGGGCCGAGCTGGGGTCGCCCGGCGGGGGCGGCCACCTGTTCCGGGTCGACCTGGCCGAGGCGACGATCGTCCGGCTCGGGGAGCCGGCCGACCACCTCGTCATCGAGCACTGGCGACCCGGCGACGGCATCACGCGCAGCCGTCGGTGAGCCGCATGCTGTCCCCGTGACCCTCGACGTCGAGGCCCTGCGTGCCGACACGCCCGGCTGCCGCGTGGTGACCCACCTCAACAACGCCGGGGCCTCGCTCCAGCCGCGGCAGGTGACCGACACTGTCATCGCCCACCTCCGGCGCGAGGCGGAGACAGGCGGCTACGAGGCCGCGGCCGAAGCAGAGGCGGACGGTCGACTGGGAGCGGTCTACGACTCCGTCGCCCGGCTGATCCGGGCCGAACCCGCCGACGTCGCCGTGCTCGACAACGCGACGAGGGGCTGGCAGTCGGTGGCCTACGGCGTGCCGCTGCGTGCGGGCGACCGGATCCTCGCCGATCGGGCGCAGTACTCCAGCAGCGTGCTGGACCTGCTCCGCCTGGCCGACCGGCACGGTGCCGCCGTCGAGATGGTCGATGACGACGAGCACGGCCAGGTCGACCTGACCGATCTGCGGAGGCGGCTGGACCAGGGAGGGGTGGCGCTGGTCTCGCTCACCCACGTCCCCACCCACGGTGGGCTGGTCAACCCGGCCGCCGAGGTCGGCGCCCTGACCCGGGCCGCGGGCGTGCCGCTCCTGCTGGATGCCTGCCAGTCGGCCGGCCAGCTCGACCTGGACGTCGGACGGCTGCGGTGCGATGCGCTGTCGGCCACCGGCCGCAAGTACCTCCGCGGACCGCGGGGCACCGGGTTCCTGTGGGTGCATCCCCAGCTGCGCCGCCGACTCGAACCGCCCTGGCCCGACCTCCGCGGCGGTGACTGGACGGGCCCCAGGACCTTCGAGCTGCGTGATGACGCCCGCGTCTTCGAGACCTGGGAGCGCAACGTGGCCGCGGTGCTCGGCCTCGGTGCTGCCGTGGACTACGCGATGACGGTCGGCGTGCCCGAGATCGAGGACCGGGTCCGCGGTCTGGCCGCTGAGCTCCGGGCCCTGCTCACGGGCGTCACCGGCGTGCGGGTCCACGACACCGGCCAGGAGCGCTGCGGCATCGTCGGCTTCGAGGTGGCCGGGGTGCCGGCGGCCGAGGTCCGCGACTCCCTGCGCGCCCGCAGCATCAACACGTCCGTGAGCGATGCCGCGGGTTCCTGGTGGGCCCTCGCCGACCGGGGGTTGCCCGACCTGGTCCGCGCCTCGGTGCACGCTTACACCACCGAGGACGAGCTCGTCGCCCTGCGCGACGCCCTGCCCCCTGCCCGCGCCGGATGACCGCGGTCGACGTCGCCTCCGTACGCCTGCTGGAGGCCGACCCGGACGAGGCGGCCGACGTCGCCCGGACGGAGTACGAACGGTTCGGTGCCGTCGTCGACCGGCTGGCCGGGGACGACTGGTCCAGGCCCACCGACTGCACCGGCTGGGCGGTGCGGCACGTGGTCGCCCACGTGCTCGGGGCAACGGAGGCAAACGCCCACCCGGTCGAGATGGTGCGTCAGTTGCGGCGAGCCCGCCGGGGCACGGCCTTCGAGGTCGACCCGATCAGCGAGGCCCAGCTCCGCACGCGGGAGCACCTGCAACCATCGGTGCTCCGGGCCCGCTTCCACCAGGCTGCCCCGGGGGCGGTCGCCTGGCGTCGCCGCTGGTCGGGTCCCGTCGGCCGGGCCACCTTCCGGGTCGGTGCTCCGATCGACGAGGTCTGGCGGGTCGATCACCTGATGGGCACGATCTACACCCGCGACACCTGGATGCATCGGATCGACGTCTGCCGCGCCACCGGCGTCCCCCTGCACCTGACGGCCGGCCACGACGGCCGGATCGTGGCCGACCTCGTCGCCGACTGGGCCCGCCGGCACGGCCGCCCGTTCCGGCTCAGCCTGACCGGTCCGGCCGGTGGCGACTACACGGGCGCGCAGGGCGCGCCCGGCGAGCCGCTGTGCCTCGACGCCGTCGAGTTCGGTCGCGTGCTCTCCGGGCGCGCTCCCGGTGCGGGTCTGCTGGCGACCCGGGTGCCCTTCTGATCCCGTACGGGATCAGGCGGCCACCTCCCGTGTCCGGCGGGCCAGGTCGGCGATCCGGTGAGCCTCCACGACTAGCTCACCGGTCGCGAAGTTCACGTAGCCGGTGTGCGCCACGGTGACCCGGTTGAGGTGGGCGAGTGCCGGCGCCGCCGAACGGAACGTGGCGAAGCACTCGATGGTGGACGGTGCGTCGGCCCAGACGAAGTCCGGCGACAGGATCTCCTCGATCGTCGGGACGCGCAGGCCCACGGGCGGGAGCACGTAGCCGTGCACCTCGACGGACACGGCCTGGCCGTCGACGGTGAGCACCTCGCGGGCGTCGACCACGCCGACCCCGTCCGGACGGATCCGGAAGTAGTCGACGAGCTCGATGTGCCCGCCCTGGCCCTCGCCCTGGACGATCGTGCCGCTGAAGTGCCCGTTCATCCGCAGGCCCTCGGCGACGGGGCCGATCGGGACCATCTTCTCCATCTGGCCGTGGAACAGGTAGTACAGGTCCTTGCGCTGGGTGGTGCCGGTCATGCGACTTCCTCCTCGTGATGCTGCCCGGTGCCGGTCGGCCACCGGGGTCGAGCCCCTGGCTGCGACCCAGACTCGGCCCGGACGGCCCTGTACGGATGGGTGCCGGGCACCCGGCTAAGGCCCTGGCCTACCCGCTCAGCCCCAGCTCCCGGGCCAGCGTGGCCAGTCCCTGCCGGTCGGGGCGACCGGTCTTGGCCAGCAGGGCGGCGACGTGCTTCTCCACCGTCCGGGGTGATACGACGAGGCGATCCGCGACCTGACGGTTCGTCAGCCGCTCGGGGAGCAGGGCGAGGACGTCGACCTCGCGGCTGGTGACGCCGAGGGCACGCAGCGACGGTGGGACCGGCGACGCCCCCCGGCCCTGCCGTGGGACCGGGGCCCCCATGTCACGGAGCGCGACCCGAGAGGAGGTGGCCAGCGCCGGCTGGTCGTGGTCGGCGAACCAGCGGACCGCCGCCCGCAACCATCCGACCGGGTCGCCCCAGCCGTCCCGGTGGGCGGCGCCCGCGACCAGCCAGTGCACCGTGTGGTGCATCCACCGCGCGCCCTCGTAGCCCGCGAGATCGGCGAGTGCGCGGTCGAGCAGCGTCTCCGCACCGGGGAGGTCGCCGGCCCGACCGGTTGTGACCGCGTCGGCGGCAGTGAGCAGGGCCCGGTTGAAGCGAGTGCCGGCACCGGCCGCGTGTCGGGTGACCTCGCGGGCCGTTGCACCGCCGTCGGGGGAGTGCAGCGTCGATGCCAGTGCCCAGAGACCGCGGTGAGGGGCGTGGTGTGCCGGCCGGTCCACCAGCAGGGCGGCAGCCCGGTCGAGCGCCCCGAGCAGGCCCTCCGGGTCGGCCTCGTGGAGGGCGAGCATCGCGCGGGCCCTCTCCCAGGCACTCGCCTCCACCTCGACGTCGCCGGGGGCGACGGCGAAGGCCTGGTCGAGCAGCTCCTCCATGTCCGCGCGACGCCGCTCGTGCCCGTACGAACGGGCGGCCGTCACCAGCGCGTAGGGGAGGATCCCCGATCCCAGCCGGCGGGCGAGTCCAACGGCCCGCAGCGCGACCTCCCGGCCCTCGGCCACCTGCCCACGCGCGACCAGGGCCTCGGCGAGATGGAAGTCCACCGCTGCCACGGTGGCCGGCGAACCGGCGGCAACCGCCGCCCGGCGCGCGTCCCGGAGCCGGTCCAGTCGCATGGTGTCGAGCAGGTCCACGGTGCCGAGCTCGTGCAGGGCGCGCGCCCGCCACCCCGGCAGGTCGTACCGCGTCGCGAGGTCCAACGCTGCTGCGAAAGACGCCTCGGCGGCAGCCACATCACGCAGCCGAGCACACCTTCCTACGACCTCGAGCGCCTCGCAGCGGGCGTCCGGGGGCGCGCCTGCCCGGGCCGCGACCGTCGAGGCGAGCTCCTCGGCGCGCGGCGCGTCGCCCGCGGCGAGCAGCGCGGCTGCGGCCGTGACCTCGACCCAGGCGGTCAGCTCCTCGTCGTGCACCCGGTCGGCCAGCGCGCGCGCCGCCGCAGTGCGCTCCCGTGCGGCGGTCGACCGCCCTCCCACCGTCAGCGCCCGGGCGAGGACGAGCTCCAGGTAGGCCTCCTCGGTGACCGTGGCATCGGTTTGCGACGGCGCGACCCGCAGGGCTCCGAGCGCCCGTCGGCCCGCCGCGAGCGCCCGGTCCACCTCCCCGGCGAGGGCGTGGACCCGCGCCAGGCCGGCCGCGACCCGGCCGGCTGTCCCGGGATCCAGCTCCTCCGCCCGCTCCAGCAGGGCGGCGGCACTGCCGAGCGCTCCACGCCGGCTCGCGTCCTCCGCGGCGCCGAGGAGGAACGTCGCGGCCTGCGCGGGATCGTCGGCGAGCTCGGCGAGCTCGGCGGCGATGTCGGACCACGTTCCCGGGAGCCCGGGCTGCTCCTCTCGTACGGCGGCGAGTGCACGCCGGGCCAGCTCGACGCGCTCGGGGCGCAACAGCCCGGCCACGACCTCGTCGCGAACGAGGGCGTGCCGGAAGCGCACGGCGGAGCCGTCGGGGACCACGAGCTGGGCGGACTCGGCCTCGCGTACGGCGGCCAGCACCTGCTCGGAGCCGGCGTCGAGGACCCGCTGGAGCAGGCTCCAGTCGGCCTGGTGGCCGAGGACCGCCAGGGCGCCGAGCGTGCGTCGGGTCGCCGGTGACACCTCGTTCAGCCGGGTCCGGAGCGAGAGTGCCAGCGTGGTCGGGGCGGTGGTGCGCAGGCGTCGGCCGACCACCGTCCACCCATCGGGTCCGCGCAGCAGGGCGCCCGACCGCTGGAGTCCGGCGAGCAGCTCTTCCACGTGGAAGGGGTTGCCGTCGGCGCGCTCGTGGACGAAGTCGGTCAGCTCGGCCGGGCACGCGTCCTGGTCGAGGCAGGACAGGACGAGCCGGTCGACGTCCGACGGGTGGAGCGGCCCCACGTCGAGCAGTCGCAGCGCGCGGCGGCGGGACAGGCGGTCCAGCAACGCGGTCGCTGCGTTCCCCGCGATCGGACGCGCGGTGAGCAGGATGCTCGCGCCGTGCGCGTCGACGGCATCGACGAGATACTCGACGACGGCCAGCTCGTCGGGGTCGGACCAGTGCAGGTCGTCGATGCTGAGCAGCGCCCCCCGCCCCCGGCAGGTGACCACGAGGAGGTTCAGGACCGCCTCGGCGAGCCCGACCACACCGACCGGCACGGCGGCGTCCAGTGGGCGCGCGGCCACCTCGTCCAGCCGGGCCAGCGTCGGCCCGAGCAGACCGGGCGTGCCGGCGGCGCGGATGCCGGGGTCCCGCAGCGCGCCGGCGACGGCCTCGGCGACTGCCCGCAGCGGCCGCGCGCCGGGCCCTTCGACGGCGCGCCCCGAGAGCAAGACCAGCCCCGCGTCGGCCGCGACCCGCTCGGCCTGGGCGCGCAGGCGCGACTTGCCCAGGCCCGCCTCGGCGACCAGGGCGACGGCGCGGCCCTGACCGCGAGATGCGGCGTCGACGATCTCGTCCAACGCCCGACGCTGCTCGTCGCGCCCCACGAGCGTCCTCGCGAGCAGCCCCTGCACGGCGTCCACTGTCCCACGCGCCGCACGGGCGACAACCGGCTGTTGGTTGGGTGCCCGACCGCCCAAACGGGGTGACCGTCCCGCCCCCACCCGGGAGCGGCCGCGTCGAGCCTGACCGGCATGGAACGTACCGCACCGTCGTCGTCGGCGACGGCCAGGCCGGCCTGGCCGTCAGCTGACACCTCGCCGCGCGGAGGGCAAGGCGACACGCCGCGTGCAGGGCACGTCTCCGGCCCGCACGTGTTCCCAACGTCACCTGATGTCACTACCGTCGAGGAGGTCCCGCCCAGGCGGCCACCGGTGAGCGGCCGCCGCCGACCAGGAGCACCGTGAGATCCCTGCGACGGACCGCCCGATCGGGGGCCGTCGTCGTGCTGGCGGTGGTGCTCGGTGGCGGGTTGCCCGGATTGGCCGGGGTGGCCGGGGCGACGCCGGTCCCGGCCGAGCCGCGCGGGGCCACGGGGGCACCCGATACCGAGGAGGTCGACGGGCCGGATCAGGCCGAGGTGGACGAGGCCCGGGAGGCCGAGCGACGGGCAGACCTCGCGGCAGAGCAGGCGGAAGCGGCCCTGACGGCGGTATCCGAGCAGCTCCTGGAGCTCGAGGTGGCAGCAGCCATCGCCGTCGAGGCAGCGAACGCGGCCCGGATCGAGCTGGCCGAGGCCCGGGCGGCGGAGGCCGAGGCCAGGGCTGCAGCGGACGACGCGGCCGCCGCGGTCGAGGAGGCCAGGCTCGAGCTCGGCCGGCTGGCCGCCGCGTCGTACCGCGCAGGCGGGGAGCTCGCCTCGGTCGGCCTCGTGCTCGACGCCGAGGGTGAGCGCGAGGTCTTCGACGCGGCGAGGGTGCTGCGGTCCGCCACCTCGTCGCGGGTCGTGGCCCTGGGCCGGTGGCGGGCCGCCAGCGTCGACGCCGAGACCGCAGCAGCGGCCGCCCGTGACGCGGCCACCCGAACGGCCGCAGCAACGGCTGCAGCCGAGGAGCAGGCAGCGGCGGCCGACCAGGCGGTGGCCGAGCAGCGCACGGCCACCGCCGAGGCCGAGGCGGAACGGGACCGCCTGCTCGCCGAGCTGGCCGCCGCCCGCGAGACCACCGTGCAGTTGGAGCGGGAGCGGCAGGAGGCGCTCGCCGCCGCGGCCGCACGCCAGCGAGAGCTCGAAGCCCGCCGGGCGGCTGAGCAGGCCGCCCGGGAGGCCGCCGAGGCCGAGGCCGAGCGAGCGGCGGGGGCGCCGGACCCCGCCTCGGGCGCCGAGCCGCCCGTGGCCGACTCGTCCGGTGCCGTGCCGCCGGCGGGTGCGTCGTCGACCGGCGCGTCGCCGCCTGAGGTCGCTGGTTCCCTCGCGCCCGGGAACCACTACACGGAGGAGGGGGCGGCGGCGGCCGTCGCCTGGGCGCGGACCCAGATCGGCAAGCCGTACGGCTGGGGGCGGTCGGGACCGGACGCTTACGACTGCTCCGGGCTCACCATGCGGGCCTGGGAGCGGGGCGGGGTGTCCCTGCAGCACTGGAGCGTGGCGCAGGCCCGGGCGGTCACCCGCGTCACGTACGGTGAACTGCTCCCGGGAGACCTGGTGTTCTGGTCCACCAACGGCCGGTCGTCGGGGGTCTACCACGTCGGGCTGTACGTGGGCGGCGGGCAGATGGTCCACGCGCCGCGCGCCGGCAAGCCGGTCGAGCAGCAGAGCGTCTTCTACTGGGTCACGCCCGCCTTCTACGGCCGGGTCTGACCTGTGCTCGCGGGTCAGTGCCCGTCGACATCCTCCTTCTCCTTGCGCTCACGCTCCCGTTCGTACGAGCGGCGGATCTCCGCCTCCGCTTCGCTGCGGCCCACCCAGGTCGCGCCCTCGACCGACTTGCCCGGCTCCAGGTCCTTGTAGACCTCGAAGAAGTGCTGGATCTCCAGCCTCTCGAACTCGGGCATGTGGTGGATGTCTCGCAAGTGCTCCTTGCGAGGGTCGTCGACGGGGACGCACATCACCTTGTCGTCGCCGCCGGCCTCGTCCGTCATCCGGAACATGCCGATCGCCCGGCAGCGGATCAGGCAGCCGGGGAAGGTGGGCTCGTCGATGAGCACCAAGGCGTCGAGCGGGTCGCTGTCCTCGCCGAGGGTGTCCTCGATGAAGCCGTAGTCGGACGGGTAGCGCGTGGATGTGAAGAGCCGTCGGTCGAGCTTGATCCGGTTGGTGTGGTGGTCCAGCTCGTACTTGTTCCGGCTCCCGCCCGGGATCTCGATCGTGACGTTGAACTCCATCGGCTCCAGGGCCACGGCAACCCTCCAGGTCTCGGCTGGGGGCAGTCTCCCGTACGGTGGCCGAGACCGGAACCGCGTCGGGGGTGAATGATGTCTCGCCGCGCCGCCCTGGTCGTCGCGGCGGTCGTCGTCCTGCTGGCGGGCGTCGGCATCGGGGTGGGGGCGCTGGTCGGAGGCGGCCGCGACGCGCCCCTCCCGTCACCGTCGCCGACACCGAGCTCCAGCGAGACGCCGCAGCCTCCTGTCGTGCTGTCTGCCTCGACGCCGGGTCCGGTCGACGACTCGGTCCCGCTCGTGGGTGACGTGCTGGCTCCGCTCGCCGCAGATCCCCGGCTGGGCGACCGAGTGGGGGTGGCCGTCGTCGACCTGTCGGCCGGCACATCCGCGTACCGGCTGGAGGACGGGCGCGGGCAGACGCCGGCCAGCGCGCTCAAAGTGCTGACGGCGGTGGCTGCGTTGGAGGCGGTGGGTCCGCAGACCCGGTTCAGCACGCGTGCGGTCCTGACCCCGGACGAGCGAGCCGTGGTGCTGGTGGGGGGCGGCGACCCCCTGCTCACCGCCGACCCCGACGCTTCCGGGGTGCCCGAGCCGACCCGGCTCGCCGACCTGGCCGCCGCCACCGCCGAGGCGTTGCAGGCGACGGGAGTCGGACCGGTACGGGTGGCGGTGGACGACCGGTTCTTCCGCGGGCCCGCGGTGGACCCGGACTGGGAGCCGCGCTACGTGGGCGCGGGAGTGGTGTCGCCGGTCAGCGCGCTGGCGGTGGACGGCGGCCGGACGTCCCCGGGAGTCGTGGGGCGGTCGCCGGATCCGGCGATCGCAGCCGGTCAGGCGTTCGCGCGCCTGCTCGCCGCCGACGGCGTGGCCGTCGAGGGTGCGGTCGAACGACTGCCCGTGCCACGCGGCTCGAGCCAGCTCGCCCTCGTGCGGTCGGTGCCCCTGGAGTCGGTGGTCGAGCACGTCCTCGCCACGAGCGACAACGACGCGGCGGAGGTGCTGGGGCGCCACACGGCCTTCGTGACCGGGCGGCCGGCATCGGAGGCGGGCGCATCGGAGGCGGTCACGGCCGTGCTCGCCGGCCTGGCGCTGGACGTCCAGGGCGTCGACCTGCGCGACGCCAGCGGGCTGGCCCGCGGGTCACGGGTGCCTCCGCGGCTGCTCGCCCAGGCGCTGGCGCTGGCCTCCTCGCCGGAGCACCCCCGGCTCCGCGCGGCGGTGGCCGGTCTGCCGGTCGCCGGGTTCACGGGGACCCTGGACAGGAGGTTCGAGGAGGGGACGGCGGTCGCGGGTGCCGGTGAGGTCCGCGCAAAGACGGGCACGCTCACCGGCGTCGGGTCCCTGGCCGGGCTGGTCACCGCCGAGAGCGGGACGACCTACACCTTCGCCGTGGTGGCCGATGCGGTCCCGCCCGGGGGCAGCGCGGGTGCGCGGGAGGCGCTGGACGCCGTGGCGGCGGCCCTGGCCGCCGGGGGGTGCGCCGCCACGAGCTCGCCGTCGGCGGGAGGCTGACCACCGGCCCCGTACGGGGACCTGACGTACCGTGGCGGGCATGGTCAGCGCAGCCGAAGGGTCCGGGCGCCCCGCCGACATGGTCGACTGGGAGCTCGCCGTCATGACGGCGCGACGGCTGGCTCCGGCGGGTCCGGTCGTCGACGCCGACGAGGCGCGGGCCGTGGTGGCCGACCTGAAGGCCTTCGCCGCGGCGGCGGAGGACCCGGTCCGCTCGTACACCGGCCTGGACGGGTCGTCCGCACCGGCCCCGCTGGTCGTGGTCGACCGGCCTGGCTGGTCGCAGGCCAACGCGGACGGCATGCGGCAGCTGATCGACCCGCTCGTCGCCAAGCTCCGCGCCGCTCGCCCGGGACCCTCGTCCCCGCTCGTGGAGGGGGTCGGGCCCAAGCTGACGGGGGTCGAGACCGGGGCGCTGCTGGCGTTCCTCTCCTCGAAGGTGCTCGGCCAGTTCGACCCCTTCTACGGCGACGGGGACGGTGCCGTCGGCCGCCTGCTCCTCGTGGCGCCCAACGTGGTCCAGGTGGAGCGCGAGCTGAAGGTCGACCCCCGGGACTTCCGGCTGTGGGTCTGCCTCCACGAGGAGACCCACCGGGTCCAGTTCACCGCCGTCCCGTGGCTGCGCGACCACATGCGGACCCAGATCGCGCGCTTCGTCGAGGCCACGGACGTCGACCCGTCGGTGCTGCTCTCCCGCCTCCGCGCCGTGGTCGAGGCGGTCGTGGACTCCGCCCGCGGCGGCGACTCCGACGGGCCGTCCCTCATCGACCTGGTCCAGTCGCCGGAGCAGAAGGTCGTCCTGGACCGGGTCACCGCCACGATGTCCCTGCTCGAGGGGCACGCCGACGTCGTCATGGACGGTGTCGGGCCCCAGGTCGTGCCGTCGGTGGAGGAGATCCGGACGAAGTTCCAGCGCCGCCGGCGCAGCAGCAGCGGGCTCGACCGCACCGTGCGCCGGCTGCTGGGGCTCGAGGCCAAGATGCGGCAGTACCGGGACGGTGCGCGCTTCGTCCGCGGCGCCGTCGACCGGGTCGGGATGGTCGGCTTCAACCGGGTGTGGGAGTCCGCCGAGACCCTGCCCACCCTCGAGGAGATCTCCGACCCCGAGGCCTGGGTGCGGCGCGTGCACGGCCCGCCGGCCGTGACGGCCTGAGGGGGACATGGGCCCCCCGCCACCCGTCGCCGCCGTCCGGCTCGCGGTGCGGCGGGCGCTTCGCACGCTGGCCCCGGACCGCACCGTCCTGGTCGCCTGCTCGGGCGGCGCGGACTCCTTGGCCCTGGCCGCGGCGCTCGCCCACGAGTCGCGGCACCACGACGACCTACGGGCCGGAGCCGTCACGGTCGACCACGGCCTCCAGCCCTGCTCGGCCGCCCGGGCCAGGGCGGTGGCCGCGCACCTGGTGGCCTCCGGGCTGGACCCCGTCGAGGCGGTCCACGTCCGCATGATCGGGCCCGGCGGACCAGAAGGAGCCGCACGCCGGGCCCGACGGCGCGCGCTCGAGGCGGCCGCCCTCCGGCACGGCGACGCCGTCGTCCTGCTCGGGCACACGCTCGACGACCAGGCCGAGACCGTCCTGCTCGGGCTGGCCCGCGGGAGCGGGGGGCGCTCGCTCGGCGGGATGGCTCCTGTCACCGGGCGTTGGGTGCGACCGCTGCTCGGCCTGCCCCGCGACACGGTGCGGGCCGCCGCACCCGTCGACACGGCCCGCGGACTGCCCTGGGAGGACCCGCACAACGACGACCCCGCCTACACCCGGGCCCGGGTCCGGCACCGGTTGCTGCCGGCCCTGGAGGCCGAGCTCGGCCCGGGGGTCGCCGCGGCGCTGGCCAGGACCGCCGACCTGCTCCGCTCCGACGCCGACGCTCTCGATGCCTGGGCCGCCGAGGTCCCCGGCGACGCCCGGGACCTGGACGTCGCCGCCCTGGAAGCACTGCCCCCCGCCGTACGACGTCGGGTCCTGCGGCGAGCCGCCCTTGAGGCGGGGAGCCCGGCGACCGACCTCACCGCCGCCCACGTACGGGCGGTGGAGGCGCTGGTCACGCAGTGGCGGGGGCAGTCGTGGGTCGACCTCCCTGGCGGCGTCCGCGCACGGCGCGAGGACGACCGTGTGCGGCTGGTGTGACGGCCGACGCGGTGTGGCAGGCTGCGCGCGTGGACGTGGAGCACATCGACGCGGACCTCGAGCGGGTCCTGCTCGACGAGGCGACCATCCGGGGCCGGCTCGCCGAGCTGGCGGGGGAGATCGAGCGCGATTACCAGGGTCGCGACCTGCTCCTCGTCGGCGTCCTCAAGGGTGCGGTCATGGTCATGGCCGACCTCTCGCGCGCCCTCGGGCGGCACGTCGAGACCGACTGGATGGCCGTGTCCTCGTACGGATCGGGGACCCAGTCCAGCGGCGTCGTGCGCATCCTCAAGGACCTCGACACCGACATCACCGGACGAGACGTGCTGGTCGTCGAGGACATCATCGACACCGGGCTCACCCTCTCCTGGCTGGTCGCCAACCTGCGCTCCCGGGGGCCGGCCAGCGTCGAGACCTGCGCGTTGCTGCGCAAGCCGGAGGCCGCCAAGACGGCGGTCGAGGTTCGGTACGTCGGCTTCGACATCCCCAACGAGTTCGTGGTCGGCTACGGGCTCGACTACGCCGAGCGCTACCGCAACCTGCGGGTCGTCGGGACCCTTGCCCCGCACGTCTATTCCTGACGGACCGCACCGACCCCGGGAACACCTTCCTCACCTGCGGCGTTGCCATCTCGCCGGGGTCTCCGCGTTGGGCGGGCGTCCTCGGCGCGGTGTACCGTCGAGTGACCTGGCCGATCCTGCGGAGCGGCCGTCCCGACCCTCACCGGCACCGGGTGTCGTCACAGGCAGGAGGTACGGGCCTCGCCGGCTCGCATCATGAACGCTAAGCGCTTCCTCCGCGGGCCCCTCATGTGGCTCGTGCTCGTCGTGCTCGGCTTCGTCGTCGTCAGCAACCTGCTGTCCGCCGGGGCCGGGTTCGAGCGCGTCGACTCCTCGCAGATGTTCGACGCGCTGGACGAGGGCAACATCCGCTCCGCGAAGGTCATCGGCTCCGACCAGCACGAGGTGCAGCTCACCCTCGACGACGGCGATCGCCTCCAGGCGCAGTACGTCGACGGCCAGGGCCCGGAGATCATCGATCGCCTGCGCACCCTCGAGAGCGAGGGCCAGCTCGACGAGGGCTTCGACGTGGACAACCCGCAGCCCAGTGTCTGGAGCAGCCTGCTCTTCACGCTGATCCCGTTCATCCTGCTGGCGGCGCTGATCCTGTTCTTCCTCAACCAGGCGCAGGGCGGCGGCAGCCGGGTCATGCAGTTCGGCAAGTCCCGCGCCAAGCTGCTCACCAAGGACACGCCCAAGACCACCTTCAGCGACGTCGCCGGATGCAACGAGGCCATCGAGGAGCTCACCGAGATCAAGGAGTTCCTCTCCGAGCCCGCCAAGTTCCAGGCCGTCGGTGCCAAGATCCCCAAGGGCGTCCTCCTGTACGGCCCTCCGGGCACGGGCAAGACCCTGCTCGCGCGCGCGGTCGCGGGGGAGGCGGGCGTGCCGTTCTACTCCATCTCCGGCTCCGACTTCGTCGAGATGTTCGTGGGCGTCGGCGCCTCTCGGGTGCGTGACCTCTTCACCCAGGCGAAGGAGAACGCCCCCGCCATCGTCTTCGTGGACGAGATCGACGCGGTGGGCCGGCATCGTGGTGCCGGCATGGGCGGCGGCCACGACGAGCGTGAGCAGACGCTGAACCAACTGCTCGTCGAGATGGACGGCTTCGACGTCAAGACCAACATCATCCTGATCGCCGCCACCAACCGGCCCGACATCCTCGACCCGGCGCTGCTGCGGCCCGGCCGATTCGACCGGCAGATCTCCGTCGAGCCACCGGACCTCGACGGCCGGTTCAAGATCCTCCAGGTGCACTCGCGCGGCAAGCCGCTGGCCGAGGGCGTCGACCTCATGGCCGTGGCCCGTCGGACGCCGGGCTTCACCGGGGCCGACCTGGCCAACGTGCTCAACGAGGCAGCGCTGCTGACTGCCCGGACGAGCGCACGGCTGATCGACAACAACGCGCTCGACGAGGCCATCGACCGGGTCGTGGCAGGCCCGCAGAAGCGTTCCCGGCTGATGAACGACAAGGAGAAGCGCATCACTGCCTACCACGAGGGCGGGCACGCCCTGGTGGCCGCCGCCATGCACCACACCGACCCGGTGCACAAGGTGACGATCCTGCCGAGGGGCCGGGCGCTGGGCTACACGATGGTGCTGCCCGAGGAGGACAAGTACTCCACCACGCGCAACGAGATGCTCGACCAGCTCGCGTACATGCTGGGCGGTCGGGCCGCCGAGGAGCTCGTCTTCCACGACCCCACCACCGGGGCCGCCAACGACATCGACAAGGCCACCAACGTCGCCCGCCGGATGGTGACCCAGTACGGCATGACCGAGCGGTTGGGGGCCATCAAGTTCGGGAGCGACCGGGGCGAGCCCTTCCTGGGCCGCGACATGGGGCACGAGCGCGACTACTCCGAGAGCGTCGCCGCCCTCGTCGACGAGGAGGTGCGCAAGCTCATCGAGACCGCGCACCAGGAGGCCTTCGACGTGCTCGTCGACAACCGCGCGGTGCTCGACCACCTGGTCACGGAGCTGCTCGAGAAGGAGACCCTGGACAAGGAGGCCGTGGCCCGGATCTTCGAGCCCGTGCGCAAGCGCGCCCCCCGCCCGGCGTGGACCGGCTCCTCCACCCGCCGCCCGTCCGACATCCCGCCGGTGACCGTGCCGCCGCCGACGGTCGCCAACGCCTCCCCCAACGGTCACCCGGTCGGCTCGCCATCGGGCGACGGCGCCACCGCCGGTCCGGGTGGTGGCGGAGGCACCGCTGCGCCGCCGGTCGACCAGCCGGTCGAGGGCTGAGGTGGCGGTCCACCCGGTGCCCGACGAGGCCCCGGAGAGGGTCGCCGACGGCCACCCCGCCCCGTACGACGCCGGCAAGGTCGAGGCCGCCGTCCGCGAGATCCTCGTCGCGATCGGCGAGGACCCGGACCGCGACGGCCTGCGGGAGACTCCCGCTCGGGTGGCCCGTGCGTACCGGGAGATGTTCCGCGGCCTGCACGAGCTGCCCGAGGACGTGCTCACCACCACCTTCGACCTCGGCCACGACGAGCTCGTCCTGGTCAAGGACATCGAGCTCGCCTCGAGCTGCGAGCACCACCTGGTGCCGTTCTACGGCAGCGCCCACATCGGCTACATCCCGAGCGCCGACGGCAGGATCACCGGGCTGTCGAAGCTGGCCCGGCTCGTCGACGTCTACGCCAAGCGGCCTCAGGTCCAGGAGCGCCTCACCACCCAGGTCGCGGAGGCGATGGTGGAGATCCTCCGCCCGCGCGGTGTCATCGTCGTCATCGAGGCGGAGCACCTCTGCATGACCATGCGTGGGGTGCGCAAGCCCGGCGCCAAGACGGTGACGAGCGCGGTGCGCGGCGTGCTCCGCAACCCCGCGACGCGGGCCGAGGCGATGGGTCTGATCCTCGGTCGCTGAACGGCCGTAGGGTGGTCGCGTGACCGTGTGGCCCGATGCGCGGCCGGGTCGCTCCGAGGTGCGACCCGGGCGTCCCGCGGTGGGGCCGGCCGGACTGCCCCGGCTCCGCGACGACGCGGCGGCCGCCGGAGAACGCTGCCTGGTCATGGGCGTCGTCAACGTCACCCCCGACTCGTTCTCCGACGGCGGTCGCTGGTACGAGCCGACCGACGCCGTCACGCACGGCCTGCGCCTGGCCGCCCAGGGAGCCGACCTGGTCGACGTCGGGGGCGAGTCGACCCGTCCGGGGGCGGAACGGCCGTCGGTCGCCGAGGAGCTGCGACGGGTGATCCCGGTCGTGAGCGCCCTGGCCGCCGAGGGCGTCATCGTCTCCGTCGACACCATGCGGGCCGAGGTCGCCGAGCGCGCCCTCGAGGCAGGCACCGCCCTGGTCAACGACGTGTCCGGTGGCCTCGCCGACCCACGGATGCTCTCGCTGGTGGCGTCGGCGCGGGTCCCCGTCGTCCTCATGCACTGGCGCGGGCACTCGTCCGACATGCAGCGGCGCGCACACTACGGCGACGTCGTGCGCGAGGTCGTCCGGGAGCTCGGCAGCCGGGTCGATGCCGCCGTGGCGGCCGGCGTCGACCGGGACCGCATCGTGGTGGATCCGGGCATCGGCTTCGCCAAGTCGGGCGAGCACAACTGGACGCTGCTGCACCGCCTCGGCGAGCTGACCGCGCTCGGCCGGCCGCTGCTGGTGGGGGCCTCCCGCAAGGCCTTCCTCGGACGCCTCCTGGCCGACCCGGTCACCGGTGAGCCGAGGCCGCCGGAGGGACGTGACTCCGCCACCGCCGTGCTGTCCGCCTTCGCCGCCCAGGCAGGTGCCTGGTGCGTCAGGGTGCACGAGGTCCCGCCTTCGCTGGACGCCGTCCGGGTGGCCGCCCGGTGGGGCAGCGAGCCGGCGGCCGCCCGGTGACGGCGGCGACCGGCGGGGCCGCCTCCACCGGCGGCCCGGGTGCGCAGGACGCGGTCCTCGCCGCCAACCAGTCCTTCTACGACGCCGTGGAGCAGGGCGACCTGGACGCCCTCGAGGCGGTCTGGGTCGACGAGCGCGACGGCGCCGTCGCGGCCTGCGTGCACCCCGGCCTCGCGCCCATCCACGGCCGGGCCGGCGTCCTGCGCTCCTGGGCCGCCGTCATGGCCGGGACGCCGTACCTCCAGTTCGTCCTCACCGACCTCGAGGTGCAGGTCCACGGGGAGACCGCGGTGGTCACCTGCACCGAGAACATGCTCAGCGCCCCCGATGGCATGCCGACGACCAGCTTCGCCGGCGGTCACGCGGTGGCGACGAACGTCTTCCGCCGTACGGGCAGCGGGTGGCGGCTGTGGTTGCACCACGCCTCCCCGGTGCTGCAACCGGGGACCGGCCGCTGAGGTGAGCGCTGCCGACCCAGCTCAGCGGCGGGACTTGCCCGACCGGGCCTCGGTCACGACCTGCTGGACCTGCGTCTCGTCGACAGCGGGTACCGCACCCACGACCGTGGCATCGGGATCGTGCCGGGTCTCGCCCGACTCGGCCACGGCCTCGGTGCCGGCGGGCTCGTCGTCGGTGACCGGGGCCGCCAGCACGGTGGCGTCGGCGTCGTCCGTCGCGGTCGCCGGCGCCGACTCGCCCGCCACCTGTCCCAGACCGGCGGCGGCCGCGGGGCCCAGCCCCGGCAGCTGGCTCAGGACGTCACGGATGCCCGACAACCGCTCGACCAGCGACGCGTGCTCCTGCTCGAGTTGCTGCACCCGCTCGGCGGACTCGGCCTCGCGCGCCGCCGCCCGCTCCTCGGCGGCACCCGCCAGCTCCGCCGCCTGCCGTTCGGCCGAGGCGATCGTGTCGGCGGCCTGCTGCTCCGCCCGGGACTCCCGCTCCTCCACCCGGGCCTCACGGAGCGAGGCGCGTTCCTCGGCCTCGGACTCGCGGGTGGACGCACGCTCCTCGGCCTCGGTGACCAGGGCCGCGGCGCGCGCCCCGGCCTCCGCGAGGATGGCGGCGGCCTGCTCCTCCGCCGCCCGCACCCGCTCCCGGGCCTCGGCGTCGGCCAGGCCGAGGATCTCCGCCACCCGGGTGCCCAGCTCCTCGAAGGGCGGCACCGAGTCCTCGTACAACGCCCTCCAGCGAGCGGCCTCGGCGGCCGTCTCGCCATGGCGGCTCTCGGTCTCGTGCAGCGCGATCTCCAGGTCCTCGACCCGCGCCCGCAAGGCCGTCAGCTCCCGTTCGGAGCGGGTCACGAAGGCGTCGACCTCCGTCCTGGCGTAGCCCCGCCAGGACGGCGTGAACCGCACCACGTGCTCGACGTCGCTGGTCAGCATGGGTAGCAGGCTGTCGGAGTCGCGCTCGGTCACCGCGGGGACCTCCGTGTCGGCGTGGGCGGGGCTGGTGGAGGGCTGTCTGTCCAGCCTCGCCCAGGCCGGTCCCCCGAGGCAAACCCGCGACCGGTGGCCGGACACCGGCCGTACCCGGTTCGGCACGGGGCACCGCGATGACGCTAGGGTCGGCAAGGTGCCGGACCGCCTCGCGCTGCTCGGCCTCACCGCCTCGGGCTACCACGGCTGGTTCGCCGAGGAGCGTGCGGAGGGGCAGCGGTTCCGGGTCGACGTCGTCCTCGGCGTCGACACCAGGCCCGCCGCGTCCAGCGACGACCTGGCCGACACGGTCGACTACGGGACTCTCGCCGACGACGTCGTGGCGATCGTCTCCGGGGAGCCGGTTCGGCTCATCGAGACGCTCGCCCAGCGGATCGCCGACCGCTGTCTCGACGACCCGCGCGTGGAGGAGGTCGACGTGACGGTCCACAAGCCCGAGGCGCCCGTGCCGGTGCCCTTCGACGACGTGACCCTGACGATCCGGAGGACCCGCCCATGAGCACTCCCAACCCGCACGTGGTGGACGCCGACACCCTGACCGGTGAGATGCGCCCCATCCGACGCGCCGCCCTCGCCCTCGGCAGCAACCTGGGCGACCGGCTCGACTACCTGCAGGCCGCTGTCGACGCCCTCACCGAGTCGCCCGAGATCATCGCCGTGGCGGTGTCACCGGTCTACGAGACGGAGCCGGTCGGGGGGCCCGAGGAGCAGCCGTTGTTCCTCAATGCGGTCCTGGTGGTCGACACCACGCTGTCCGCCCGGTCCCTGCTGGAGCGTGCGCACGCCGTGGAGGACGCCTTCGGACGGACCCACGAGGAGCGGTGGGGCCCTCGGACGCTCGACGTCGACGTGCTCGCCGTGGGCGACCGCGTGGTCGTGGAGGACGACCTCTCCGTGCCGCACCCGCGGCTGGCCGACCGTGCCTTCGTCCTGACCCCCTGGGCCGACGTCGACCCCGACTTCGAGGTCCCAGGTGTGGGGGTGGTCGGCGAGCTCTCCGAGTCGGTCGGCCACGCCGGCGTCCGTCGGACCGACGGCGAGCTCGAACTGCCGGCCTGACGCAGCGCCCTTCGTGCGTCCCACCCGCGTCAGCCTGCTCCTCGCGCTCGTCGCCGCCGCGGTCGTCGTCGGCTGGTCGATCGGCCGCAGCGTCGACGCGATCACGGGATCCCTTCCCGTCACGCCGCGGATCACGCCGGCCCTGCTCGCCTTCCTCGCCGTCGTCCTGCTGGTGTCCGCGCGCGTCGTGCGTGGATGGGTGCTCGAGCGGCGCTACGACCGTCGCATGAACGCCCTGCGCGTCACTCGCCTGCTCGCACTCGCGCAAGCCGCGGCGGTCACCGGCGCCTTGGTCGCCGGCGGGTACGCGGGCGTCGTGCTGCTGTACGTGCAGGTGCAGCCGGCCGCGCTGGGTCGCGAGCGGGTCGTCGTGGCCGGGCTGACGGCGCTCGCCGGAGTGGCCGTCTCGGTGAGCGGCCTGGTCCTCGAGCGCGCCTGCCGAGTACCCCCCGGTGAGGACGAGGACCCCTCGTCCACCCCCGACGGGGGTGGGGTCCGGCCGGCGGGTTGACCGCGCGCCGGTCGGTCCCGCGAAGCTCGCCGTCCGGCCCCGGAGCACGACACGGCAACGCTTTCTGTCGGCCTGCGGCGTGGTGCGCAGGTCGGCGGCGATCAAGTGGATACCCTCCGCGGCATGGCCCCCGTCCGGCATCGTCGCCGATTCCACGCCGTTCGCCTGCTCGCCGTCGCGACCCCAGTGGCGACGGCCGCCCTCGCGGCTGCCGCCGTCGTGGTCGGCGGGCCGCTGCTGGTTGCCTCGGCGGTCGTCGGGGTGCTCGCGTCCGTCGTCCTGGGGGTGGGCCTCCGGAGGGTCGAGCACCGAGGCCGCGTGCAGGTCGCTGCGGTCCGGGCCGCCGAGGCGATGGCTTACGCGCGCGAGCGCGAGCGCCATTCGGACGAGCACCGGGCGTTCACCACACACCTGGTCGGGACGCTCGACCTGGCGCAGGCGAGGCTCGCGACGATGCGCGCGCGTCTCGACGAGGTCGAGGCCGAGATCACGGCGGCGCGCGAGTCGCTCGCTGCGCAGGAGGCGGTGGCGGTGGCCGACGTACCGAGTCAGGAGCTGGTGCGTCTCGGTGACGGGGTCGGCTGGGAGGACCTCTGGCCCGAGCTCGCGGAGGCGCCGACCGTCGTCGACCTGATCACCTGGGAGGATCGGGAGCGTGTCGGGCTGCTGCCCCGCGAGGGCGAGAGCCCGGCCGAGCGCAGCGCCTGACCCGTCCGACGATCAGGCGCCCCGGACGGAGTCCAGCCGCACGTCCTGCGGTTCGACGCCGCGCGCGTCGGCGTCGACCGAGCGGCGCAGCGCCTCGTGCAGGCGGGCCGGCGTCAGCACGCCGAGGTAGTGGCCGTCCTCCGCCTCGACCGCGATCCACCCGGCGTCGTGCTGGAGCATCTCGCCGAAGGCGTCCTTGAGCGGGTCGCCCAGGGTCACGGTCGCCTCCATGCGCCGGGCGCGGTCGGACACGACCCCTTCGCCCGCGGTCATGTCGGCCCCGATCCAGCCACGGAGCAGCCCGGCAGCGTCGAGGACGACGGCCCACCGTTCGCCGGCGCGGCGCAGCACCTCGCCCGCCTCGGCCAGCGGCTGGTCGGTGCCCACGACGACGGGGAGCTCGAGGTCGGACTCGATCACCGGCGTGACGGAGAGCCGCTTGAGGCCGCGGTCGGCGCCCACGAAGTCGGCCACGAACGGCGTGGCAGGAGTCCCGAGCACGCTCGCCGGCGTGTCGTACTGCTCGAGGTGCCCGCCCTGGCGGAAGACGGCGATGCGGTCGCCCATCCGCACCGCCTCCTCGATGTCGTGCGTGACGAAGAGGATCGTCTTGTGCAGCTCCGACTGCAGGCGAAGGAACTCCGCCTGCAGCCGCTCACGTGCGACGGGGTCGACCGCGCCGAACGGCTCGTCCATGAGCAGCACGGGCGGGTCGGCAGCCAGTGCCCGCGCCACGCCGACGCGTTGACGCTGGCCGCCGGACAGCTCGTGCGGGTAGCGCGGCCCGTGTAGGTCGGGGTCGAGCCCCACGAGCTCCATGAGCTCGCGTGCGCGGGCCTTGGCGCGCCCCCGGTCCCAGCCCAGGAGGTGCGGCACGGTCGCCACGTTCTCCCGCACCGTGCGGTGTGGGAAGAGGCCGACCTGCTGGATCACGTAGCCGATGCCTCGGCGAAGCTGGACGGGGTCCACGTGGGTGACGTCGCGGCCGTCGACGTGGATGCGCCCGGCGCTCGGCTCGACCAGCCGGTTGACCATCTTCATGGTCGTCGTCTTGCCGCAGCCCGAGGGGCCCACCAGGGTCGCGAGCGAGCCGCGGGGGATGTCCAGGGTCAGGTCGTGCACGGCGACCGTCCCATCGGCGTACTCCTTGCGGACGCCGTCGAGACGGATCATCGGATCGCCGGTACGGTCGTCGCCGTGATCGTCGCCGCTGCGCACGCGACCACCCTCGCCGAGGACTGCCTGCAGCGCAACGCATGGATCTGCCCCGAGTACGTGCGGACGCGGTGGCCCGACATCAGCGCGGCCCTGTCCGAGCACGTGCTCATCACGGTCGTCTCGGTGGCCCTGGGGACCCTCATCGCGTTCCCCATGGCGCTGCTCGCCCGCCGGCTGCCGCGCTTCCGTGGCCCCGTGGTCGGGGTCTCGACCGCCCTCTACACGATCCCGTCGCTGGCGATGTTCTCGCTGCTGCTGCCCTTCACCGGTCTGGCGGTGGCCACCGTCGTGACCGGCCTGACGCTGTACTCCCTGACGATCCTCGTGCGGAACTTCCTGGCCGGCTTCGACGGCGTGCCCGAGGACGTCCGCGAGGCGGCCCGGGGGATGGGGTACGGGCCGGGGCGCCTGCTCTTCGGCGTCGAGCTCCCGCTGGCGCTTCCCAGCGTCTTCGCCGGGCTCCGCGTCGCGGCGGTGTCGACGATCGCCCTGACGACGATCGGCGTCATCGTCGGATTCGGAGGCCTGGGCAACCTGATCAGCCGCGGGCTCAACTCGTTCTTCAAGGCCGAGGTGTTCACGGCCTCGGTGCTCTGCGTCGTCCTGGCGGTCGTCGCCGACCTCGTCCTGCTCGGGGCCCAGCGGGTGGCCACTCCCTGGCGCCGGGGGGCGAACGCCTGATGGGCTGGTTCACCGGGGCGATCGCCTGGCTGCTCGACCCGGCCAACTGGCAGGGGCCGAACGGTGTCGCCGTTCGGCTGGTCGAGCACCTGGGGCTCACCGCAGCCTCGCTGGGGCTCGCCTGCGCGATCGCGCTGCCCGTCGCGCTCTGGCTCGGCCACGTCGGCCGGGGCGGGGCGCTGGCGATCAACGTCTCCAACGTCGGCCGGGCCGTGCCGACCTTCGCCCTCCTGGCGATCTTCACGCTCGGCCCGCCGCCGCTCGGCCGGTCGACCGTCTCGATCGTGCTGGCGCTCACCCTCTTCGCGATCCCGCCGATCATCACCAACACGTACGTGGGGATCCGCGGTGTCGACCGCGAGGTGGTGGAGGCGGCGACCGGGATGGGGATGTCCGGGTCGCAGGTGCTGAGGCGGGTCGAGCTGCCCCTTGCCGTACCGCTGCTCATGAACGGCGTGCGGATCGCGGCGGTCCAGATCGTGGCGACGGCGACGATCGCTGCGCTGGTCGCCGGTGGCGGTCTGGGGCGCATCATCACCTCCGGCTTCACGCGGCAGGACCAGGACCAGGTGGTCGCGGGGGCGCTGCTGGTGGGCCTGCTGGCGCTGGTCGTGGAGCTCGCCTTCGAGTACCTGCAGCGGCGGCTCGACCCGGTACGGGCGGGTCGGGACCGTTCCGGCCCCCGGCCACCGGGCCCTCGCGAGCCCGCCCGGCCGGGTGAGGCCGTGGCGGCCGCGCAGCCGTAACGCTCTTGTGACTGTGCCCCTGGATGACGTTGTCGGTACCGGGTAGTTGACTTCACTCAGCGGGCGCCACCCCGTGATCCGTACGGGCGCCCGCCGGACACGCGTGGTCCACCCGGACCACGGGACACAGAAGGCGGACCGGACGGAAGGGTGGTCACCTCATGCGACTGCGCACATCTCTCGTCGGAGCGGCGCTCGGGCTCTCGCTCGTGCTCACTGCCTGCGGCGGCGACGACGACGCCTTCGAGGGCGCTGCCGAGGAGACCGCGGGCGGCGAGGCCACCGGCGGCGGCTCGTTGGTCGTCGGCGGGGCCAACTTCACCGAGATGCTGATCATGCAGGAGATCTACTCGGCGCTGCTCGAGGACGCCGGCTTCACCGTGGAGATCCGCTCGGTCGACGCCCGGGAGATCTACGCCCCGGCGCTGGTCGAAGGCCAGATCGACGTCGTGCCGGAGTACGCCGCCACGATGGCCGAGTACCTCAACCGCGAGGCCAACGGCCCCGACGCGGAACCGGTCGCCTCCAGCGACGTCGACGAGACTATGGAGGCGCTGCGCACGCTGGCCGAGGAGGCCGGGCTGGTGGCGCTCGAACCGGCGCAGGCCGTGGACCAGAACGCCTTCGCCGTCACGCAGGAGTTCGCGGACACCAACGGGCTGACCACGCTCTCCGACCTCGGCGCGCTCGGCCAGCCGGTCGTGCTCGCGGCGACCGAGGAGTGCCCCGACCGGCCGTTCTGCCAGCCGGGCCTGGAGGACGTCTACGGCATCCAGATCGCCAGCCTCGAGCCGCTGGGCTTCGGGACGCTGCAGGTCAAGCAGGCCGTGGCCGACGGCGACGCCGACCTGGGCCTGGTGGCCTCGACGGACGGCACGCTGGAGCAGTTCGGCCTGGTGGTGCTCGAGGACGACCAGGGCCTGCAGAACGCCGACAACCTCGTGCCGGTGGTCAATGCCGAGACCGCCGAGGACGAGGCGGTCGTGGAGGCGCTCGACTCACTGGCCGACGTGCTCACCACCGAGGACCTGGCGACCCTCAACGCCCAGGTCGACGAGGAGCGCCAGCAGCCGGCCGACGTGGCTACCGCCTACCTGGAGGAGCAGGGGCTCATCGGCGGGTGAGCGCCCTCGAGGTCCTGGACTGGCGGCGGCGGGTCTTCGCGCTCTACGCCAGGGTGCGCGCCGCCGCCCGCGGCACCGAGGGGCACGAGGGAGCCCACGCGATCTGGCGGGTGGGACGCGACGAGCTCGTCGCGTCCCACCCGGCCAGCCCGTTACCGGCGCCGGACCGGGAGGGCTTCCCGGGCCTGCCGTACGCCCCGTACGACCCCGCGCTGCGGTTCGAGCTCCGGGTCGACCGTGACGTCGAGCCGGTGGCGTGGGAGGTGCCCACCGGGACCGACGGCGTGGTGCCCTTCGAGCGGGTGGGCGTCCTCCGGCTCCCGGGTCTCGGATCGCTGGACGTCTGGTGGCTGCGCTCGTACGGCGGTGGGCTCTTCGTCCCGGTCAAGGACGCGGCCGCCGGGCCCACGACCTACGGGGGCGGGCGCTACCTGCTCGACACCGTCAAGGGCGCCGACCTGGGCGGTGCGTCGGGCGCGGGTCCGGACGTGCTCGTCGTCGACCTGAACTTCGCCTACAACCCCTCCTGCGCCTACGACCCGGCGTGGGCGTGCCCGCTCGCCCCGCCCGGCAACACCCTCCCCGTCCCCGTGGTGGCCGGGGAGCTCGTGCCCAGGGCCGAATGACCACGTTCACCACCCTGGTGGTGGGATCACGAGGCGTCGACGCTCGTCATGACCCCACGAGCCTGGTGGTGCACCCGCCTCACTTGTCGACGTCGCCCACCACGAAGAACATCGACCCCAGGATCGCCACCATGTCGGACACCAGGCACCCGCGGAGCAGCTCCGGGAGGACGGCGACGTTGTTGAAGGAGGCCGAGCGCAGCTTGAGCCGCCAGGGGGTCTTCTCGCCCCGCGACACCAGGTAGTAGCCGTTGAGGCCGAGCGGGTTCTCGGTCCAGCAGTAGGTGTGTCCCTCGGGCACCTTGAGCACCTTGGGCAGCTTGAGGTTGATCGGCCCGCGCGGCAGCGCCCGCAGCTGCGCAACGCACGCGTCCGCCAGGTCCAGCGAGACCTTCACCTGCTCGAGCAGCACCTCGAACCGCGAGTAGCTGTCGCCCGCGGTCCTTGTCACCACCCGCCCCGGCCCGCCGGGTCGGAACAGCTCGGCGTACGCGAGGTAGGGCTCGTCCCGGCGCAGGTCCAGGTCCACACCGCTCGCCCGGGCGATCGGGCCGGACACCCCGTACGAGTGCACCAGCGCCGTCGACAGGATGCCAACGCCCCGGGTCCGGGCCTGGAAGATCTCGTTGCCCAGGACCAGCCGCTCGAGGTCCCGCAGCCGGGAGCGCACGCCGGACACCGCAGCGACCACGCGGTCGAGCCACCCGGCCGGCAGGTCCTCCTTGAGCCCGCCCACCCGGTTGAACATGTAGTGCATGCGGCCGCCGGAGATCTCCTCCATGACCTGCTGCAGGGCTTCGCGCTCGCGGAAGGAGTAGAAGATCGGCGTGATGGCACCGACCTCGAGCGGGTAGGACCCGAGGAACATCAGGTGGTTCAGCACCCGGTTGAGCTCGGCCAGCAGGGTCCGGGCCCACACCGCCCTGGAGGGCACCTGCATGCCGAGCATCCGCTCCGCGGCCAGGACCACCCCGAGCTCGTTCGCGAAGGCGGACAGCCAGTCATGCCGGTTGGCCAGCACGATGATCTGCCGGTAGTCGCGGACCTCGAAGAGCTTCTCCGCCCCCCGGTGCATGTAGCCGATCACCGGCTCGCACGAGCGGATGCGCTCGCCGTCCAGCACCAGGCGCAACCGCAGGACGCCGTGGGTCGCCGGGTGCTGCGGCCCGATGTTGAGGACCATGTCGACGCCGGGGTCCCCGGGCGACACCCCCACGACGGTCTCGGTCACCCCGCCGAGTCTGCCAGGCCGGGCGAGGAGGCCGTCGCACCCGCGGGCTAGCCTCGGCAGGGTGGACAGCGTGGACGCGGTCTTCGCCCCGCCCGGCGAGCACTGGCAACGGGTCTCGCCGCGGCTGGCGACGGTGCGCCGCATCTCGCTGAGCGTGGCGTGCGGCGTCCCGCTCCTGCTGGTCGTGGTGCTGGCGGTGCTGTCGGGCTGGACCTGGGCCTGGCTGCTGGTGCTCCCCTTCGTGGTCGCCCTCGTGTGGGGGTGGGTGCTCATCGGCCGCCAAGTGCCCGCGTGGGGCTACGCCGAGCGGGAGGACGACCTGCTCATCTCCCACGGGCTCCTCTTCAAGTCCCTCGTCGTCGTCCCGTACGGCCGCATGCAGTTCGTCGACGTCCAGGCCGGTCCGCTGGAGCGGCGCTACGGCCTGGCGACCGTCCAGCTGCACACCGCGTCGCCCGCCACCGACGCACGCATCCCCGGCCTCCCGCACGCCGAGGCGGCCCGGCTCCGCGACCGGCTGGCCGCGCTCGGCGAGGCCCGAGCGGCGGGGCTGTGACCGACCGGCCCGACGACCTCGTGCCGACCGACGAGCCCATGCCGGTCCACTTCCGGCGCCTGCACCCCTTGACCCCCCTGCTGCGCGGCTGGGTGTGGCTGGTGGCCGCCGTGGCGTTCGGCGGTCAGGACGCGATCCGCGAGGGCGAGGTCGTCCGCCTGGCGATCATCGCCCCTGTCGTCGCGGTCGTGGGGTTCGTCGCGGGGCTCGCCTCCTGGTGGTTCACCCGGTACGGGATCGACGGCGGCGACCTGCGGATCGAGTCGGGCATCGTGTTCCGACGGTCCCGCCGGGTCCGGCTGGACCGCCTCCAGGCGGTGGACGTGGTCCGGCCGCTCGCGGGACGCATCCTCGGCGTGAGCGAGCTGCGGCTCGAGGTCGCCGGGGGAGGCAGCACCGAGGCACCGCTGGCCTACCTCTCCGCCGACGACGCCCTGGCGTTGCGGGCCGAGCTCCTGGCCCGAGCGGCCGGCATCGACGCCGCCACCCCGGAGGCGCCGGAGCGGCCCATCCTGTCCGTCCCGTTCGACCACCTCGTGGTGTCCACGCTGCTGTCAGGCACCTTCGTCGTCGGCGCGCTGCTCATCGTCGCCATGGGCGTGGCCGCCGCCCTGCTGGGGCCCCAGGAGATGGCGATCGGCGTGCTGCCTCTCATGCTCCCGGGCCTCATCGCCGTCGTCGGCGCCCTCTACCAGCAGGTCGTCCGCAACTTCGGCTTCACGATCGCCGAGTCGCCCGACGGCCTGCGGATCCGCAAGGGCCTGCTCGACACCACCGCGCAGACGGTCCCGCCCGGCCGGGTGCAGGGCGTCGCGATCCACCAGCCGCTGCTCTGGCGGTCCCGCGACTGGGTGCAGGTCAAGGTCGACGTGGCCGGCTACGCGGGATCCCCGGGCGGTGAGGTGTCGACCTCGATCCTGCTGCCCGTGGGGTCGCCGGCTGCGGCGATCGACCTCGTCGGCCGGGCCCTGCCCGGCGCCGAGCCGCTGACCGTCCCGCTCTCGCCGGCGCCCCGCGCGGCCATGTGGTTCGCGCCGATCGCCTGGCGACGGCTCGCCGTCGGGGTGGACGGCCGCGTCGTCGTCGTGCGCGAGGGCCTGCTGCACCGGGCCCTCACAGTGGTGCCCCACGCCAAGACACAGAGCGTCCGTCTGCACCAGGGTCCGCTGCAGCGGCGGCTCGGCCTGGCGACGGCCCACGTGGACACCACGCCGGGCCCGGTCGACGCCGTCGTGCGGCACCGCCCCGCCCTCGAGGCCCGGGAGTTCGTGCTCGCCCAGGCGGACCGCTCCCGCGCCGCCCGCCGGGCCGACACGCCGGAGCGCTGGATGCTGCCGTCGGCAGCTCGCCCCGACCTCACCGACGCCCCGGTAGCACCTGTGTCAATCGCCCGTCCCGGCCACGTCACCGAGCACGCCGGGCAGGTCGACGCCGACAGCCTGGACGAGCCAGCCGAAGTCCCCCAGCCCTCCAGGACGGAGCAGCTCGGCCGCCTCCCCGGCCCGGACGAGCCCTGACACGTAGCCCCGTGGATCGGTCCGCGTCAGCCCGTACGAGGGGAGCCGGCCGTCCACGCCGAGAGCGTGCAGGGCCGGGCGCTGCGTGGTGAGCAGCGACGCGGTCGCACCGGCGGCCGAGCCGGCCGCGGCACACGAGTCCATGGCCACGTGTGCAGTCAAGTCGCAGGAGCCGTCGGGCACCGGGTCGACGAGCCGGCCGGCACGGTAGCCCGCGAGGCTGCCGTCGGCGGGTCGGCCGCCACGCCGGTGCGCGTAGTCCATCGCCACCAGCACGCACCCCGAGACCGAACCCACCACGCCGGCCCAGGCGCGGTCACGGTCCGTGCCGACCTCCGCCCGCGTGCCGGTAGGAGTCCCGGTGAGGTCCCACCAGTCCGACAGCCAGGCGGCCGCGGACTCGTCCACCTCGGCTCCCAGGCACTCCTCGCCGGTGACCGGGTCGACGTGCACCACTCGTACGACGCCGCCACCGTCCACCTGCACGACCTCGCACGGCACGACGTCGAGCCACTCGTTCGCGACGACCAGGGCACCGGTCGTGCCGACCGGCGTCGCGGTGCACCAGCCGACCTGGGGCTGCAGGTCACTCGGACGCGCTGCGAGGTCGGCACCGAGCAGCTCCCAGCCAGGTTCGAGGCGGGCGACCTGGGCCAGCAGCTCGCCACCGCCGGCTCCGACGTCCACGACGCGGTGCAGGCCGGCTGCCCGGGCCAGCCGGACGAGCGCCCGCGCGAAGAGCACCGACGTGTGCACGGACGTACGGAAGTGGGCACCGGGGGACTCGCGCCGGTAGAACCCGTCGCGGCCGTAGAGCGCCTCCCACCAGGCCTCGCGCCAGGTGGGCAGCCCAGCGTGGTGCACGACGACCGAGCCTACGCGGACCGATCAGGCGCCGAAGTCGGGCGTCGTGGCCGCCTCGAGCGTGGCGAGCAGGTCGGCGCGGGCCTGCTCGATCGCGCCGCGACGTGCCCGGAAGCCCTCGGCGTCCGCGTAGGCGTCGGTGGCCGTGTCCGCGTCCACGGCCGAGGTCAGGCCACCGAGCCGCTCGCGAAGCAGCGACGCGCGGCCCCGCCGCTCGTCGTCCGGCGCCGAGGAGGCGAGGCCGAACAGCTCCTCGTCGATCGCCAGCACCCGGGGCCGGCCGGCCGCCCACACCGCCGTCCCCTCGGCCACCGTCCCGGCCAGGAGGACCGCGGGGACCAGCGATCCCTCGACCCAGCGCATCTCGCCGACGGCCGAGGTCAGCCGGCCGTCCCAGGCGGCCAGCGCGGCGCGCCGCCGGTTCCAGACCACCAGGAGCGCGACGACAGCGGCGAGCACCAGGGCCGCGAGGAGCCACACCCACCACGGAATCCCCTCCTCCTGCGCCGTGGCCGCCGTTGTGTCGGTTGCAGTCGGCGTCGGCGTGGCGCCCGGCGTGGGTTCCGAGACCTGGGTCGGACCGGCCTCCTGGGTCGGCGGGAGGACAGGAGCCGCCGTCGTGGGGAGTGGGGTCGGCTGCTCGGTCGGCTGCGGCGGTTCCTGCGTGGGCTGGGTCGGCTGCACCGGGTCGTCGGTGGGGCGTGGTGGCCTGGTCGGCAGCGTGGGCAGCTCGGCCGTGATGTCCGGCGACGGGACATCCACCGTCGGCAGCTCGGTCGGCAGCTCGGTCGGCAGCTCGGTCGGCAAGGCCGGGAGCGACGGTCCGTCCTCACCGCAGCCGGTGATCAGGGCGACGACCGCGAGAGCGACGACGGCGGCCACCGACCGCCTCGACGGACCTGGCACGAGTGCCTCCTCAGCGATCATGCAGACCTGGCCAACGTCGGGGCAGGTCTATCACCGGACCGCGGGATCGGACCCCACGCCGTGCCGGGCGCCTCCGGGCCCGATGGCACCGTGACCTCGGTCACGACGGAAGGCCCGAGTGTCCGCCGACGTTGTACCGTGCACGAGAGACGACCGTGTCGAGTACGTCCGGTACCCGCGAGGGACTGGAACGGAAAGGACTGGCCATGGCAGCGACCCCTGCCGACACCCCTGCCCGGCTGCGCGTCGGCGTCGTGGGCACCGGACGCGTCGGTGCAGTCCTCGGAGCCGCCCTGTCCCGCGCGGGCCATCGCGTCGTGGCGGCCTACGGTGTCTCGGACGCCAGCCGCTCGCGGGCCGCCGAGCTCCTGCCCGGTGTCCCGCTGCGCAGCCCCGCCCAGGTGCTGGAGGTCGCCGACCTCGTCCTGCTCTCCGTCCCCGACGACCCCCTGCCCGGACTCGTCGAGGGGCTCGTCGCCACCGACGCCGTCCGGCCCGGCCTGCTGCTCGTGCACACGAGCGGCCGGTTCGGCACCGCGGTGCTCGACCCGGCCACCCGCGCCGGAGCGCTGCCGCTCGCGCTGCACCCCGCCATGACGTTCACCGGCACGGCCGTCGACCTGGAGCGCCTGCCCGGCGCGACCTTCGGCGTGACCGCACCGGAGCCGCTCTGGCCGGTGGCGGAGGCGCTGGTCGTGGAGATGGGCTCCGAGCCGGTGCGCGTGGCGGAGGAGGCCCGCGGGCTCTACCACGCCGCGCTCGCCCACGGCGCCAACCACCTGGTCACCCTGGTCGCCGACGCGCTGGACCTGCTCCGGGCCGCCGGGGTGGACGACCCCGCCGCGAGCCTGGCCCCGCTGCTCTCCGCGGCGCTGGACAACTCCCTCCGGTCGGGGGACGCCGCGCTCACCGGTCCGGTCGCGCGCGGGGACGCGGGCACGGTGGCCACCCACGTCGAGGAGATCGCCCGGGTCGCGCCCGAGGCCGCCGGGACCTACGTGGCGCTGGCCCGTCGCACGGCCGCACGGGCCCTGGCGGCCGGCCGGCTCCGGGCCACGGACGCCGAGCCGCTGCTCGACGCGCTCGCGGTCCCCGCCCACGAGGCCCGTACGTGACGGAACCCCGGCTCCTCCGGACCCGGGACGAGCTGCTCGAGGCCCAGCTCGCGGACGACGCGCCCGAGACGGCGGTCGTGATGACGATGGGCGCCCTGCACGAGGGCCACGCCGGGCTGGTGCGGGCGGCCCGAGATACCGTCGGCGCGGACGGCGGCGTGACGGTCACGGTCTTCGTCAACCCCCTCCAGTTCGGGGCGGGTGAGGACCTGGACCGCTACCCCCGCACCCTCGAGGCCGACCTCGACCTGTGTGCACGCGAGGGCGTGGACACGGTCTTCGCCCCGGACGGGATTGAGATGTACCCCGACGGTGAGCCCCTCGTCCGTATCGACCCGGGACCGCTCGGCGACGTGCTCGAGGGGGCCGCCCGGCCCGGCCACTTCTCCGGAGTGCTGACGGTCGTCGGCAAGCTGCTGCACCTGGTGCTCCCCAGGTACGCCGTCTTCGGTGAGAAGGACTACCAGCAGCTGACGCTCGTCCGGCGCATGGTGCTCGACCTCGACTGGCCGTACGAGATCGTCGGCGTCCCCACGGTGCGCGAACCCGACGGCCTCGCACTGTCCAGCCGCAACCGCTACCTGACGCCGGAGCAGCGGACACAGGCGACGAGCCTGTCGGCGGCGCTGCGCGCGGGGGAGGCGGCAGCGACGGACGGGGGGGCGGCCGTGCTGGCGGCCGCGCGGCAGGTGCTGCACGCGGCCGAGGGGCTCGACGTCGACTACCTCGAGCTGCGCGACCCGGTCCTCGGTCCGGCCCCGGCCTCCGGGTACGCACGGCTGCTGGTAGCCGCCCGGGTCGGCGGCACGCGGCTGATCGACAATGCTGGGGTCGCCCTGGCCCCCACCCGGTCGGCCACCCCGGGCGCGGGGCCTGGCGCTACCGTCGCGCGGTGACCCTCACGCTGCCCCGGCGGCTCGCCGCCCCCGCACCCGGTTGGACCACCCGGGCCGACGTCGTCGTGGTAGGCAGCGGGATCGCCGGGCTCACGGTGGCCCTCGAGGCCCGCAAGGCCGGGCGCGTTCTCCTCGTCACGAAGACGCGGCTCGACGCCGGGTCCACGGCCTGGGCGCAGGGCGGCATCGCCGCGGCGCTCGACCCGGAGGACAGCCCGGAGCAGCACCTGGCCGACACCCTCGTGGCGGGGGCCGGACTCTGCGACGAGACGGCCGTGCGAGCCCTGGTCACCGAGGGCCCGCGCCGGGTCCGCGAGCTCGTCGCCCTGGGTGCGGCCTTCGAGCTCGCTCCCGACGGCACCATCGCGCTCTCGCGCGAGGGTGGCCACCTTCGGCACCGGATCGCGCACGCCGGGGGCGACGCCACCGGCCGGGAGATCCAGCGCGCGCTCCTGGAGGCGCTGCGCGAGGTGCACGACGACCCCTCCATCGAGGTGGTCGAGCACGCGCTCGTCATCGACGTGCTCACAGCAGCCGACGGGCGGGCGTGCGGCGTCACCCTGCACGTCATCGGCGAGGGTGCCCGCGACGGCGTCGGTGCCGCGCTCGGCCGGGCCCTCGTCCTGGCCACCGGGGGGCTGGGCCAGGTCTACGCCTCCACGACCAACCCGCCCGTCGCCACCGGCGACGGCATGGCCGCCGCGCTGCGGGCCGGCGCCGAGCTGGCCGACCTGGAGTTCGTGCAGTTCCACCCGACCGTGCTGTGGTTGGGGCGGGCTGCCAAGGGCCAGCAGCCGTTGATCTCCGAGGCAGTGCGTGGGGAGGGCGCCGTCCTGCGCGACGTGGAGGGCCGCCGGTTCATGGCCGGACGGCACGAGCTGGCAGACCTGGCGCCGCGGGACGTCGTCGCCAAGGGAGTCCTCACCGCCATGCACGAGACCGGGGCCGAGCACGTCTGGCTCGACGCCCGCCACCTGGGTGACGCCTTCCTGGAGGAACGGTTCCCGGGGATCGTGGCCAGCTGCCGCTCGTACGGCTTCGACCCCGCCACCGACCTGGTCCCCGTCGCACCCGCCCAGCACTACGCGAGCGGCGGCGTCCGGACCGACCTCGCCGGCCGCACCGCCGTCCCCGGCCTGTACGCCTGCGGCGAGGTCTCCTGCACCGGCGTGCACGGCGCCAACCGCTTGGCCTCCAACAGCCTCCTCGAGGGCCTCGTCTACGGGCACCGGATCGCCCTCGACATCGTCGGCGGGGACCTGCCGCCCCAGGCCGAGCCGGTGGAACGCGGCGGTCCGGCCGGCCTGCTGGCGCCCGACGCCCGGCTCTTCGTCCAGGGTGCGATGACCGCCGGTGCCGGCGTCCTCCGTACGGGGGAGAGCCTGGCGACCGCGGAGAGCCGGCTGGCCCGGCTGGCCGAGGAGCGGCCCAGCCAGGAGCCGACGACCGAGGCGTGGGAGACCACCAACCTGCACCAGGTCGGGGCCGTGCTGGCCCGGCACGCCGCCCTGCGGGAGGAGACCCGCGGGGGGCACTGGCGCGAGGACCACCCCGAGCGTGACGACGAGCACTGGCTCGGCCACCTCGTCACGCTCCTGGACGCCGGTGGCGAGGTCCGCACCGACTACCGGCCACTGCCGGTGACGACCGGGGAGGGTCGATGAGCCTCCCGCCCGAGCTGGACGCCCGCCTGCACGGGGCCGGGCTCGACCCCGCGTACGTCGAGGAGCTGGCGCGTGCGGCGCTGGACGAGGACCTCGACGGCGGGATCGACGTCACGAGCGAGGCGACGGTGCCGGCCGACCAGCGGGCGAGAGCCGAACTCGTGGCCCGCGCCAACGGGGTCGTGGCGGGTCTCCCGGTGGCCGAGGCCGTGCTGACCTGCGCGGCGGGGGCGGTGCTGGAGGTCGACCGGCCGGTCGCGGACGGCGACCGCGTCGAGCGCGGCACCGTGCTGCTGACGGTCACCGGGCCGACCCGGGCCCTCCTGCTCGGCGAGCGCACCGCGCTCAACCTCCTGTGCCACCTCTCGGGGGTCGCCACGGCGACCAGGCGCTGGGCCGACGTGCTGGATGGCACGGGGGCGGTGGTCCGCGACACCCGCAAGACGACGCCCCTGCTGCGGCCGCTGGAGAAGTACGCCGTGCGCTGCGGGGGCGGCGAGAACCACCGCATGTCGCTGTTCGACGCCGCCCTGATCAAGGACAACCACGTCGTGGCGGCCGGAGGCGTCGCCGCCGCGTACCGCCTGGTCGTCGACCGCTTCCCGGGCGTGCCCGTCGAGGTCGAGGTCGACGACGTCGCAGGGGCGGTGGAGGCGGCCGGAGCCGGCGCCTCGCTGGTCCTGCTGGACAACATGTCGCCCGCACAGGTCCGCGAGGGGGTCGCCGCGGTGGGCGGGCGCGCGCGGGTGGAGGTGAGCGGCGGGCTGACGCTGGACAACGCCCGCGCGTACGGGGAGACCGGCGTCGACTACCTCGCCGTGGGAGCACTCACGCACTCGGCCACGGTGCTGGACATCGGCCTGGACCTCCGGGGGGTGAACTGAGTGCTGCTCGCGATCGACGTCGGCAACACCCAGACGGTGCTCGGGCTCCTGGACGGCCCGACCGAGGACATCCGGGTGGTCGAGCACTGGCGCGTCGCCACCGACGAGCGGCGCACAGCCGACGAGATGATGGTGCTGCTGCGCGGTCTGCTCTCGCAGCACCACGAGGACGGCGACGAGGTCGTGACGGGCATCTCGCTGTGCTCGACGGTCCCCGCGGTGCTGCACGAGATGCGGGACATGGTGGCGCGCTACTACGGCTCAGTGCCGTCCGTGGTGGTGGAGCCCGGCGTCCGTACCGGCGTTCCCGTCCTCATGGACAACCCGCGCGAGGTCGGCACGGACCGGATCGTCAACGCGCTGGCGGCGGTGCACCTGTTCGGCGGCCCCTGCATCGTCGTGGACTTCGGCACCGCGACCACCTTCGACGTGGTGTCGCGCAAGGGCGAGTACGTGGGAGGCGCCATCGCGCCGGGGATCGGCGTCTCGCTCGACGCCCTCGGCGAGGCGGGCGCGCAGCTGCGCAAGGTGGAGTTCGTCCGCCCCCGTACGGTGATCGCCAAGAACACCGTGGAGGCGCTGCAGTCAGGGGCGCTGTACGGGTTCACCGGCCAGGTGGACGGGATCGTCGAGCGGATGGCGGCCGAACTCGAGCTGGGACTCGACGAGATCACGGTGGTCGCGACCGGCGGCCTGGCCGGGCTGGTGGTCGACGAGTCACGGACCGTCGACCGCTGGGAACCCTGGCTGACCCTGATCGGCCTGCGGCTGGTGCACGACCGGAACGCCTGACGTCGGGGCCGGACCGGGACGCACCTACCGGTCCGTCGGCGACGGCGGGCTGTGCTCGGCGAACGACCAGCCCCCGTGCTCGAGCGCCCGGTGCGCAGCTCCCGAGAGCGCGGACATCTGCAGGTCGAAGCCGTGCCGCCGGCCACGCTCGGCCAGCGCGTGCAGGAAGTCGATGCCGGCGCTGTCCATGGCCTCCACGGCGTGCATGTCGACGATCGCCCGGTCGAGCAGGTTGAGGTGCTCCAGGGCGTCGACCTCCTCCACCGCCTGGTCCAGGGCCGCTCGCATGGAGCCGTCCACGGCCCCGGCGAGGAACACCACGATCTCCCGCTGGCCGCGGTCCACGACGCGCACGTCACCCATGTCGCCCACCTCCTGGGTCGAGGGTGGCACCACCGGTGCATCCCCGTCGAGGCCCGACCCCCCTCCCTAGACTGGCGCCCCATGAGCCGGCATCACGGGCACGCGGACGACCTGCCCGAACAGATGCGGGTGCGCCGCGAGAAGCGCGACCGGATGCTGGAGCAGGGCGTCGAGCCCTACCCCGTCGGGTTCCCCCGGACCGCCACCGTCGCCGAGATCAGGGCTGCGCACCCGGACCTCCCTCCCGACACGTCCACCGGTCACCGGGTGGGTGTCACCGGCCGGGTCATGCTGGCCCGCAACACCGGCAAGCTCTGCTTCGCCACGCTTCGCGACGCAACGGGCGACCTGCAGGTGATGATCAGCCTGGACCGGGTCGGCGCGGAGTCGCTGGACGCCTGGAAGCACGACGTCGACCTCGGCGACCACGTCGGAGTGGAGGGCGAGGTCGTGACGTCCCGCCGCGGCGAGCTGTCGGTCATGGTCGACTCCTGGGCGGTCACCGCCAAGTGCCTGCGCCCGCTCCCCGAGAAGCACAGGGGGCTGACCGACCCCGAGACGCGCGTGCGCCGGCGCTACGTCGACCTCATCGTCAACGCCGAGGCCCGCGACATGGTCCGGACCCGGTCCACGGTGGTGCGGTCGATCCGCGAGTCCATGCAGGAGCGCGGCTTCACCGAGGTCGAGACCCCGATGCTCCAGGTCGTCCACGGCGGCGCCAACGCGCGGCCGTTCCGGACGCACATCAACGCGTACGCGATGGACCTCTTCCTCCGGATCGCGCCGGAGCTCTTCCTCAAGCGGCTCCTCGTGGGCGGGCTCGAGAAGGTCTTCGAGATCAACCGCAACTTCCGCAACGAGGGCGCCGACTCCTCGCACAACCCCGAGTTCACGATGCTCGAGGCCTATGAGGCCTACGGCGACTACGGCACGATGCGCGTGCTGACCCAGGAGCTGGTCCAGGCGGCAGCCACCGCCGCCTACGGTGAGCCGGTGGCCCGGAGGATCGACCACGAGGGCCGGGTCACCGAGCACGACCTCTCCGGCGACTGGCCCGTGACGTCGGTGGACGAGGCCGTCTCGGCGGCTCTCGGCGAGCAGGTCACCCCCGACACGACGCTCGACGAGCTGCGCAAGCTGAGCGACCGGGCCGGCGTGCCGTACCAGCCCGGGTGGCCGCGGGGCGCCGTGCTGCTGGAGCTGTACGAGCGCCTGGTCGAGGACCGGACCACGGAGCCGACCTTCTACACCGACTTCCCGACCGAGGTGTCGCCGTTGACCAGGCAGCACCGGCGGGACCCGCGACTGGCCGAACGCTGGGACCTGGTCGCCTTCGGCGCCGAGATCGCGACCGCCTATTCCGAGCTGGTCGACCCGGTCGTGCAGCGAGAGCGCCTCGAGGCCCAGTCGTTGCTCGCGGCGGGCGGTGACCACGAGGCGATGGCCGTCGACGAGGACTTCCTGCGGGCCCTGGAGTACGCCATGCCGCCTTCGGGCGGAATGGGCATGGGAATCGACCGGTTGCTCATGCTGCTCACCGGGCGCAACATCAGGGAGACCGTCCTGTTCCCTCTCGTGAAGCCGTGAATGTCGACATCTGCTGAATACGAGGTACGCCGCGCCCGCACGTCCGATGTGCGCCACGTCCGGCGGCTCGTGGACGCCTATTCCGACGACCGCATCCTCCTGTCGAAGGAGACGGTCACCCCCTACGAGGACGTCCAGGAGTTCGGCGTCGCCGAGGCGGGGGGCGACGTGATCGGTTGCGGAGCGCTGCATGTGATGTGGGAAGACCTCGCCGAGGTGCGCACCCTGGCCACGGATCCGCTGTGGCGGGGTAGTCGGGGCGTGGGCTCCGCCCTGCTCGACCGCCTGCTCGGATCTGCGGCGGACCTCGGGATCTCGAGGGTGTTCTGCCTCACCTTCGAGGTGGGTTTCTTCTCGCGGCACGGATTCGAGGTGCTCGAGGGAACGCCGGTCGAACCCGACGTGTACGCTCAGCTTCTCCGGTCCTACGACGAGGGCGTAGCGGAGTTCCTGGAGCTGGACCGGGTCAAGCCGAACACCCTGGGCAACACCCGGATGTTGTTACGATTCTGACAAGCCCATTCCCAGGTATTGCGGAAGCGACATGAGTGCGTTTTCATGGACGCGCGCACAATCCCCTGGCGCAGCCCATTGTCGGAAAGGAAGTCTGCGATGGCGCAGAAGGTCCAGGTCCTGCTCGTCGACGATCTCGACGGGGCGACGGCCGACGAGACGGTCAGCTTCTCCCTCGACGGGGTCAGCTACGAGATCGACCTGTCGAGCAAGAACGCCGCGAAGATGCGCGACTCCTTCGCGTCGTACGTGGGTGCGGCCCGCCGGGTCGGCGGGCGCGCCCGTGGTGGCCGGGGGCGGGGCTCGTCCCGCTCCGGCACCGACACCGCCGTGATCCGCACCTGGGCCAAGGAGCAGGGCCTCAAGGTGTCCGACCGCGGCCGCATCCCTGCCGAGGTCGTCGCGAAGTACGAGGCCGCCCACTCCTGAGCGGCCCCCCGTACGTCGGCAGATCGCGCATCCGCCCCCGGACCCGGTCCGGGGGCGGATGGTCGTCTCACCCCCGCAGGAGCCCGCGGGCCACGGCGGTGGCCAGGGTCGGCGAGAGTGGCAGCCGCGGCAGCAGGGTGGCCTGGACGGCGTGGTACGCGTCGGGCTTGCCCGGCCACACCGACGCCGCCGGGTGGTTGCCGGGGTCGAGCTCGTGGTGCCAGGAACCGCCGTCGCGGTCGACGAAGAGCCGGTCCGCGTGGTCCCACCAGGTCGCGGCCCAGCTGGCGAAGGGGGGCTCACCGGTCGCCTCGTGGAGGGCGGAGGCGGCGGCGATCGCCTCGGCGACCACCCAGTGCAGGCGGTCGCGGACCACCGGCGTGCCGTCCCAGTCCACCGTGTAGACGAACCCCTCGGCGCCGTCGACCGACCACCCCTCCCGTACGGCGGTCTCGAAGAGGTCCACGGCGTCGTCCAGCAGCCAACCCGGGGCCGTGGCTCCCGTCGCCGCACGCAGGTGGAGGGCCAGGCGCGACCACTCGAGCAGGTGGCCGATCGTCACGCCGTACGGGCGGAACGGGTGGGCGCGGTCGTCGGCGTTGTACTGGGGCAGCGGCCGCCAGGACGGGTCGAAGTGCTCGGGCAGGTGCCACGAGTGCTCCCGGGCCCAGCCGTGGACGACCCGCTCGGTCACGCGGGCGGCCCGCGACCGCCAGGCGTCTTCGCCGGTCACGTCCGCGGCGGCGAGGAGCGCCTCGACGCCGTGCATGTTGGCGTTGACGCCCCGGTAGGGCTCGAGGTCGGTCCAGGTGCGGTCCCAGACGTCGACGAGCATCCCGTCGGCCTCGCGCCAGAACCGGCGGTCCAGGACGTCGAGGGCGACGGCCAGCAGCCGTTCGGCGCCCGGCCGCCCGGCTGCGGTGGCGCTGCTCGCGGCCAGCACGACGAAGGCGTGCTCGTAGGCCCGCTTGTCCGGAACGGTCGGGCCTTCGGGAGTCGCGGCGGCGTACCAGCCCTCGTGCTCGTCGTCGCGCAGCATGCCGTCGGTGAGGCAGGAGACGCCGTGGTCGGCGAGCTCGCTCGCGCCGGGGCGGCCCATCAGGTCGGCGACGGAGAAGACGTGGGTCATCCGGCAGGTGATCCAGGTCTCCACGGGCCGGTCGAGCTCCGGCCGGCCCTGCTGGTCGAGCCACGCGAAGCCCCCGTCAGGGTGGCGCGAGGCCGCCGCGAAGTCGAGGAGACGGTCGCACTCCGCCGCCAGCCAGACGTCGTCGACGCCGGTCACCGGGCACCGCCGGCGTGCCAGGCCACGTCGGTGCGCCACCGGTCGGGCGGGCCGCCGGTCTCGTCGACGAGCCGGGTGTACTCCTCCGCGATCGCGTCGACCTCGAAGCCCGGACGGCCCAGCGATCCCATGACCGTCACCGTGGCCACGTGGACACCCGCTCCGCCCAGCTCCGCGGCGAGCGACAGCGCCAGGTTACGCACCGCCGCCTTCTGGATCCCGACGGCGGCCGACCAGGTGGAGCCGGCCAGGGCGGCCTGGGAGCCGGTCGCGACGATCGTCCCCCGGCCGGCGGCTCGCATCGCGGGGGCCACCTCCTGTGCGGCCACGAGCAGGGACCCGAGGCTGGTCCGCAGGGCCGACATCAGCGCTCCGTACGGCGTCGTCGTGGCGGCCCCCTCGATCGTCACGGAGGGGTTGTGGACGACGACGGTGGGGTCGCCCAGCTCCTGGCGCACCATCGCGAAGGCCGTGCGGACGGACTCCTCGTCGGCGAGGTCGACGGCGACCGGCAGCGCACGCCCGGGACCGGCTGCTCCCACCTCGCCGGCCAGCTCCGCGAGCCGCGCCGCCGAGCGCGCCAGCAGGGCGACGGCGGCGCCCCGGCGGGCGAGGGCGGTCGCCACCGCGCGACCGAGCCTCGGCCCCGCGCCCATGACCACGGCCACGTCACCCATGCGCTCGTCCGTCCTCGTCCGGGGTTCCTTCGCCGGGCCTGCCTACCACGGCGGGCACCCCGTCGGGAATCCACTCGGAGTGGGGTCTTGGGCCTCATGTGCGACAGGCGACGCCCGAGTAGCGTCGATGGTGGAGGCGAACGGTCATGACCACCACGCTGACCCCTCCGGGTGCGCCCGAGCAGCATCACCCTCGCCGTCGCCGGCTCTGGTTCGTGCTGGTCGCTGCCGTCGTCCTCGCCGTCGCCGTGGCGGCCGCCGTGTGGCTCGCCCGATCCGACTCCGACGACGTGGCCACGCCTGAGCCGGTCGCCCCCTCCGCGGAGCCGGCTCCCGGGCCGACGGACGAAGCCGTCCCGGCGCCGGAGCCGCCGGACGAGCCCGGCGAGGCCGAGCCCCCGGCGACGGCGGACTGCACCGCCGCACCCGGGCGTGAGTACTTCACCGTCGGGGCGACCCACCCCTGCTTCCCCGTCATGGGCGAGCGGTTCCTGGTCTGGCTCGGCGGTGCGGCCTACCCGGTGGGCGGTGACTACGAGCCGTCTGCCGAGTTCTCCGAGGCCGACGCGGCCAACGTCCGAGCGGTCCAGCTGCTGATGGACGACGTTCCCGACGGCTGGTTCGGTCCTACCCAGTGGGCCCGGTTGACCACGGAGGGACCACCCTCGGTCACCGAGCTGCGTGCCTCCGGGATCGGACCCCTCTGGTTCGGGATGACAGCGCAGCAGGTGGAGGCCACCGGGGTGGCAACGGTCCACCTGGGCGACGCCGAGGCGCCGGGGGACTTCGTGGAGGTGACCGGGATCGACGGAGCCGGGTGCTTCGCCGGGACTCCGCCCGGCGGGAGCTTCACGACGTTCACCACGACGGACCCCCAGGTGACCACCCCCGGGGGCATCACGGCACGCAGCAGTGTGGCCGACGTGACCCGGGCGTACGGCGACCGGGTGCAGACGCGCGTCTTGTCGTCCACGCCGCGCGACGTCACGCTCTACGTGGTGCCCCAGGGCGATGCCGCGCTTGCCTTCTGGGCCCCCGGGCCGGACGTCGGGCCGGACAGCCCGTTGGTGCTCTTCGCCGGCGTCCAGGCGGAGATCGAGGCCCTGCACCCGCAGTCCGGGTGGTGCTTCGACTGACGGCCGCCCGGTCAGGGCGTCCGCGTTTCCGGCCTTCGCTCGCTGCTAGGGTTCCGCCGCCAGGCGCCGTGGGGAAGCGGTGCCGATCGTCCGAGGGGAAGCATCATGGGCGTACACCGACGCCTCGTCGCGGCCGCCGCAGCGGCGCTCGTCCTGCCGGCCGGCCTGGCCCAGCCCGCGCAGGCCCAGGCCGGCGTCGAGGTCCTCGTCGTGCACGGCCTCCCGGGCGCGGTCGTCGACGTCTACGCCGACCTCGGCGACGGTGCCGTTCGACTCATCGACGACTTCGCTTTCGACGGCGAGAACAACCCGTTCCCGCTGACGCTGCCTGCCGGCGCCGAGGCCGAGGTCACGGTCGTCGACGGCGCAGCCGACGAGGGCGATCTGTCCGATCCGCTCATCGGGCCGGAGACCGTGACCGTACCGGACGTCGAAGCCGTCTCCCTGGTCGCCTTCGTCGGGGCCGACGGCGTGCAGCTCGTGCTCAGTTCCTTCGTCGATCCGGTCGACCCCACGTGCACGGGCAACGGCGCCCTGGTCTTCCGGCACGTCGCCGGGGCTGCGACGACAGACCTGAGCCTGGACGGCGAAGTCGTCCTGACTGAGGTCAACTCCGGCGCCGAGGCTTCCGGTCTGGTGCCGTCGGGGACGTATGAGGCCGAGCTGCTCTTCAGTGGGGACGGGTCGTCGCTGCTCGGCCCGTTCGACCTCGAGATCACTGCTGGTGTCGTCACGGTCGTGTACGCAGCGGGTGCGTCGAACGAGGAGCTCGAGCTCCTCATCGTGGAGTACGAGGTGGGCGAGACGGACGAGGGTGACTGTGCCCCCGAGCCGGAGCCGACCCCGACGACCGCCAAGCCGGTACCGACCGGTGTCCCCGCCGGCCAGGGCACCAGCGCGGGTACCGGCGCTGTCATCGCGGGCGTCGCCTTCCTGGGCCTGCTCGGAACCGCTGTCCTCGTGGCTGCCCGAGCCCGTCGTCAGGGCACATGACGCCCGTCGCCTCCTGGGACCCGCATCCACCGGCCACCACGAGGCTGCTGGTGCCATCACGAGGTGCGCACCCCTGGTGAAGCCCCGACAAGGGTGGTGAACGTGGTCATTCGGGGGCGGTCAGCGCAGGTAGGAGGCGCCGTTGAGGTCCAGCACCGCGCCGGAGGCCCACTCGGCCTCGGGGGAGGCCAGGTAGAGCACGGCCGCGGCCACCTCGGCCGCCTCCGCCACCCGGCCGAACGGGCTCTGTGACCGCACCTCGTCGCCGCGCGGCCCGGCGAGGGTCGCCTCCGCCATCTCGGTCGCGACGAAGCCGGGCGCGACGGACGTCACCGCTATGCCCGCCGACCCCAGGTCGCGCGCCAGCGACTGGCCCAATGAGTGCACCCCCGCCTTGGTGGCGCCGTAGGCGGGAACGCGCGGCTCCCCGCGGAATGCCCCCCGCGAGCCGACGTTGACCACCCGACCCCGCGGGACCCCGTCGGCGGGTTCCGTGTCGATCATGTGCCGGGCCACGCAGTGGGTGACGTTGGCCGTGCCCAGCAGGTTGACCTCGACGGTCCGCCGCCAGGCCACCACCCACGCCTCGTACGGGGTGTCGGCCAGGCGGTGGCCGAGCCGCCGGTCCGTGGCGGCGGGGTCGTCGTCGTAGACGGCGGCGTTGTTGACGAGGACGTCGACCCGTCCCAGGGCGTCGATCGCGGCATCGACCATCGGCGGAACGGCGTCGGGGTCGCCGAGGTCGGCCCGGACGAGGACGTGCCCCCCTCCGGCCAGCCCGGCGAGCACCTCCTCCGCCCGGTCACGGGAGCCGCGGTAGTGCACGGCCACGCGGTCGCCCCGGGCGGCGAAGGCTGTCGCCACCGCGGCCCCGATCCCCCGGGACGCCCCGGTGACGAGGACGCCACGGGAGGGTAGGGAGGCAGCGGGCTGCGGCACCCGCGCAGCCTAGTCATCGATCACCGCCGGACCGTTCGCTGGTGGCGTACGGGTGCCTCCCGGCGGAACACCCGGTGCTGCACTGACGGTTGTCACTGCGGTACCGACCGGCGGGACGTCGAGCAGGGGTGTCCGCGCCGGGGCTAGCATGCTTGGTACGGCGGGCCGGGAACGCCCCGGGCACACCCAGACCGCTGCCGACGAGGAGCGCCGACGATGTTCGAGAGGTTCACCGACCGCGCGAGGCGCGTCGTCGTCCTGGCCCAGGAAGAGGCCAGGATGCTCAACCACAACTACATCGGGACCGAGCACATCCTCCTCGGCCTCATCCACGAGGGCGAAGGGGTGGCGGCCAAGGCGCTCGAGAGCCTCGGCATCTCGCTCGAGGCCGTCCGCCAGCAGGTGGAGGAGATCATCGGACAGGGCCAGCAGGCCCCGTCCGGGCACATCCCCTTCACGCCGCGGGCCAAGAAGGTCCTGGAGCTGTCGCTGCGCGAGGCGCTGCAGCTCGGGCACAACTACATCGGGACCGAGCACATCCTCCTCGGCCTCATCCGGGAGGGCGAGGGCGTGGCCGCCCAGGTGCTGGACAAGCTCGGCGCCGACCTCAACCGGGTGCGCCAGCAGGTCATCCAGCTGCTCTCGGGCTACCAGGGCGGCAAGGAGGCCGCGACGGCCGGTGGCCCGCAGGCCGAGGCCCCGTCGACGTCGCTCGTCCTCGACCAGTTCGGCCGCAACCTCACCCAGGCCGCGAGGGAGGGCAAGCTCGACCCGGTCATCGGCCGGGAGAAGGAGATCGAGCGGGTCATGCAGGTCCTCTCCCGGAGGACCAAGAACAACCCGGTCCTCATCGGTGAGCCCGGCGTCGGCAAGACCGCCGTCGTCGAGGGCCTGGCCCAGGGCATCGTCAAGGGCGAGGTCCCCGAGACGCTCAAGGACAAGCAGCTCTACACCCTCGACCTGGGCGCCCTGGTGGCCGGCAGTCGCTACCGCGGCGACTTCGAGGAGCGGCTCAAGAAGGTCCTCAAGGAGATCCGCACGCGCGGCGACATCATCCTGTTCATCGACGAGATCCACACCCTCGTCGGTGCCGGCGCCGCCGAGGGCGCGATCGACGCGGCGAGCATCCTCAAGCCGATGCTGGCCCGCGGTGAGCTCCAGACGATCGGCGCGACCACACTCGACGAGTACCGCAAGCACGTCGAGAAGGACGCCGCGCTGGAGCGCCGCTTCCAGCCGATCCAGGTGCAGGAGCCGACGCTCGCGCACACCATCGAGATCCTCAAGGGGCTCCGCGACCGGTACGAAGCCCACCACCGGGTCTCGATCACCGACGGTGCCCTGGTGGCGGCGGCGACGCTGGCCGACCGCTACATCTCCGACCGTTTCCTGCCGGACAAGGCGATCGACCTCATCGACGAGGCCGGCTCGCGGCTGCGCATCCGCCGGATGACGGCGCCGCCGGACCTGCGCGAGTTCGACGAGCGGATCGCCGGTGTCCGGCGGGAGAAGGAGTCCGCGATCGACGCGCAGGACTTCGAGAAGGCCGCGGCGCTGCGCGACTCCGAGAAGCAGCTCATCGCCCAGAAGTCCGAGCGGGAGAAGCAGTGGAAGGCAGGCGACCTCGACGTGGTCGCCGAGGTCGACGACGAGCTGATCGCCGAGGTCCTGGCGACCGCGACGGGCATCCCCGTCTTCAAGCTGACCGAGGAGGAGACCTCCCGGCTGCTGCACATGGAGGACGAGCTCCACAAGCGGATCATCGGCCAGGAGGACGCCATCGCGGCGCTCTCGAAGGCGATCCGCCGCACCCGGGCGGGACTGAAGGACCCCAAGCGCCCCGGTGGCTCGTTCATCTTCGCCGGCCCCTCGGGGGTCGGCAAGACCGAGCTGTCCAAGGCGCTCGCGGAGTTCCTCTTCGGCGACGAGGACGCGTTAATCCAGCTCGACATGAGCGAGTTCTCCGAGAAGCACACGGTGTCGCGGCTGTTCGGCTCGCCGCCTGGCTACGTGGGCTACGAGGAGGGCGGTCAGCTCACCGAGAAGGTGCGGCGGCGCCCGTTCTCCGTGGTCCTCTTCGACGAGGTCGAGAAGGCGCACCCGGACATCTTCAACTCGCTGCTGCAGGTGCTCGAGGACGGCCGGCTGACCGACGCCCAGGGGCGCGTGGTCGACTTCAAGAACACCGTGATCATCATGACCACCAACCTCGGCACCCGCGACATCGCCAAGGGCGTCAACCTGGGGTTCTCCGCGAACAGTGAGGCGGACAGCTCGTACGACCGGATGAAGGCGAAGGTCACCGAGGAGCTCAAGCAGCACTTCCGGCCGGAGTTCCTCAACCGGGTCGACGACGTCATCGTCTTCCACCAGCTCACGCCGGAGGAGATCGTCCGGATCGTCGACCTGATGATCACCGGGGTGGACGAGCGGCTGCGCGACAAGGACATGGGCATCGAGCTCACGCCCGTGGCGAAGCAGCTGCTCGCCGAACACGGCTTCGACCCCGTCCTGGGGGCGCGCCCGCTGCGGCGCACCATCCAGCGGGAGATCGAGGACTCGCTGTCGGAGAAGATCCTCTTCGGCGAGCTCAAGGCCGGTCAGATCGTGCTGGTCGACGTCGAGGGCGAGGGCCGGGCCCGCAACTTCACCTTCAGCGGCACCGCGAAGGCGCAGCTGCCCGATGCCGCCCCGGTGGCCGCGACCGGGCCGAAGGACGCCCGTCCGGCCTAGGCGCCGGCGCCGAGGACAGGGACGGCCGCGGCACGGCGGCGGGTGCCCCGTGGCGCGCCCACGGGGCACCCGCCTCGCCGGGCTCCGCGGGGCCCGGCGAAGGCCGGCCGGTCCCGTCAGCCGGCCGGGTCGAGATCCACGTCGCGGTACAGGGTGACCGAGACGCCGCGCCCTGCTTCCGAGGGCAGGGTCAGGGTCGTGGAGTCGTCCAGAGCAGCGGCCGAGAGCGGGTCACCCGGCGCGACCTCCGCCGTTGCACCGGCGCCACCGGACCCGGAGGTACCTGGCCCCGCGGGCACCGGCGGGCGCCCGCCCTGCCGGGAGGACCGCAGCGGCTTGGCCACCACCTCGGTCAGGAGCACCTGCAGCACCTGGTCGGCCAGCTGGTCGGCCCGGACCTGCGCCTCCAGGGGGTCGAGCCGGGCCGCACGCATGCGGTTGACCTGCCACTGCAGCTTCCGCAGCGAGGCCGCCCCCGCCCGGGTCAGCCGCAGGTCACCATCGCCCGCGACCACGAACTGGTAGGCGCCGGCGAAGGTCGCGCAGCTGTCGCACCGCTTGTTGACGGCCACGGCGTCGTTGGTGACGGTGAGGTCGGTGACGCGGCTGGCCAGCAGCACCTGGAAGGCCACGGCTGCTGCCCCGCAGTCGCGGCACGAGGCGTAGGCGAAGGCCTCGTTGCGGACCTTCACCGTGCGAGCGCGCGTGTTCCGGTCCTGCCACTTCACCCGGGTCTTGACCCGGTCGTCCTTGTGCACCGCCGCATGGACCTTGTTGGTCACCGTCATCCGTGGCGGCCCACCGCCGTGCCCCGCCGCGAGCGGCACCGGCGCCGTGCCCAGCACCAGCCCGGCCGCCAGGGCGACCGATGCCAGGCGTCGGGACAGTACCCGGGCGCTCACCTCCACGTTCACGTTCGGGCCCCGTCGTCGAGGAAGCCGTCGGCCACCGCCGCGGCAAGGCTGAGGTAGGCCTGCCGGGTCGGCGCACGCAGCTCATCCAGCCCGGTCCGGGCACCGGCGGCCAGCGCCGGGTCCCACGGCACACGGACGACCGCCGCACACCGCTGTACGAAGTGCTCCTCGATCCGGTCCAACTCCACGAGCCCGCCTCCTCGCGCCTGGTTGATCACGGCCACGGCTCCCGCGGCGAGCCGACCGTAGCCGTGCTCGTCCAGCCAGTCGAGCGTGCTCGCCGCGGCGCGGGCACCGTCGAGTGCCGGCGGCATGACGACGATGATCTGATCGGCCTCCCGCAGGACGCCCTGGATGGCGCTGTCGAGGATGCCGGTCCCCGTGTCGACGAGGATGAGGTTGTAGTGCCGGTCGAGGAGGTCGATGGCCGCCGTGTACTCGGTCTCGCCGAGGGCCTGGGTGATCCGCGGGTCGTCGTCCGAGGCGACGACCTCGAGCCGGGTGCCGGCCTGCGACGTGTACGAGCGGATGTCGCTGTAGCGGTCGATCAGTCCGCGGTCGCCCAGCAGGCTGGTCACCGTCTCGGTGGTCTCGCGGCGCACCCGGTGAGCGAGGCTCCCCGCGTCGGGGTTGGCGTCCAGAGCCACCACGCGGTCACCCCGGTAGGACGCGAAGGTGTGCCCGAGCATCAGGGTGGTGGTGGTCTTGCCGGCACCGCCCTTGCGGGAGAGCACCGCGACCCGGCGGCAGCCGTGGATGGTCGCCTGGATGCGTGCGGCGAGTGCGAGCTCCTCCTGCTCGGCCCGGCTGGGGCCCAGGTTCACGGTTCCTCCGGTCACCTGGTACACGCCTCGACGCCACCCACGCGCCGGTGGGCGCGAGCGTGGGCGCAGCATGGTGTCATCGGTGAAGGCCGCCGCGGACGCCGACGGTACGGGGGCGAGCGGGCTCCGACGACCGTTCTGGGTCGCCTCGCCGGCGGGGAGCAGGCTGGGCCCGGGACCGACGGCCGGGGGGGTCTGGGGCTGGGACGGGACGGGTGTCGCAGCGTCCATGGGTGCCTCCTGGAGGCGAGGACGGGAATCCGGGGAGAGACGGCGTCGGCGGTGACGCAGCAGCGCGACGAGGCGGCGCACCAGCACGACGGAGAGCGCCGTGACGCCGAGGAGCGGGACGGCGACCAGCACGACGGAGATCGCGTTGAGGGCGACCCCCACCAGGTCGCCGTGCTGCGCGGCGGAGACGGTGGCCGACCCGTACGAGGCGGTGGCTTCCGCCACCTGACGGGTCAGCTGTGGAAGCCGGAGGAGCAGCAGGACGACGCCGGCTGCGAGAAGGGGCACGACGACGAGGACCCAGGCCGTGACGAGGCGTCGGGTGCGCGGACGCAGCTCCGCGACCCGCGGGTCGAGCTCCGCCCCGGGAAGGAGCGATCTGAGCACGGGGCGAACGCGACCGAAGAGGTCCGGGACACCGACCAGGTCGCCCAGGACGTAGTAGCCGTCCAACCGGATGACGGGCAGCAGCTGCTGGATGGCCTCGAGGTGGACCAGGAACGCGAGCGTGACGAGAGGCGCGAACCCGGTCGCGTGGTAGGCCAGGAGCAGCCCCAGCGCCGTGACCGCGTTGAAGTAGATCCCGCCGAGGTCGGTGCGCAGGCGCGAACGGCGGTCCAGCCGGTAGGCGTCGGTGACGTCGGTGTAGAAGGCCGGGAAGACGATGTACACCCCCATGCCCAGCGCCCCCGGTCTCCCCCCGCCGAACCGACATGCGGCCGCGTGCCCGATCTCGTGGACGAGGGTCGAGGCGACGGTCGCCAGGACGAACACGAGCAGCAGGGACGGGTCCGAGACGACGAGCAGGGCGCCTTCCGTGGCGGCGCCGGTGGGAAAGGTCAGCACGTCCAGAGCGACCAGGGCGACGAGGACTGCGACCACGAGGGGCCGCAGGAAGAGGGGGGAGAAGGCGTCGCCGAGGGCGCCGACTGCCCGGGGGGGCAGCAGCACCCGTCGGAGCCGCAGGGCCAACAGTGGGTCGGCTCGCGGCAGGCGTCCGGCGGCGGCGTCGGGCGTCGCCAGGATCCCGAGCGGGGCCAGCTTGGTGGAGACCAGGTAGTCGACGCCTTCCGGGGGGAGCCGGCGGCGCAGCTGGGCGGAGACCCGGTCGGCGAGGTCGTCCGCGTCCCGGCGTCCGTCCAGGGCGGCTGCGACCAGGTAGAGCAGCCGGGACAGGTGCAGGACCTGGCCGTCGCCCCGGACGACGAGGAACCGGCCGTCGCGGAACCCCGAGCCCTCGTAGGCGCCGAGCAGCCTGGTGCCCCGAGCCAACGCCGGGAGCGGTCGCGGCGGCCCCGGGATCGGGTGGCTGTCGGCCATGCGGTCCTCCGCCGGCGGCCGGGCGACGGGCGAACCCGCCGCCCGGCCTCGTGTCGGTCAGTACTGGTAGGTGGCGATCGCCTGGTTGACCGCAGCGCTGGTCGTCGCGTTGATCGACGCGGCGTTGACGCTGATCGCGATCCCCACCACTGTCACATTGGTGACGTTGACCAGCGCCATCGCGTCCCGGGACGGCAACAGCTCGACCGTCTCGGCCCGCAGTTCCTCGACGCTGATCGTCCTGGATGCGCCCATCGCTCCTCCTCGCGAACCCGGGGCGCCGTGCGGCGGGGCGGGCCCGCACCGTCCTGGTCACGGACCCGCCGTAACGCCGGTCAGCCCTGGAGAACGACGATGGTCTGGTTCGCGGACGCGGCGGCGATCGAATTGACGGTGAAGGCTTGGGCGGCCACCGCGGTGTTGGTCGCGTAGACGTTGGCCCAGTTGTTCCCCCAGCCCAGCGCCTCGCGGGACGGCAGGAGCTCGGTGTGCTCGAGCTCGAGCTCGTGCATGGTGAACTCGGTCATGCGTGTCACCTCCTCCTCGGATGCGATACGGACGGTTTCGGCCGGTGCGCACGGCCCCCCCAGTCAGCCCGAACAGGCGTGACAGCGGCGTGACGGTCAGGGGGCGGCCCGCGTTCCTGCACCGTGCCCTGGGCGTGAGTGCCGCGCGGCCGTCGCGTGCTCGACCCGGCGACCCGCGCTCGACGCGGCCTACACTGCGACAAACGCAGCCGGTCCCCGTCCACCGGCGCCCGACCCGCGGGACATGCGCACCGTCCCGCGTCCGTACCGGCCCGAGGACGACGTGATGACCACCCGGCCACAAGAGCCCAGGATCGGCGGGGGCCGACGGTCCCCTCGGTGGCGCCGACCGCTCGCTACGCTGGAGGAGCTGGTGGACGCTGAACACGGACGAAGCGAGCCCGCCGGGGCCCTGGTCGTGCGGGCGTGGTTCGAGGACGGCCGGCTCCGGGCCCGGGTCACGTCCACCACCGACCTCAGCGCTCCCGACGAGACCGTCGAGCTCGCGGGGGACCGGGAGGCCGTGCTCGCCGCCGTACGGAGGTGGCTCGACGCCCTGGAGCGCGCCCGCGGGTGAGGCCCCCGCGTCGAGGATCTTGTTGACAGCCGCGCTGAGTGCGCGGAGAGTAACTGTGGATCGAGGTCCGCCCACCGACCGGACGGCGCTGCGAGGCGGGGGAGCGATGAGTCGGACTGACCAGGGTGCTACGGCAAGTAGCTGGACCGCGTCCACGGGGGGGTGGCGGTCGACCTCGGGCGCCTTGGTCTGGCAGCAGGTCGCCGGGCTCCGGCTGGAGCTGCTGGGTCGGTGGCGGCTGTCGGACGGCGACGTGGGCGTCGTCCTCCCCGCGACAGCACGCCGACTGGTGGCACTGCTGGCGCTCTCGGGACCCAGGTCGCGTCCCTTCGTCGCCGGGTGCCTGTGGCCCGAAGGCTCGGACACGCAGGCCCTCGGCAACCTCCGCGCGACGGTCTCGCGACTGCGGCGGGTGCGGCCGGACCTCCTGCTCACCGAGCCGGGGCTGCTCGCCCTGCCCCCGCGCCTCGCCGTCGACGTCCACCTGCTGCAGGACCTGGCCGACGAGGTCATCCACGGCGACGGGGACGTGCCCCATGGAGCGTTGGCCGGGCTGACCGAGGCCGAGCTGCTCCCAGGCTGGTACGACGACTTCGTGCTGCTGCACCGCGAGCGCCTCGAGCAGCTGCGGCTGCACGCGCTGGAGACGCTCGCCGACCGGCTCTGCGCCCAGGGTGACTACCCCGACGCGGTCGGTGCCGCCCTCGCTGCGGTGCAGTCCGAGCCCCTGCGCGAGAGCGCGCACCGAGCGTTGATCAGGGTCCATCTCGCGGAGGGCAACCACGCCGCCGCGATCCGGCAGTTCCGGGTGTTCCGCGACCTCGTCCGCCGGGAGCTGGGCCTGGAGCCGTCCGCGCGGATGGCCGCCCTGCTCGCGGCCACCACCCGGGTCGTCCCCGGCGGCCGCTGAGGGGAAGAAAGCCCGGCCCGCGAGGCGTTGACGGCCGTGTGGACGGCACCCCCCGCAACGAGCTCGACACCTACCGCGCGGCGCACGTGCTCTACGCCGCCGGCGACCCGGTGGGTGCGCTTCGCGAGCTCGCTCCGCTGCTCGACGGCGACCCGGCCCGGTCGGTCCTGGAGCTGGCCGGCCGCGCGTTCTTCCGCTCCGCCCAGCTCGGACGTGCCGAGGAGGCCTTCGGCCGCCTGGTCGAGCTCGACCCGACGGACGCGTACGCGCGCTTCGCACTCGGGCGCACCCTCGAGCGCCAGAGCCGCCGCGACGAGGCGGCGACCTGCTACCGGCTCGCGGTCGCGATGGACCCCAAGGACGACTACGTCGACGCGCTCGACCGGGTGACCGGCAGCCGGTAGGAGCGTCCACCGTCCAGCGTCTCGACCAGTCCGTCTGCCACCAGCGACTCCAGAGCCCGAACCCGCTGCTGCGGGTCGACGTGCCAGGACCGGCCGAGCCGGTCCTCGGCCACCGGTCCCTCGGCGTCCCGCAGCACGGCCATCAGCCGCCCCCGGCACTGCCGGTCCGTCCCCGCCCACGGCCGCCCGCGCCGCGGCGGCCCCTCGTACGGCGGGGAGCCGGCCACCCGCCAGGCGCACCGCCCGGCGATCGGGCACGCCCCGCAGCGCGGCGAACGGGCGGTGCAGACCAGCGCTCCCAGCTCCATCACGGCCACGGCCCAGCGGGTGGCCGTGCGGGCGTCGTCCGGGACCAGCGACTCCGCCTCCCGGACCTCTGCCCGGGTGAGCGTGGCCCCCGGGAGCGCCTCGCCGCGGGCGGCTCGCGCCAGCACCCGCCGCACGTTGGTGTCCAGGACCGCGTGCCGCCGGCCGTACCCGAAGGTGGCCACGGCGGCGGCGGTGTAGTCGCCGATGCCGGGCAGCGCGCGCAGCGCGTCGTACGAGTCGGGCACCCCCCCGCCGTGGCGCTCGTCGATGGCCGTCGCAGCGGCGTGCAGCCGCAGCGCCCGCCGTGGGTAGCCCAGCCGGCCCCAGGCGCGGATCGCCTCGCCCGGCTCCTCGGCGGCCAGCGCGGGCGGGACCGGCCAGCGGTCCATCCAGCGCCGCCACACCGGCTCGACCCGGGCCACCCGCGTCTGCTGGAGCATCACCTCGCTGACCAGCACCCCCCAGGGCGTGCGGTCGGGCGACCGCCAGGGCAGGTCGCGCGCATGCCTGCCGTACCAGTCCAGCACCGGCCGGTGCAGCGGGGAGGCAGCCATGGCGGGGCCCATGCTGGCACGCCCGGGTTGGGAGGATGGGCGCACCATGGCTGACACGCTGCTCGACCTGCTGCCCGCCGGCGCCGACCCGGACACCGTCTTCGAGGTCTTCTCCGGCTGGGCCGCCGACGGTGGGCTGCAGCTCTACCCCACGCAGGAGGAGGCGTTGATCGAGCTCGTCTCGGGCTCCAACGTCATCCTCAGCACCCCCACAGGGTCCGGCAAGAGCCTGGTCGCGACGGGAGCGCACCTGGCGGCCCTGGCCGACGGGCGTCGGACGTTCTACACGGCGCCGATCAAGGCGTTGGTTTCGGAGAAGTTCTTCGCGCTGTGCGACGTCTTCGGCGCCGACCGGGTCGGCATGCTCACCGGCGACGCGAGCGTCAACCCCGGAGCGCCGATCATGTGCGCCACCGCCGAGGTGCTCGCCAACATCTCCCTGCGCGAGGGGGCCGCGGCCGACGTGGGCCAGGTGGTGATGGACGAGTTCCACTTCTACGCCGACCCGGACCGGGGCTGGGCCTGGCAGGTCCCGATCGTCGAGCTGCAGCACGCGCAGTTCCTGCTCATGTCGGCGACGCTGGGCGACGTCCGCCGTTTCGAGGAGGACCTGACCCGCCGTACCGGCCGTACGACGGCGGTCGTGAGCTCCGCGGAACGGCCGGTGCCCCTGACGTACTCGTACGTGACGACGCCTCTCCACGAGACGATCGAGGAGCTGCTGGCCACGCACGAGGCGCCGGTCTACGTCGTGCACTTCACCCAGGTCGTGGCGCTGGAGCGTGCCCAGGCCCTGACGAGCGTCAACGTGTGCACGCGGGCCGAGAAGGACGCGATCGCCGAGCTGATCGGGGGCTTCCGCTTCACCGCGGGCTTCGGGCGGACGCTGTCGCGGCTGGTCCGGCACGGCATCGGCGTCCACCACGCCGGCATGCTGCCGAAGTACCGAAGGCTGGTGGAGCAGCTCGCCCAGGCCGGCCTGCTCAAGGTCATCTGCGGCACCGACACGCTCGGCGTGGGCATCAACGTCCCCATCCGTACGGTCGTGCTCACCGCGCTGAGCAAGTACGACGGGAGCCGGGTGCGGCACCTCAAGGCCCGCGAGTTCCACCAGATCGCCGGCCGGGCGGGCAGGGCGGGCTACGACACGTCGGGGCGGGTCGTCGTGCAGGCGCCCGACCACGTGGTCGAGAACGAGAAGGCCCTGGCCAAGGCCGGTGACGATCCCAAGAAGCGGCGCAAGGTCGTGCGCAGGAAGCCGCCCGAGGGCTTCGTCTCGTGGAGCCAGCAGACCTTCGAGCGGCTGGTGGCCGCCGAGCCGGAGCCGCTGCAGTCGAGCTTCGCCGTCAGCCACTCGATGCTGCTCAACGTCATCGCCCGTCCGGGTGACGCCTTCGCGGCCATGCGGCACCTGCTGACCGACAACCACGAGGACCGGGCCGCGCAGCGGCGGCACGTCCGGCAGGCGATCGCCGTCTACCGCGCGCTGCTGGCTGCGGGGGTGGTGGAGCGGCTGGCCGAACCGGACGAGGAGGGCCGGACGGTGCGCCTGACGGTCGACCTGCAGGCCGACTTCGCGCTCAACCAGCCGCTGTCACCCTTCGCCCTGGCTGCAGTCGAGCTGCTGGACCGCGACTCCCCGACGTACGCGCTCGACGTCCTGTCCGTGGTCGAGTCGACGCTGGACGACCCGCGCCAGGTGCTCTCGGCGCAGGCCTTCAAGGCGCGCGGGGAGGCCGTGGCCGCGATGAAGGCGGAGGGCCTGGACTACGACGAGCGCATGGAGCTGCTCGAGGACGTCACGCACCCGCAGCCGCTGGCCGAGCTGCTGGAGGCCGCGTACGAGATGTACCGACGCGGCCACCCGTGGGTGGCCGACCACGAGCTGCGGCCCAAGTCGGTCGCCCGCGACCTGTCCGAGCGCGCGATGAACTTCACCGAGTACGTCGGCTTCTACGGGCTGGCGCGCTCGGAGGGCCTGGTGCTGCGCTACCTCGCCGACTCGTACAAGGCCCTGCGGCAGACGGTGCCCGAGGAGGCCCGGACGGAGGCGCTGGGCGACCTGATCGAGTGGCTGGGGGAGCTGGTGCGACAGGTGGACTCGAGCCTGCTGGACGAGTGGGAACGGCTGCGCGACCCCGGCGCCGTGCCGGAGCCCTCCGCGCCGGTCGTCGACGAGCGGCCGCCGCCCGTGACGGCCAACGCGCGGGCCTTCCGGGTGCTCGTTCGCAACGAGCTCTTCCGCCGGGTGGAGCTGGCGGCGCGGCGACGGTGGTGGGAGCTGGGCGAGATCGACGGCGAGGACGGGTGGGACGCCACGGCCTGGGAGACCGCGCTCGCACCGTACTTCGCCGAGCACGACGAGATCGGGACCGGCGCGGACGCCCGGGGGCCGGCGTTGTTCGTCGTCGACGTGCAGCCGGGGCGCTGGTCGGTGCGGCAGGTCCTCGACGACCCGGCCGGCCACCACGACTGGGCGATCAGCGCCGACGTGGACCTCGCGGCCTCGGACCGGGCGGGCGAGGCGGTGGTGCGCGTCGTGGACGTGTCGTCGCTGTGAGTCGCCGGACACCCGGGTCTGGGGTGCGCTGTCACCCGGTGTGGGTGATCCGGCCCGGCGAGGCCGGGAGCAAGGTCGTCAGCAAGGTCGTCTGCAGGTCCCGACGAGGAGGGGTGAGCCATGGTCCACGAGCCCGACACGCTGCTGGTGCTGGCGGCTGCGTACGACACGCTCGAGGAGGCCGAGGCCGACTACGAGGCGGTGAAGGCGCTCTACCGCGAGGTCGCGGCCTCGCACGACTTCGACGCCGCGGTGGTGCAGCGCGGTGACGACGGCAAGGTCCACGTCGTCCGCAAGCACGAGCAGCCGACCCGGCACGGTGCGGCCAAGGGCCTCGGCTGGGGGCTCGCGGTGGGCGCGGCGTTCGCCGTCTTCCCGGCGATCGGCCTGGCCGGCGGTCTCCTCGCCGGCGGCGGGACCGGCGCCGTGATCGGCGCCGTCAAGGGACACGTGCAGGGCGGCCTGGACGACGACGAGCTGCGCCGGATCGGCGAGACCCTCGAGCAGGGCCAGGCCGGGCTGCTCGCGGTCTACGCGACGAACCTGGCCGACCAGGTGGCGGCGACGATCCGCGCGCAGAGCCGCTACGTCTCCCGGGAGATCGAGGCCCGGGGTGAGGACCTGGCCCGACAGGTCGAGGCCGCCCAGGCGTGAGGCAGCCCCCTCCGGAGGTACCCGGTGGCGGAGTCGGTGTGGGTGGGGGAAGCGTGATCAGACGTAGCGCTCGAGGATGCTGGACTCGGCCAGCCGTGACAGGCCCTCACGCACCGTCCGGGCGCGCATCTCGCCCACGCCGTCGACGGCCTGGAGGTCGTCGATGCCGGCGGCCAGCAGCTTCTGCAGGCTGCCGAAGTGCTCGACGAGCCGGTCGATGACGGTCGGTGGCAGGCGGGGAACCTTGGCGAGCAGTCGGTAGCCGCGGGGGCTGACGGCCGCGTCGAGCTGGTCGCCCGCGCCCGCGTAGCCCAGCGGCCGGGCGGCCGAGCCGAGGTCGAGCAGCTCGGTCGCCGAAAGATCGTCGAGCTCCTGGAGGACCCGCTGGACGGTGCGGGCCCGCCGGCCGGTCGGGACCGGGAGGTAGTCGCGGGCGACGAGCTCGCGGTCGGTCTCGACGCCGGCGACCAGCTCCTCGAGCTGCAGCGACAGCAGCCGCCCGTCGGAGCCCAGCTCCACGACGTAGCCCTCGATCTCGCTGGCGATCCGGCGCACCATCTCCAACCGCTGGGCCACGGCGGCCACGTCGCGGACAGTGACCAAGTCCTCGATCTCCAGCGCGGACAGGGTCCCCGAGACCTCGTCGAGACGGAGCTTGTAGCGCTCGAGGGTGGCCAGCGCCTGATTGGCGCGGGAGAGGATCTGGCCGGAGTCCTCGAGCACGTAACGGATGTCGTCGACGTAGATCGCGACGATCCGCATCGACTGGCTGACCGAGATCACCGGCAGCCCGGTCTGCTTGGCCACCCGCTCGGCCGTGCGGTGGCGGGTGCCGGACTCGTTGGTCGGGATGGAGGCGTCGGGGACGAGTTGGGTCGCCGCCCGGATGATGCGGGTGCAGTCGCGGTCGACGACGATCGCGCCGTCCATCTTGGCCAGCTCGCGCAGTCCCGTCGCGGAGAACTCGACGTCGAGGGTGAACCCGCCGGAGGAGATCGATTCCACGGCGTGGTCCCAGCCCAGGACGACCAGCGCGCCCGTCCGGCCGCGGAGGACGCGTTCGAGGCCCTCGCGCAGCTCGGTACCCGGTGCGGCCGCGGCCAGCGTCTGTCGCAGCTTGGCCTCGGCGGCGTTCGCGGTGGGCCCCACCAAACCCCCTGCTGTCGGACGTCGTCGTGTCAGAAGTGTAGGGGCCTGAGACCAGGATTGGCTCACGAGTACAGAGCAGACATCGCCGCGGCGACGTCGGGCACCTCGACGACGCGGATGCCGGCCGGCGCGCGGACCGGGTCGGGGGGGACCAGGGCCGTGCGCACACCCAGCCGCGCGGCCTCGACCAGCCGCAGCTGCAGGCCGGGGACGCCGCGCACCTCGCCGGCGAGACCCACCTCGCCGAGCACCACCGTAGAGGAGGGCACCGTCACGTCGGCCAGCGACCCGGTGACGGCGAGCGCCACCGCGAGGTCGGCCGCCGGCTCGGCCAGCCGCATGCCGCCCACGGTGGCACAGAAGACCTCGCGGGGGCCGACGTCGAGCCGCGCCCGCCGCTGCAGCACAGCGAGGACCATCGCGACGCGGGACGCGTCGAGCCCGCTGGTGGCCCGCCGTGGCGACCCCTGACCGGCCGGTCCGACGAGGGCCTGCACCTCGGCGATCAGCGGGCGCCGGCCCTCGAGCGTCACGGTGAGGCAACTGCCCGGGACCGGGACGAGGTGCCGGGACGTGAACAACCCGGTCGGATCGGAGACCTCGGCGATGCCGTCCTCCGAGAGGTGGAAGCAGCCCACGTCGTCGGTGGGGCCGTAGCGGTTCTTCACCGCCCGGACGAGTCGCAGCGGTGAGTGCCGGTCGCCCTCGAAGTGCAGGACGACGTCGACCAGGTGCTCGAGCACACGCGGACCCGCGATCGACCCGTCCTTGGTGACGTGTCCGACGAGCACCGTCGCGACGCCACGGAGCTTGGCCGCACGGATGAGCGCAGCGGCCACCTCCCGTACCTGACTCACGCCACCCGGCGCACCCTCGACCTCGCGCGAGGAGACGGTCTGGACGGAGTCGACGACCAGCAGGGTCGGCTCGACGACGTCGAGGTGCCCGAGCACGGCGGCGAGATCGGTCTCGGCGGCGAGGAAGAGCTCGGGGTGCAGGGCGCCGATTCGGTCTGCCCGCAGGCGCACCTGGGAGGCCGACTCCTCCGCGCTCACGTACAGCACTCGCCGGCGCGCCTCGGCGGAGCGGGAGGCGACGTCGAGCAGCAGGGTCGACTTGCCGACGCCCGGCTCGCCGGCCAGCAGGACGACCGCCCCTGGCACCAGCCCGCCCCCGAGCACGCGGTCGAGCTCGTCCACCCCGGTGGCGAAGGACCGCGCCTGTTCGGCGTCCACGTCGCCGATCGGCCGCGCCGGGGCGGAGACCGGCCCGGCGGACAGGGTGCGCGGCCCGGCGGGTGTGCCGACCTGCTCGACGTTGCCCCACGCCTGGCACTCGCCGCACCGGCCGACCCACCGCGAGCTGACCCAGCCGCACTCGGCGCAGCGGTACGACGGACGCTCCCGAGCCCCTGTCCTCGCCATGCCGCGCACCGTAGGGGGAACCCCCGACAGAGGCGCTCGGCCGGCTGGAGCGGACCTAGTCCACGCGACGGAGGAGGGCGAGGAGCGGTACGCAGCCGACGACGGCGAGCACCAGGAAGGCCGGCGCGAGCGTCATCGAGACGACGGGGGACGCCGGGTCCGCGAGGCTGCCGAGCCACTGGTCCACCGCGATCCCGACGCTCTCGACCACCCAGAAGGCGAGCATCCCGCCTACCACGAGGACGCCCCACGGGCGCCGGCGCCACAGCCACAGCGCCGCAACCGCGGCCAGGGGCAGCCACAGGGCCAGGTCCTGGACGTGGAAGGCATTTGTCGGCATGCCCGTACCCTCCAGGTGGGCGGCGTCCCCGCGGATCACGGCCGGCACCTCCACCCAGAGCCAGGCCAAGGTGTTGAGGACGACGACCCCCCACACGTACGAGGCGATCCCGCGGGCAGGTAGCCGCGGGGACACCCGGGCGGCGAAGGCCCCGACGTCGACGCTCACGAACAACGAGCCGACCGCCCAGACGGCCAGCCCGAGCATGGCGACGTAGAGGAGGAACAGCCGGTTGAACGGGGTGACGAAGAGGAAGGCCAGGCTGTTGTAGAGCAGATAGGCCAGCGCTCCCTGCCAGCCGGCGACCGCGCGGGCGGAGCCGCGGACCGTCGCCCGCATCGACAACAGCAGGAGCGGGACCGCCGCGAGGACGGCGACGAGTGCGGTGCCCCGGGCCGACCCGTTCATCGCCGCCGGACCGGTGAGGACGCCGCCGTCCACCGCAGTCGGGATCCCGGCTGCGACCGTGACGACGGCCAGCGCGAGACCGAGCCGGACGGGCCAGCGTGGGTCCGGGACGACCGGCCGCCGCGCCTCGGTGGCCGAGGCCGGCCGCGTCGGCTGCATGGGACCGGGCGTCTCGTGGGTCGTGGTCATCGTGGGCTCCCTCCGGTCCGGCCACATCTCACGATGGGTTCTCCACGGCCCCGGCGACAGGGCCGCACGGCCTCGGTTGCCCGGGCGTCCGCCGACCTCAGCCGGTGCGGTGCCGCACGACCTGACCGACGGCGAACTCCAGCCCGGACGTCTCCGCGACCGCCCGGGACACGACCTCCGGGGGGAACTCGACGGCCAGCACCGCGGCCACGTCGTCACGCGACCCGAAGGTCCAGCGCGTCGCCACCCGTACCGTCGTGAAGCCCTGCCGGGCCCAGAAGCGGTCGACCGTCGCAGGGTCGTGGGCCGGGTAGGCGGCGCGGAACCAGCGGCCGTAGTCGCCGACCTCGGGGTCCACGTCGACGACGGCGACCGTGCCCCCGTGCCGCAGGACCCGGCGCGCCTCCGCCAGGCCCGGCTCGCATCCGGGCCCGAGGAAGTAGGCCCACCGCGCGTGCACCAGGTCCACCGAGGCGTCCGGCAGGGGGAGCTCCTGCGCGGTCCCCCGGCGTACCCAGACCGACTTCTGCCCGGCGCAGCGCCGGCGGGCCGTCGCCGCCAGGCCCGGGTGGGGCTCCACCCCGACGACCGTACGGGCGGTGGCTGCGTAGCCCGGCAGGTGGAAGCCGGTCCCGCAACCGACGTCGACGACGACCGCGTCGTCCCACGGCCGGATGTCCCGCAGGACCGCGTCCACGCCGCCGTCGGGATCGTTGGCCCGGTTGAGCACCTCGTAGACCTGTGGGTGCTGCCAGATGTTGGGGCTGGCCACCGCACCGCGCACGTCAGGCTCTCCACCCGGCCCGCCGCGCCGCGACCGTCGCCGGGTGCGGGGCCAGCCGTCGCCGGGCCGCCAGGTGCTTCTCACAGGCCTCGGCCAGCCGCTCGTACGCGGCGTCACCGACGAGTTCCCGCAACTCCGGTGCGTACGATGCGTAGACGTGGTCCGCGCCGACGTGCGCCTCGCTGTTGCCCGAGCAGTACCAGTCCAGGTCGTGCCCGCCGGCACCCCAGCCGCGCCGGTCGTACTCACCGATCGTGATCTCCAGGTAGGACGTGCCGTCGCCCCGGTCGACGGTCCGGTAGCGCCGCCGGATCGGTAGCTGCCAGCACACGTCCGGCTTGGTCTCCAGCGGGTGGCGGCCCTCCCGGAGCGCGAGCGCGTGCAGGGCGCACCCGACGCCCCCGCTGAAGCCCGGTCGGTTGAGGAAGACGCAAGCGCCCTCGACGACCCTCGTCTTGCGGGCTCCTTCCTCGTCCTTCTCCGCGATCCCCTTGCGCATCCCGGTAGGGCGGAACTGCCAGGTCTCGTCGTCGAGCCGGGCGGCCGCCTTCCGTACGCGCTTCTCGTCGGCCTTGTCGGAGAAGTGGGCCCCCAGCGTGCAGCAGCCGTCGTCGGGGCGGTCGGCGTAGATCCCGGGGCAGCCGCGCCCGAAGATGCAGGTCCAGCGCGAGGTCAGCCAGGTGAGGTCGCAGCGGAGCACCTGGTCGGGGTCCGCCGGGTCGGGGAACTCGACCCAGGCCCGGGGGAAGTCGAGGTCCACCTCTGGCACGGCGTCACCCTAAGCCCGGTTGGACGGTCACGAGCCCTGGGCCGGACCTGCAGCCGGGAGCGGTGCATGTGCCAGCCTGGGTCGGTGCGTGCCAGCCGATTCGTCGCGATCGTCACCGTCGCCACGGTGCTCGCCTCAGGCTGCTCCCTCCTCGAGCGGGGTCCGGACCCGCGAGACCAGGCCGCCAACGCCGTGCAGGCCTTCCTCGACGCGTGGGCCACCGGCGAGACGGCCGACGCGGGCACGGCCACCGACGACCCGGCGGCGGCCGAGGAGTTGCTCAGCATCGTCGGCGACCGGCTCGCGGTCACGGCCGTCAGCGGCGAGGCAGGCGTTCCCGCCACGTGCGAGGACGACGGGCCGTGCCAGGTGCCCGCCACCGTCACCATGGCCCTCCGGTCGCTGGGCGACTGGACGTACGAGACGGTGGTCGAGGCCTACCGGCCCGACCGGGGTCAGGGCGACGAGGCCGATCAGGCGTGGACGGTGCGGTGGGCCCCCTCTGCCGTCCACCCGCGGCTGGACGCCGACACGGAGCTCGGCCGGGTCCGTGAGCTCCCGCCGCGGGCGTCGATCCTGGACCGGGAGGGGCGACCCCTCACCGAGGACCGCCCGGTCGTGACGGTCGGCGTCGAACCGCGGCGGCTGGTGGCGCCGGAGGCCGTGTACGCGGGTCTGGAGCCTCTCGGCGTGGACCCGGCGCGTCTCGCCGAGCGGGTGGACGCCGCACCGCCGGACCAGTTCGTGGAGGCCGTCACCGTGCGCGCCGAGGCTTGGGCCGAGCAGGGCGGTGGCCTCACCGAGCAGCCGGGAGTCGTCGTCCGGGAGGGGGCCCGCTCGCTGGCCCCCACGGCGTCGTTCGCCCGGGCCGTGCTCGGCAGCGTGGGTCCCGCCACCGAGGAGCTGCTGGCCACGGCCGGCCCGACCGCATCGGCGGCCGACCAGGTGGGCACGTCCGGCTTGCAGGCCGCCCACCAGCAACGCCTCGCGGGCCGCCCGGGGGGCGAGGTCCGGCTGCTGCGCGACGGTGAGGTGGAGCAGGTCCTCCACACCTTCGAGGCGGTGCCTGGTGACCCGCTGGCCACGTCCCTCGACCTCGACGTGCAGGCGGCTGCGGAGCAGGCCGTCGCCGGGGCGGGCCAGCAGACCGCGCTGGTAGCGCTGGACGTTGCCGGCGGCGGTGTCCTCGCCGCGGCCAACGCACCAGAGGCCGGGTTGGATCGCGCGTTGAGCGGGCAGTACCCACCCGGCTCCACGTTCAAGGTCGTCTCGACCTCTGCGCTGCTCCGGGCAGGGCTGTCGCCCGACGAGCCGGTCGAGTGCCCGGCGACGACCACCGTCGGCGGCAAGCGGTTCAAGAACTACGAGTTCACCGACGTGCCTGGTGCCGACTTCCGCGATGCGGTCGCCTCCTCCTGCAACACGACGTTCGTCCAGCTCACCGACCGGCTGGACGAGGGCGCGCTGCCCGCGGAGGCGGCGGCCTTCGGGCTCGGGGCGGAGTGGGACCTGGGCGTCCCCGCGTACAGCGGTTCGGTCCCCGAACCCGTCGACGTGGTCGACGAGGCGGCGGCGATGATCGGGCAGTCGCGGGTCCTGGCCAGCCCGCTGGCCATGGCCCACGTGGCGGCTACCGTGGCCTCCGGCCGGCCTGCGACCCCCTGGCTCGTGGAGGAGCCGGGCGCCCCGGGCGCGCCGCTGCCCGCTGAGCAGGCGGACCGGCTGCGGTCGCTGATGCGGGCCGTGGTGACCGACGGCACGGCCTCCGCCCTGGCGCCCTACGGCGAGGTCCACGCCAAGACCGGGACAGCGGAGTACGGCACCGAGGATCCGCCCCGGACCCACGCCTGGATGATCGGCTACCGCGGCGATGTCGCCTTCGCCGTGCTCGTGGAGGACGGCGCGTCGGGCAGCTCTGCGGCGGCGCCCGTCGTCGCCCGATTCCTCGCGGAGCTGGATGCGAGGTGACTCGTCGGCGGTGCCGGGGTGGTCGACGCTGGGCCGTGCGGCCGGCGCGCCGGGGGTGGTCGACGCCGGACCGTCGGGACGGACGCGCGATGATGGCGGCGTGGCGGAGCGCAACGTACTCGGCGGTGAGCTGGAACCCTGTGGCACCGACCCGATCACCGGCTTCTTCCGGGACGGCTGCTGCAGCACGGGCACCGAGGACCTCGGGAGCCACACCATCTGTGCGGTGGTCACGGCGGAGTTCCTCGACCACCAGCGCAGCATCGGCAACGACCTGTCGACGCCGCGGCCGGAGTACCGCTTCCCCGGACTCGTGCCCGGCGACCGCTGGTGCGTGACCGCGGTGAACTGGGCGCGGGCGTACGGTGACGGCGTGGCCGCGCCGGTGGTGCTGGCCGGCACCAACGAGGCCGTCCTCCGGATCGTGCCGCTGGCCGCGCTCGAGGAGCACGCTGTCGACGTGCCGGGTGACCTGAGCTCGCTGGAGCCGTAGTGATCCGGCGGCGACGCCGGGTGGCTCCGCCGCAGCCACCGCCCGCGGGGTGGTGCTTCGTCCTCCACCGCACCCCTCTAGGGTGGCCCTGCCCTGCGCAGCGCGATCCCCTGGAGACCGTCCGTGCCCGAGCCCCGGCACGCCGCCACGCGGCCCGCCGCCTCTCGGCACACCGCCCGACGAGGTCGCTACGGCAGCCGGAGACGTCGACGCACGACGGGGGTCAAGGCGGTCGCGCCGCTGCTCGGCGTGGGCTTGGCCGCCTTCGTCGTCAGCGGAGGCGACCCGCTGCCGCGGGCGGACCTGGCGGCGGGCGCGGAGGCCGTGCCTCCCGAGGTCGACCTCGGCGCGCGTGTGGCGGCGCTCTCCCGTCCGGCGCGGGCTCAGTCCAGGCAGGCCGCCCCGGGGGCGATCCAGCGACCGGGATCGTCACCGGCCCCGACCCCGGAGGCCACACCCACACTGACGCCGACGCCCACGCCGACCCCCACCGCCACAGGCTTCCCCCCGGTCCCGGGATGTGACGCCACGGTGCCGGACGAGGACACCGTGTCGAACGGCGGGCTGGGCGAGGAGCACCTGTGCCCGGTGGGGGGAGGCCACCTCCTGCGGCCGGACGCGGCCGCGGCGTACCTCGCGCTGAGCGAGGCGTACCAGGAGGCGCGGGGCAGCGCGCCCTGCCTCACCGACTCCTACCGCAGCCTCGCGACCCAGTTGGACCTGGCCGCCCGTAAGCCGGGGCTGGCCGCGCGTCCCGGCACCAGCGAGCACGGCTGGGGGGTCGCCGTCGACCTCGGCTGCGGCGTCGAGGTGGCGACGTCCGCCGCCCACCATTGGATGCTCGAGCACGCTGACACGTACGGATGGGTGAACCCCGCCTGGGCCCAGCCCGGCGGGTCGCGCCCGGAGCCGTGGCACTGGGAGTTCGTGCCCGACCTCGTGGACTGACCGGCCGCGCCTACCCTGGACGCCGTGGACGCCGACACCGAGCCCTTCGCGGCAGTGAGCGTCCCGGACGCAGCCGTCGCGCTGTCCACCGCCTCCACGTACCCGGAGACGACCGCGGACGCCTTCGCGATGGCGGCGTCGCTGGGCTACGACGGTCTCGAGGTCATGGTGTGGACCGACCCGGTCAGCCAGGACCCGGCTTCGCTCGCCCGGCTCGCCGACCACCACGGGATGCCGATCCTGGCGATCCACGCACCCTGCCTGCTCATCACCCAGCGGGTGTGGTCCCCGGACCCGTGGGTGCGGCTCACCCGCGCGGTCGAAGCCGCCCGGCAGCTCGGTTCCCCCACCGTGGTGGTGCACCCACCGTTCCGCTGGCAGCGCGATTACGCGCGCGGGTTCGTCGAGAAGGTGGCCCGGCTGGAGGAGGAGAGCGGAGTCGTCGTCGCCGTCGAGAACATGTATCCGTGGCGGGCTGCCGGGCGGGAGATCCTCGCCTACGCGCCGGACTGGGACCCGACCGACGAGGCCTACGCGCACTGCACCCTGGACCTCTCGCACACCGCCGTCTCCGGGTCTGACGCGCTGGCGATGGCCGACTCCCTGGGGGACCGGCTGGCCCACGTGCACCTGGCCGACGGCACGGGATCGGCCCGGGACGAGCACCTGGTCCCCGGCCGGGGTGGGCAGCCGTGTGCGGAGCTGCTGGAGCGCCTGGCACGAGGCCGCTGGACCGGCACCGTCGTCCTCGAGGTCGCGACCCGCAAGGCCCGGACCCGGGATGAGCGTGAGGCGGACCTGGCCGAGGCGCTCGCCTTCACCAGGCTCAATCTGGCGGTGGCGCACGAGACTGCTTATGCGGTCGCGCCCGACGGCACCGCCGAGCGGGTCGTCCGGGGGGCCGAGCAGTGAGCTCGACGGCGATGCGGGGACCGGGCCGACGCCGCGGCCCCGGGCGGCGTCCGGGTGCGCCCGACACCCGCGGGGAGATCCTCGGAGCAGCCAGGGCGGAGTTCGCCGCGAAGGGCTTCGACGCGACGAGCATCCGGGCGATCGCCTCCCGCGCGGGCGTCGACCCCGCGCTCGTGCACCACTACTTCGGCACCAAGGAGAAGGTCTTCCTCGCCGCCATGGAGCTGACGATCGACCCGGCCGTGCTGGCCGAGACCGTCGCAGCGGGTCCGGTCGACGAGCTCGCCGAGCGGTTCGTGCGGACGTTCCTCTCGGTCTGGGGCAACCCGGTGACCCGCGCGCCGTTCCTGGCCCTGCTCCGATCGGCCATCGGTCACGAGACGGCTGCCTTGCTGCTGCGCCAGTTCATCACCAGCATCGTGCTGATCCGGGTGCGACCGCTGCTCGACGGGCCGGACGTGGACCTCCGTCTCGAGCTGATGGCCTCGCACCTGGTCGGCACGGCCCTGCTGCGGTACGTGATCAAGGCCGAGCCACTGGCGTCGGCGTCCGAGGACGAGCTGGTGGCCCTGGTCGCCCCGACGCTCCAGCGTTACGTCACCCCCGGGGGCTGACCGTGGCGCCGGGTCACGACGTCCGTGGCGCCCTGGACGCCGAGGTGGCGCGGCTTCTCGCCGTCGGGTGCCCCGGCGTCGTGCTCCGGGTCGACGACGGCTCCGGCGCGGCCGCGGTGGCCGGCGGCTGGTACGCCGAGCCCGGCGGCCGCCGGCTCACCGACGACGACCCGATCCGGATCGCCAGCGTCACCAAGACGGTCACAGCCGTGGTGGTCCTACGGCTGGCCGCCCGCGGCCTGCTCCCGCTCGACGCCCCGATCGGCTACGTGCTGCCGGAGCTGGCCGGGCGGTGGTCGGACGTGCCAGGCCACGAGGACGTCGGCCGGCTGACGCTGCGCATGCTCCTCGGCCACACCAGCGGCCTCCCGGACTACGTCCACTCGGCGGCGCTCCGGGAGGCGGCTGCGTCGGGCCCGGGTCACCGGTGGACTCCCGCCGAGCTGGTGGAGCTCGGGCTCCGCTCGGGGCCCGCGACATTCGGACCCGGAGCCGGTTGGTCTTACGGGGACACCGGTTTCGTCGTCGCGGGGCTCGCCGTCGAGGCGGTCACCGGGCGGCCCCTGCACGAGGCGTACCGCCGACACGTGCTGGACCCGCTCGGCATGGACCGCACCTGGCTCGAGCACCACGAGGGACCGCGGACCGCGGAGCCGTCGCGAGCACTCGTCCCCGATCCGGACGGCTCGCTCCGACCCGTCGCCGACGTCGACACCCTCCCCGACTGGGCCGGCGGAGGCCTGGTCTCCACGGCTGCCGACCTGCAGCGCCTGGCGCGGGGCCTGCACGACGGTTCGGTGCTCGACCCCGGCTCGTACGCGGATATCACGACCTGGCGCCCGGTCGAGGATCCCCGCTACGACGCGTACGGGCTGGGGCTCGGCCGGACCGACGTGCGCGGCGTCCCGCTCGTCGGCCACACGGGCGCCTGGGGAGCGTTCGCGTACGCCGCCCCGGACCGGGGGTGGACCGTGGCCGGCACCGTCAACCGCTTCGGCGTCGACCGTCGGCCGGTGCTGCACGTGGTGGTGAACGCCCTGCTCCCACCCGAGCATCGGCGGGGAGGCGGCCGGTAGCGTCGGGTCGGTGCTCCGGCTCGGGTGCCTTGTGCCGGGGGCTGGCGGCGGCCTACCCCTCCCGGTCGGTCGGGCTCGACGTCCCAGCTTCGGTGGTGGTGGCCCACTCTCGAGCGCTCGTCCGGCCGGCTGGCTCGGGCGCCCGTTGGTCCGAGGCTCGCGACCCGCGTCGCAGCTGGCGGTCCCAGCGCAGCGTGGCGGCGGACAACGCGAGGAGCCCGATGGTGCCGAAGGGCGGTGGGTGGACCGTGAAGAGCAGCGAGGCTGCCATGAAGGAGACGGTCAGCCGGTCCGCGCCCGCCGTACGCAGGGCCACCGCTGCCGAGCCCGCGACGACGGCCCACGCAAGGCCACCCACACCCCCGGTGACCGACGCATTGCCGGCCAGCCAGTTGTGATCGAACAGCTCCGTGATCGCCTGGTCGGCCACGCCTGCCTCCACGACGCCGTGGTGGTCAGCGCCCGCGAGCCACCCCGTCGCCAACCCAGCCACCGCGTCGAACGCCGAGAAGAACACGAGGAACACCGGGAGGGTCCCGCGGGCCACGCCGGCCGCGCGTCCGGGTATCCCCTCGAGCAGGAACCACACGCAGTACGCCAACAGCACGCTGAGGACGAGCTGCCCCACGTGCACCGTCATCCACCGGGTCGTGTCCTCGAGGTGCCCCGGGTGCTGCGCCGGGTGGAGCAGCGTCAGCGCGGCGAAGGCCGGTGGGGTCCCGAGCAGTACCAGGCGGCGCCATCCGGCCGCGGCCCGCTGGGGTCGGAGGGCCGCGCTCATCGGACTGCTCGTGGCGCCGCCGGCACGGCCACGGCCTCGTCCAGGCGATCCGGTCGTTCGCCACGTGGCGCGCGCGCATCGACCGAGGCACCGTGCTCGATGTGCGGCAGCCACTCCAGCCGCTTCGGCAGGTACCAGTTCCAGTCGCCGAGCAGCTTCATGGTCGCGGGCAGCAGGACGCCACGGACGACGGTCGCGTCGATGAGGATGGCGACGGCCAGGCCGACACCGAACTGCTTGAACGTGATCATCGACAGCGACACGAAGACCGAGAAGACCGCGACCATCACCACGGCGGCGCTCGTGACCACGCCGGCCGTGCTCTTGATGCCGTGGGCGATGGCCGCGTCGGTGCCGGCGCCCCGGTCGTAGGTCTCCCTGATCCTGCTGAGGATGAAGACGTGGTAGTCCATCGAGAGGCCGAAGAGGATGACGAACAACATGATGGGCAGGAAGGCGTGGATGCCCGCCGTCGAGTCGAAGTCGAGCCACCCCTGCGCCCAGCCCCGCTGGAAGACCAGCACCATCACCCCGAACGTCGCGGCGACCGAGAGCAGGTTGAGCACGACTGCCTTGACTGCCACGACGAGTGAGCGAAACGCGAACAGCATGAGGCAGAAGGCAAGTAGCAGCACGAAACCGACCACCCGCGGGAGTGACGTCGTCATCAGGGCATTGAAGTCGCGGGACACGGCGGTGAGTCCTGTCACGCCCGTCTCGCTGCCGGGGAGAGTGCCCAGCGTCGACGGGACGAGGTCGCCCCGGAGCAGGTCGAGCGCGTCGTTCGCGACAGCGTCGGTCGCCTCGCCCGCCACGGGTAGCGCGACCCGGGCCACGGTGCCCGCGGCGTTGACCGCGACCTGCACGGGCTCCTCGACGAGGCCGCTGGCGAGGGCACGCTCACGCAGGTCGGCGATGGCCGACTGCGCCTCGGGGGTCGTGACGTCGGGGGCGCGCAGCACGGCGACGGCAGGGGTCTCGCCGCCCGGGAAGGCCTCCTGGAGCCGGTCGTAGGTCTCCACCGCGGGCAGCGTGGCAGGGTAGGTGTCCGGGCTTGGCAGCACGGTCCGTAGCTGCGCAGCGGGCAGGGCCAGTGCGAGGAGGAGCCCCCCGGCCAGCAGGACCGAGAGTCCCGGTCGCCGCAACACACGGTCGATGACGGCTCCCCAGAGCCGGCCCCCACCAGTCGTACGGTCCCGTCCTCCCAGGAAAGGCACTCGGCCCCTGTCCACGCGGTCCCCGAGGCGGGAGAGCAGCGCTGGCAGGACCGTGAGAGACCCGAGCATCGCCACGCCCACGACCGTCATCGTCGCGACTCCGAACGAGACGAACGTCTGGTCCCCGGTGAGGAACATGCCAGCCATCGCGACCATGACGGTGAGACCCGAGATGAGGACCGAGCGGCCGGACGTGGCCGCCGCGGCTTCGAGTGCGGCGGACTCGCTCCTTCCGGCGGCGCGCTCTTCCCGCTCCCGCTTGATGTAGAACAACGAGTAGTCGACGCCGACCGCCAGACCGATCAGGAGCATCATCGCCGACACGGACGCATCCATCGGCACGACGTGGCTCATCAGGGCGACCAACCCCATCGCCGACGCCACCGCTGAGAGGGCGAGGACTACCGGGATGCAGGCGGCGACCAGGGCGCCGAACGCGAGGACGAGGATGGCCAGCGTGATCGGGATCGAGATGAGACCGGCGCGCTCGAGGTCGGTGGCGAACGCCTCCTGCAATGCTTCGTTGGCGCTGGTGGAGCCGAACTGCCCGACGAACACCGTTGGGTGTTCGAGCCCGACCTGACGGGTGGCCTTGGTGATCGCCTCGATCTTGTCCTTGGCCCCGGCCGGGTCGCCGCCGATCTGGAAGTGGATCACCGCGGCATGGCGGTCGTCGGAGATCTGGCCCTCGCGCCCCGGGGCGAGCGGTGACTGCACGTTCTCGACGTCGACCTCGGCTCCGAGCGTGGTCACGGCGGCCTCCACGGCCGCGCGGAATGCCGGCTCGTCCACGGTGAGCTCGGCGCTCTCGACGAGAACGCTCTCGGCTGCCGGCTCCGAGAAGTCCTCCACCAGGATGCGGTCGGCTCGCCCGGACTCACCCGAGCCGGACGTGGCCGGGTCGATCTGGTCGACACCGACCAGAGGAGACGCAGCCGCCGTCACGACCACGAACGCCAGCCAGCCGAACGTCGCCGTCTTCCTGTGGTGGGCGCTCCAGCGACCCATCCGTTGCGCGAGGTGCGGTCCCCGTCCGACAGGCGGACCAGGTGCGATGGTCGCGGTGCTGGCCGGCGTGGGGGTGCCGAGGCGCGTGGTCATGGCTTCTCCGATGGGTTGGCCTTCTCGAGGTCGGGTCGACGGGCGGGATCCACTGCGGTTTCCGGCGCGCACAGCCACGCGCGGCGGTCGAGGACGACGAGAGCCACGGCCACCGACGCCCACACCAGGCTGTAGAGCAGCGTCTGACGTGAGGCGTCGTGGCCGGCGGCCCAGAGCGAGCCGGTCTGGATGCTGCCCTCGGTGGCGTGCGCGACGACGGTCAGCAGCACGCTGCCGCCCGTGTGGTTGAAGAGCCACGCGTACCAGAACGTGACCGCCACGCTCCCGACGAGGTCGGCGGGCTGCATGCCGTCAGCGCCCATGAGCAGGAGCGGGAGGTGCCACACCGCCACGAAGGCAGCCAGCGCCGCTGTGGCGCGCAGGGGCGTGAGCCCGCCCTGGAGCCGGGGTTGTGCGTACCCGCGGAACCCGGGCTCCTCGCCGAGCGGCCCGTCGAGCGGGTCGACCAGCCGCAGCCCGATCACCACGAGGACGGCGTGCCACGGGCTGAACTGACCCATCGACGGCGACGAAGCACCCAGGCCCACGTTCAGCCAGGAGGCGGCCACGTGGACCGCGACCGGGATGCCCACCGCAGCCACGTACCAGACCCAGCCCACCCGCCACCGGACCAGCCGCGCCCCCAGGCGAAGCAGGCCCGCCCGTCCGCCGGTGAACGAGACGACGACGAGGGCCGCCAGCAACGGTCCGAACGGGAGGAAGGTGCCGACCGGCACCAGACACCACGAGAAGGCGCACGACAGGACGAAGAAGGCTGTGAGGGCATGGCGGCGTACCAGGCTCGACACGCCGCCCAGCCAGGCAGGCCCGGCAGGCTCACCGCGCGGAACGGTGTCGACCGGGACGTGGTGACGGCGGTCACCGGGCTCGTCCTGGAGGACTCGGGTCTTCATCGCTGGCTCCGGTGCTGAGGGATGCCTCGAACGTCCCACCGGTAGCCGGACCGCGCCGACCGGTGGCCAGGCCTATCGGCGGGGCGGGTTTCTGGTGTCCCCGGCCCGGCCCGGGGTCCAGCCCGGGGCGTGCCGGGTTCAGCTGCGCAGGAACAGGAGGACGGCGTGGACCCGGCGGGAATCGCTGCTCGTCGACGGCAGGCCGAGCTTGCTGAAGATGCTGGAGACGTACTTCTCCACCGCACGCACGGTGATGACCAGCGCGTCGGCGATGCCCTGGTTGGACGCGCCAGCTGCCATGAGCTCGAGGACGCGGTGCTCCCGCGGTGTCAGCGCGGCCAGCGGGTCGACCGTGCGCCGACGGCCCAGCAACGTCGTCACGATGGTCGGATCGAGCGCCGACCCTCCCTTCGCCACCCGTTCGACGGCGGCGAGGAACTCCGGGACGTCACCGATCCGGTCCTTCAGCAGGTAGCCCACACCCTCGGCCGACTCCGACAGCAGCTTCATGGCCAGGCCTAGCTCGACGTACTGCGACAGGACGAGCACGCCCACGCCGGGGTTGTGGTGCCGGATCTCCAACGCCGCCCGCATTCCTTCGTCGGTATGAGTCGGGGGGAGCCGGATGTCGACGATCGTCACGTCCGGCGGCGAACTCCTGACGAAGCGCAGCAGGTCGACCGCGTTGGCGAAACGGCCCGTCACGGCGACCCCCGCGTCGGTGAGCAGGCGGGCGAGTCCCTCCCGCAGCAGGACGCTGTCCTCGGCGATCGCTACCTGCACGGGATCTCCGCCTCGAGGCGCGTCCCGCCTCCGGCGGGGCTCCAGACGCGCAACCGGCCGCCGAGCGACTCGACGCGGTCGGCGAGACCGCGCAGGCCCGAGCCGCCCTCCGGGTCGGCGCCACCGGCGCCGTCATCGACGACTCGGACGGTGACCCATCCGCCGCCGCTGGCCAGGGCGACCTCGATGCTGTCGGCTCCTGCGTGCTTGGCGACGTTGGCCAGGCTCTCGCAGACGACGTAGTACGCGGCCACCTCCACGGCCTCGCCAAGGCGGCCCTCGACGTGGACGGCGAGACGCACCGGGACGGGCGAACGAGCCACCAGGGACTCGAGTGCCACAGCCAGCCCGTGCGCGCTCAGCACCGCAGGGTGCAGGCCCCTCGCGACGTCCCGAAGCTCGGTCAGGGCGACGGCCAGCTCCTGCCTGACCAGGGCCAGCCGAGCCGCCGTGGCCGGATCGGACCCCAGGCCCCGCTCCAGCAGCCCGAGCTCGAGGGTCAAGGCAACCAACCGTTGTTGCGCCCCGTCGTGCAGGTCGCGCTCGAGGCGCTGCCGTTCCCGCTGCTCCGCCTGGAGCACACGGGTGCGGGAGCCCTGGAGCTCGTCGAGCCTCGCTCTGAGCTCGGCGTGGAGCCGCCCGTTCTCGAGGGCGATGGCGGCTGCCGCGACGACCGCGTCCAGCAGCTCGCGCTCGTCCTCCAGGGAGCTGTGGAACGTCAGCGCCGCGACTGGTGCTCCGGCGCTGTAGATCAGGCGAGCGGCGCGCGAGCCGCCCGACGAGGGCAGCGTCGTGGGGCGGCCGTCCTGGTCCGTCCAGCTGTCGAACTCCGGCAGCCAGTACGCGACCTGGACCGAGGGATCGTGCAGCGCCCGCGCCAACGAGAGGGACAGATCGGGAACGCCATCCTGCTGGAGGTCGACGAGCAGACCCCCCACGTCCCCGCGGGCCAGACGGGCGTCGAGCAACCCCGCCAGGAAGGCCAGGGGGGCCAGGCCCAGCACGAGGAAGGTCAGGTGACGGATGATCTCGAACGACGTCCAGCCGCGCGCACCGGCGATGAAGAGCAGGGCCAGCATGACCAGTCCCAACGCGAAGGCGTCGGTCAGCAACCCGACCGGTCGTCGTCGCGGCCGCCCGGTGCGTCGCCGGCGTGACACGAGCAGGACGACCCCCACCAGCAGCAGCACGCTGATCGCCAGGAGCTGGCCCTGCTCGATCGCCGAGCCCAGCGCTGCCGCCTCGACCAGGTTCAGCAGGCTGCCCGGTTGGACGCCCAGGAGTCCCTTCGCCACCTGCGGGAGCAGGGCGACGAGGTAGCCGGTCACCACGACGAGCCTCTCTGAGCGCGCCTGCAGCAGGCCGGTCGGATAGGCCAGGAAGACGTGCAGGATCAGCACCGGCGGGAGCATGTCGACCAGGTGGCCGGCGGTGAAGAGCAGGGGCGAGTCCGCCCACTGCAGCGACGACAGTGCCGTCACCAGGCCGACTGCCACCATCAGCGGGCCCAGCCGGCTGTCCGGCCGGCGCCACCAGGCGACGATCCCGCTGAGGGTGTACGGGAGGACGATCCAGTTGATCAGGACTGCCTGCAGCACGGGGCGTTGGAGGTTGTCGCCGGTCATCGCGAGGGCCACCGCGACGGACGCGGCCGCCAGCCCGGCGACCCCGAGTGCCCACAGCACGGAGCCTCGGGCGGGATGGAGGTGACCCTGGCCGGGCTCGCGACCGGTGACAGGTGCCATGTGCGTCCCTCCTTCCCACGCGTGGCAGGGGGACGTCGTCACTCACAGTACGCCCGCAGGGTGATCCGCCCGCCCGTGCGTGCCTCAGGGACCCTCCCGGGCTGTGCTTGGCCGGCGAGCGGTGTGGGGCGATCCTGAACGGGCCGAGCGAGGGAGGCCCATGCCCGACCACCCGAACCTTGCGCGCTACCACGGTATGCGGGACTTCGGTCGCACGCCGGAGCCGGCGGGAGGTTCACCCTGGCCCGACGGGTCCGGACCACGGTTCGTCGTCCAGCGCCACCGCGCCCGCCGCCTGCACTACGACCTGCGCTTCGAGATCGACGGGGTGCTGGTGAGCTGGGCCGTCCCGAAGGGACCCACGCTCGACCCGTCGGCGCGGCGCAACGCCGTGCACGTGGAGGACCACCCGGTCGAGTACCTGGACTTCGAGGGGGTGATCCCGGCCGGGCAGTACGGCGGCGGCGACGTGATCGTGTGGGACGCCGGGACGTGGGAGCCGCACGGCACCGACGACCCGGCAGCGGCGGTGGCGGCCGGTGAGCTGCACGCCGAGGTCTTCGGGCACAAGCTGCGCGGCCGCCTCGTCCTCGTCAGGCGGGAACGTGCCGACGGTGGCAAGGAGCAGTGGCTCCTGCTGCACAAGCGGGACGAGCACGCGGTCGAGGGCTGGGACCCGGAGGAGCACCCGCGCTCGGTGCTGACCGGCCGGACCAACGAGGAGGTCGCCGCCGACCCGGACCGGCTTTGGCGATCCGATCTGCCGGCCGCCGAGGCCTCCGTGCCCCTCCGGCCACCACCAGTCGTTCCGGTGTCCGAGGAGGAGCTAGCGGCCCTCGACGCCCTCGGCGCCGGCGGCACGTGGGACGTCCTCGGGCGCCGCATCCGGGTGCGCGACCTCGACGAGGTCGTCCTCCGTGGACGTTTCGGCGGACGGCCCGTGACCCGGCGGGAGCTGGTCGCCTACGCCGCCCGGATCGCCCCGACCGTCCTCCCGTACGTGCGGGGGCGGGGCGTCGAGCTGCACCGATCCGCGGGCGTGGCGGATCACCGCCTGGCACGGCGGCGCCGGCTACCGACGCGGGTACCGGCGTGGCTCCAGCGAGCCGATGTGCCCATGGCGTCAGGGGGGCGCACGATCCCGGCCCTGGTGCCCGACGAGCCGGCGGCACTCGTCTGGGCGGCCGCATCGGGCGCGGTCGAGTGGCACATGTGGACCTCGACCACCGACGAGTCGGACGTTCCGGTCCTGGCCGTCGTGGCCCTGCGACCCGGCCCGCGGTCCCGCTGGACCGACCTGCTGGCCGTGGCCCGTGTCTACCGCTCGGCCCTCGACCACCTCTCCGTCCGGGCCGGCGTCCTGGTGTCCGGCGACGGCGGAGTCGAGATCCGGGTCCCCGTGGGTCGGGGGACGAAGTTCGACCAGGTGCGCGCGTGGGTCGAGCAGCTGTCACGGGCGGTCACGGGGGTTGTCCCAGACCTGGTGGATCCGGACGGTCGGGACCCCCGGCGGGTGCGGGTGGACCGTGCGGCCGACGCCGTGGGCCGCACGGTCGTCGTCCCCTACAGCCCCCGGGCGGCCGCGGGTGCTCCGGTGGCGCTCCCGGTCGGCTGGGAGGACCTCGACGACCCCTCACTGCGACCGGGAGGGGTCACGGTCCGCACCGTCCACGATCGGCTGGCAGATCGGGGCGACCCGTTCCTCACGCTCCTCGCCGTCGAGCAGGCGCTCCCGCACCTGGACTGACGTTGGACGCCGACCCGGCGAGGGGATCGGTGGGGTGAGGTCACGGGCAGCTGGTGGCCGGGTCGCCATCGATCTCGCCCAGCAGGGACCCGAGGTCACCGATGTGCGCATCGTCACCGAGCAGGAGCCGGGTGACGTTGCCGAGACCGAGACGTGGCTCCTCTTGCGACGACGCGTGCTCGCCGATGTCGTGGTGCGCCACGGCGCGTTGGGACGTGACCACGCCCAGGCATTCCGGGTTGTCGGGTGGGTCAGCGGACGCAGCAGGGGCGGCCATGACGACCGCAGACAGCGCAAGGGTCAGGACGACGATCGATCTGCGCATGGCTGGTAGCCCTCCTCGGTCGGTCTGCGACGTCTCGTGCGGGGACCTCTCGAGCGTGGGTGGGAACGCCCGCCGCACGCAAACCTTTCAACGGTGGTCGAAGGGTGTTGACAGCCAGAGCCCGGACTGCCGGAGGATGGTCGTGCGGCGGCTGGGTCGCGGCCACGCGGGCATGGCTGATCGTCGGTGTGTCGGACGCGGGAGTGGTGTGGATGCTCCGGCTTCGGTTAGGGGTGGAGGACCTCGCGCGGACGACGTTCGTAGCCTCCACGCCGTACTGCGAGCTCGCCGTCAGCGCGCAGGTCGTCCAGCAGCCCACGAGTCAGTTCCGGCGGCTGTGGCGGGCCGGTCGGGCCCGCATGCCGGCGCGGGCGCGTCGGCTGCTGGACCTGGTTCCCGCCTACGGCAGCGTTCCCACCTTCCTGGCCCCGGAGAGCTGCAGCTGTCTGGACGAGGCGCTCGACGTCGTACGGTCCACGCCGGCCTCGCTGATACGTGCAGAGCTCGCGGAGATGCCGCCTCCCTCGGGACCGTCGCCCTGGATCCGTGACCTCGCTCGCGGCAGCGTCGACGCGCTGGAGGAGCTGGGCTGCGCCATGCGGGTCTACCACGACCACGTGATGGCTCCGCTCTGGCCCACGATCCAGCGCGTCGTCGCGGCCGAGCTGAGGGGTCGCGCGTGGCAGCTGGCCACCGAGGGTGCCGAGGCCACGCTGAACGCCCTGCATCCGCGGATCCGCTGGTGTGACGGCGTGCTGGAAGTCGTTGCCCCGGGCGATGCCACCATCGATCTTGCCGGACGTGGGCTTCGGTTGATGCCCTCGGTGTGGACGCGCCCAGCCGTCGCGATCGGCTGGACGCAGCCGACGCTCGTCTACCCGGTACGCCCATCGAGATGGGCGCAGGACGGCCCCGGCGATGACTGCCAGGACCGGCTCGCCGCGATACTGGGCACCACGCGCGCCCGGGTCCTGCGCGTGCTGGTCAGCGAGCACACCACGAGCGGGCTCGCCGCTGCGCTGGGCATCAGCCCGGCATCCGCCTCCACCCACGCGGCCGCTCTTCGCGGCGCCGGACTGGTGACGACCCGGCGAGAGGGCCAGGCAGTCCATCACGGCCTGACCGAGCTCGGCCAGGCCGTCGTCTCGGCGACGACGTCCGGAGCCGGCCAGGCCTCCAGCGCCTGACCCGAGACTGCGCTCGCGATCTTGCCCCGCCGATGACACCACGGCGCGGGTCGGGGCCGGGGCCGCGCCCGAGCCACGGCAGGCGTGGCGGGGCGCCCGCCGGGGAACCAGGACGGGCGATGCACCCGAAGCTCCGGGAGGTCGACATCGTGAAGGTCGTCGTGGTGGGCGCCACCGGCAACGTCGGAACGGCGCTGCTGAGGCGGCTGCACGCCGCCCCGGAAGTCAGCTGGATCACCGGGGTGGCCCGGCGCGCCCCGGACCGGGGGTCGCCGCCGTACGCAGACGTGGAGTGGCGGACCACTGACGTGTCGAGGCGCGGCAGCACCGACGCCCTCGTCGCGGCCATGGAAGGGGCGGCGGCCGTGGTCCACCTGGCCTGGCTCGTGCAGCCGAGCCACCACGAGCGGGTGCTACGCGCCACCAACGTGGACGGGACCCGACGCGTGGTCGACGCCGCAGTGCGGGCGGGCGTCCCGCACCTGGTGGTGGCGTCCTCTGTGGGGGCCTATGCGACGGGCCCGAAGGACCGCACTGTGGACGAGCGATGGCCGACGTCGGGGGTCCCCGCATCCGACTACAGCCGCCACAAGGCCTTGGTCGAGCGCATGCTCGACGACCTCGAGGCCGATCCCGGTGGCCCGCTGGTGGCCCGGCTGCGCCCCGGGCTCGTCTTCCAGGGCGAAGCGGGGAGCGAGATCGGCCGCTACTTCCTCGGCTCGCTCCTCCCGCTCGGCCTGCTGGGACGGGTGCCGGTGCCGGTCGTCCCGCTGAGCCGGCAGATGGTCTTCCAGGCGGTGCACGCCGACGACTGCGCCGAGGCCTACTGGCGGGTGGTCCAGGCCCGGGCCGCCGGGCCGTGGAACGTCGCGGCCGACCCGCCGCTCGGCCCGGCCGACCTGGCGGCGGCCATCCGTGGGCGCGCGGTGCCGGTACCCACGGCGGTCCTGCGTGCGTTGGCCCGGGTCACCTGGCTGGCCCGGGTCCAGCCGACCTCGCCCGGCTGGGTCGACCTCGCCGCTGCGGTCCCGGTCATGGACACGACTCGGATCCGCACGGAGCTGGGGTGGCGCCCGGAGCGCACGCCGCACGAGGCCCTGCAGGAGCTGGTCGACGGGCTGGCGGCCGGGCGTGGGACCGGCTCGACCCCCCTCCGCCCCCGGCGCCCGGCTGCTCCTCGCTGACCATGTCAACCGGGTGGCTGGGGAGATCGCGAGGCTGGACCAGCCGGGCTCAGCGCAGCCGACCCTCCATCGCCGCGATGCCGGCCCGGCAGGCCCTCTCCAGGTCGCGCTGGCGCCTCCAGCGTGCCCGCAGGCCGAGCGGACCCGGCAGCACCGGAGCCCCCTCCGGCCCCGCGACCACGTCGAGCTCGCCGCCCGCGTCGGTCGCCCGCCAGTGGCCCACGACCAGGTGCTGCGGCCGGCGCTCGAGGTCCGGCACCGACGCGTCGGTGGCGAGCAGGGCGGCCGTCGACGGCTCCCCCGCGTCCGCGTGCCTTGATGTCGTCGGACCGTCCCCTCCCGTGCGCGACGCGGCGCTGCCGATTCCCTCACGGGCGGACCCGTCGCCACCTCCCGTACGGGAGGAGCCGTCAGCCATCGGCAGGAGGCGGGGGTCCACCGCCCGTACGGGCAGGGGCCTGGCCGCCCAGTCGGGTACGGCGACGACGTCGGCGCGCGGAACCCCGTCCGTACCCGAGGTGACGAGCAGCGCCTGGCCAGTCGGATCGGTCCGGGGCGGGAGGGGGTCGCAGCGGGTCACCTCGAGCTGGACGAGGACCCGCGGGACGTACCACCAGTTCTCGCGCCGCAGCAGCGGGCTGTCGGCCAGGACGCGGCTCGGCGGGTGCTTGCGAAGCTCCTGGACGAGCAGGTGCTCGACCATCACGCTCCCATCGAGGTCGTCTACGACCGTGGCCCTGCCCGAGAGTGCGCAGGACCGCCAGCGCCGGCCCGTCATCCTCGGGTCGGTCACCGTGAGTACCGCCCTACCCGCATCGGCGAGCGGTCGCAGGACCTCCGCCCAGGCGTAGGGAAGGGCCACGGTCGGGCGGCCTCCGAGCACCAGGGGCACGACGGCCAGCGCGTAGGCGCCTCGCGGGCCGACCCATCCCAGCTCGCCCAGGCAGGCGGCCTCGACGGCCCCGATGGCCTCGTCGCCCGGGATCTCCGTCGGGTGTCTGTCCTCAGTCACTCTTGTCCACCTATCGGACGACAAAATACCGTGTACCGGGTCCGGACAGAGCGGTCCGAACCGGCGCGAGCCGTGCAGCATCGGAGGTCACCGTGCCCGCGATCGTCGTGGCTGCCGTGGTGCTGAGTCTCTTCGCCCTCGGCTACGTCTTCTACTCGAGGTACATCGCAGAGCGGGTCTACGGGCTCGACCCGGCGTTCGTGACGCCGGCCCACTCCCTGCAGGACGGGCTGGACTTCGTCCCCACCAACAAGCACGTCCTCTTCGGCCACCACTTCACGTCGGTGGCGGGGGCGGCACCGATCGTCGGGCCCGCCATCGCGGTCTTCTGGGGATGGGGTCCCGCGCTCGCCTGGATCGTGCTCGGCACCATCTTCGCCGCAGGCGTCCACGACTCCGGCTCGATCGCGGTCTCGGTCCGCCACAAGGCCAAGAACATCGGCACGCTCGCCGGCGAGGTCGTGACCCTTCGGGCGCGGACCCTGTTCCTCTGCATCATCTTCTTCCTGCTGACGCTGGTGAACGCGGTCTTCGCGGTCGTCATCGGCAACCTCTTCGTCGCCAACCCAGGCGCCGTCATCCCGATCTTCGTCGAGATCCCCATCGCCATCGCGATCGGCCAGTACATCTACCGCACCCGAAGCCCGGCGCTGATCCCGTCGATCCTCGGTGTGGTCTGCCTGTACCTGCTGATCTGGGTCGGCAACCTCTACCCCATCGACATCACCCCGCTCGCGGAGAACCTCGGCTTCGACCGCCCCCGCGACCTCTGGGTGATCATCATGTTCGTCTACACCTTCATCGCCTCGCGGCTGCCGGTGTGGCTGCTCCTGCAGCCCCGCGACTACATCAACAGCCACCAGCTCTTCATCGCGCTCGGCGTGATCCTGCTCGGCATCCTCGTCGGCATGAACACGATCGTCGCCCCGCTGGTCAACGAGGTGCCGGAGGGGTCGCCGAGCATCTTCCCGTTCCTGTTCATCACGATCGCCTGTGGCGCTATCTCCGGCTTCCACAGCCTGGTCGCCTCCGGCACGACGTCGAAGCAGCTCGACAAGGAGACCGACGCCCGGTACGTCGGCTACATGGGCGCCCTGGGCGAAGGCAGCCTCGCGCTCGGCTCCGTGCTGGCCGTCACGGCCGGTGTGGTCGCGACCCGGGCCGACTGGGACGCGCTCTACGCGGACTTCGCCACCGCCTCGGGTGGTGCGACGGGCAACTTCGTCGCGGGCGTGGCCCAGTTCGCCAACAACCTGGGCATCCCGTTGGACCTGGCCACGATCTTCGCGGCGGTGGTCGTGATCTCGTTTGCGGCGACGACGATGGACACCGGCGTCCGGTTGCAGCGTTACGTCGTCCAGGAGATCGCCGAGATCGCCGGGATGGACGTGCTGCGGCGCAACCTGACCCTGGCGAGCCTCGTCGCCGTGGTCATCCCGCTGATCCTGGCGCTCCTGCCCGGTGGCGGCGAGGCCGGCTACACCTTCGGCGTGCTGTGGCAGCTGTTCGGCACGACCAACCAGCTGACAGCGGGCCTGGCCCTCACGGTGATCGCGCTGTGGGTGCTCCGGCGGGGGCGCAACCCGCTGGCGGTGCTGATCCCGCTGACCTTCCTGCTGGTCATGACCTCGTGGGCGCTGATCATCAACCTGGTCCGCTTCGTGGAGCAGGGCGAGTGGGTGCTGGCGACGCTCGACGCGGTCATCTTCGTCCTGGCGATGTGGTTGATCGTCGAGGCGTTCAGCGCCATCAGCCATGCACGGGCGGAGGGGGCCCGGGCCCCGGTGGACGCCGGTGCGGTCGGACAGCTGGGCGAGGACGACGCGGACCGCGACGGCCGGCCGCCCGAGACCGACGCCGAGGCAGCGGCTCGCCGCGACACACGCCGGGGGCCGGGGCGTCGGTGAGCGGGGCCGTCCACCGCGTGGTGCTGGTGCGAGGGTGGGACCGCGGCGCCGGCGGGGCGAGCTGCTGCACTCCGGCCGACGGGGCCGCCGTCCTCGGCCCTCCGCACGAGCACGGCCCCCGCCTCCCCACCGCCGAGGCGCAGCGGTCGGCGGACGTCTACCGGGCCCTCCGCGAGCGGTTCCCCGGTCTCGACGTCACCGTCGTCGACTCGGGCAACTGGGTGTGGCTGGGACCGGCGGTCTACCGAGACGCCCGCCGATCGGGACGAAGGCGGCTCGCCTCCCTGCGCGAGGCTGCCCGGGCCACGACACCGGGGTGTCTCGTCGTCCACGGCGAGGTGGTGCTCGACGGGCGATCACCCATGCCGTCCGAAGCCGTCGCCGAGGTCGCCCGCCGCATCCCGGTGACCACGTCGAACGGATGAGTGGGGCCTCGAGCGGGAGGTGGGGCACCGGGTCAGGGCCCTGCTGCACGGGTCAGGGGCGTGCGGGGGGCGGGGCGGGACGGGTCTCGGTGGCACGGTGCCGGTCCCGTCGCCGCGGTAAGTGGGCAGGTGCCCCAGTGAATTCACCTGGCTCGGCACCCACTTACGCGGCTGCCGTGATCATTGGGACCCCGAGGAGACGACGTGCGGCACACGGCTCGCCGCCCCTTGACGGGCGCCGGCTCACAGGAGCATATTCACCACATGGTGAAATCCACTGAGCGGGCCGACGCGCGGTCTGACGCGCGACCCGGGGACGGCACGGCGCCCGCGATCGTGGTCGACGGCCTCACCGTCGTCCGTGGTGGCCGCACGGTCGTCGACGACATGGACCTCCGGGTCGAGACGGGGACCCTCACCGGGCTCCTCGGCCCCTCCGGCGGGGGCAAGACCACCCTGATGCGCGCCATCGTCGGGGTCCAACAGGTCGCCGCCGGACGGATCGACGTGCTGGGCGAGCCGGCCGGGTCGCCCGGCCTGCGACGCAGGGTCGCCTACGTGACCCAGGCGCCCAGCGTCTACCCCGATCTCACCGTGCGGCAGAACCTCCGCTACTTCGCGGACGTCCTGGGGGCACCCCGGACGGACGTCGACCGCGCGATCGAGGAGGTCGACCTCGCCGACCACGCCGACGACCTCGTGGGCCGGCTCTCCGGTGGACAGGAGAGCCGCGTCTCGCTGGCCACCGCCCTGCTCAACAGCCCCGAGCTGCTGGTGCTCGACGAGCCCACGGTGGGTCTGGACCCCGTGCTCCGCCGGGAACTGTGGAACCTCTTCCACCGCCTCGCCGACGGCGGCTCGACGCTGCTCGTCTCCAGCCACGTCATGGACGAGGCGGAGCGTTGTGAGCGGCTGCTGCTGGTCCGCGAGGGCCGGATCATCGCCGACGACACGCCCGCGAGGCTGCTCGAACGAACCGGCACCGACGACGTCGAGCACGCCTTCCTGAGCATCGTCGAGGAGGACGAGCGATGAACCCGCGCATCACCCTGGCCACCGCCGGACGCGTCCTCGGCCAGCTGCGGCACGACCACCGGACGGCCGGTCTCATGCTCGGCGTCCCACTGGTGCTGCTCACGCTGCTGTGGTGGATGTTCGAGGCGCAGCCGGCGGTCTTCAACTCCATCGCTCCCGCCCTGCTGGGCATCTTCCCGTTCACGGTGATGTTCCTGGTCACGAGCGTGGCCACGCTGCGCGAGCGGACTTCGGGCACCCTGGAGCGGCTGCTCTCGATGCCGATGGCCAAACTCGACCTGCTGCTCGGCTACGGCCTCGCCTTCGGCCTCTTCGCCATGGTCCAGGCAGGGTTGGCCACGGTCCTGCTCGTGTACGTGCTGGACCTGCAGCTCGCGGGTCCGGTCTGGGCGCTCGTGCTGGTGGCTGTCGTCGACGCGCTGCTCGGCGTCGCCCTGGGGCTCTTCGTCAGCGCCTTCGCGGCCACGGAGTTCCAGGCCGTCCAGTTCATGCCGGCCTTCGTGCTGCCGCAGTTCCTGCTGTGCGGGCTGTTCCTGCCGCGCGATCAGCTCCCCCCGGTGCTCGAGGCCATCTCCAACGTGCTCCCCCTCTCGTACGCTGTCGACGCCATGCAGCACCTGACCCAGGTGAGCGAGCTCGGCGGCCAGTTCGCCAGGGACCTCGCCGTGGTCGCCGGATTCGTCGTCGTCGCGCTCGCCCTCGGGGCGGCGACGCTCCGGCGCCGCACGCCCTGAACCGCACGCCCTGGATCACTCGGGGGCTGCCGTAGCCTGTGCCCCGTGCTGCGTGAGGTGCTGCTCACAGCGTCGTCCAGCGAGGCGTTGCGGCAGGTCGTCGAGAAGGCCCCGGTGTCCCGTCACGTGGTGGCCCGCTACATCGCCGGACCCGGCACGGCCGAGGCCGTCCGCGCCACCGCCGACCTGGTCGACCAGGACCTCCTGGTGACGATCGACCACCTCGGCGAGGACACCGTCGAGCGCGCGCAGGCCGACCAGGTGACCACGGCCTACCTCGAGCTGCTCGAGGCGCTCGCCCGCGACGGGCTGACCCGGGCGGCCGAGGTCTCGGTCAAGCTGTCGGCCGTCGGCCAGGCCCTCCCTGGCGACGGAGAGCGGATCGCCCTCGACAACGCCCGGCGCATCTGTGCGGCCGCCGCCTCGCACGCCACCACGGTCACCCTGGACATGGAGGACCACACCACGACCGACTCCACTCTCGGCATCCTCCGCGAGCTCCGCGCCGACTTCCCCGAGACGGGTGCCGTGGTCCAGTCGTACCTGCACCGGACGGAGGACGACTGCCGCGACCTCGCCCACGCAGGCTCCCGGGTCCGCCTCTGCAAGGGCGCGTACGCCGAGCCGGCCAGCGTCGCCTTCCAGGACAAGGACGACGTCGACCGCTCGTACGTGCGGTGTATGAAGGTCCTCCTTGCCGGTGACGGCTACCCCATGCTGGCCACCCACGACCCGCGGCTGATCGAGATCGGCGGCGCCCTGGCCACCCGCTACGGTCGCGAGCAGGGCTCGTACGAGTTCCAGATGCTGTACGGCGTGCGACCGGAGGAGCAGCGCCGGCTGTCGGGCGCCGGCGAGAAGGTGCGCGTCTACCTCCCGTACGGGGAGGAGTGGTACGGCTACATGGTGCGGCGGCTGGCCGAGCGCCCCGCCAACCTCACCTTCTTCCTCCGCTCCCTGGTCTCGAAGGGCTGAACCATGACTGTCGCCATCTTCGGGGCCGGGGTCATGGGCGAGACGCTGCTGTCCGGGCTGCTGCGGGCCGGACGGCGGGCCGAGGACCTCGTCGTCACGGAGCGCCGGACGGAGCGTGCCGACGAGCTGCGCGAGCGCTACGGCGTCGAGGTGATCGGCAACGCCGAGGCGCCCGCCCGCGCCGACACGCTCGTCCTCGTGGTCAAGCCGCAGGACATGGAGGCACTGCTCGACGAGATCGCCCCCCACATCCGGCCCGGCACGCTCGTCGTCTCGCTCGCCGCCGGCATCACGACGGCCTTCCTGGAGGAGCGTCTGCCCGCGGGCACGGCGGTCGTGCGAGTGATGCCCAACACCCCCGCCCTGGTCGACGAGGGCATGGCCGCGATCTCGCCCGGATCGCACTGCGACGAAGAGCACCTGCTCGAGGCCGAGGAGCTGCTCCGGGCGACGGGCAAGGTGATCCGGGTCCCCGAGAAGCAGCAGGACGCCGTCACCGCCATCTCCGGTTCCGGCCCCGCCTACGTGTTCTTCGTCGTCGAGTCGATGATCGAGGCCGGTGTGCACCTCGGGCTGCCCCGGGCGACGGCCACCGAGCTGGTCGTCCAGACCCTGGTGGGTTCGGCCAAGCTCCTGCGCGACACCGGCGAGCACCCGACGGTGCTGCGCGAGCGCGTGACCTCGCCGGCGGGGACGACGGCGGCCGCCATGCGCCTGCTCGAGGAGGGCCGGGTCCGGGCCGACTTCCTCGCCGCCCTGCAGGCGGCGCGGGACCGCTCCCGGGCGCTCGCCGCCGGCCATGAGTGACTCGTCCCGTCCCGTACGGCCCCTTCCCGTACGGCTGGAGCGGCTCGGCCCCGACGACTGGCCGCGCTGGCGCGAGATCCGCCTGGCCGCCCTGCGCAACGCGCCGACGGCGTTCGGCTCCTCGTCCGAGCGGGAGGAGCGCCGTACGGGGGAGGAGTGGCGTGCCTGGCTCGCCCCGGACCGCGGGCTCACCGTCCTCGCCGTCGACGACGGGGGCAGGCCGGTCGGCCTGGTGGGCGGCTACCGCCCTGCGGAGCTGCCCGACGCGGTCGAGCTGGTCTCGATGTGGGTGGCGCCGTCGGCGCGCGGGCGGGGGATCGGCGACCTGCTGGTCCGCGAGGTCGTCGCCTGGGCGCGCGAGGAGGGGGCGGCAGAGGTGCTGCTCTGGGTGACCCGGGCCAACGAGGTCGCGCACGCGCTGTACGAGCGGCACGGCTTCCGCGACACCGGCGACGAGAAGCCGCTGCCGTCGCACCCGTGCGTGAGCGAGACGGCGATGCGGCTCGTGCTGGCTCAGCGCGCAGCAGCCCGGTAACCGCGGACGTAGTCGACGACGAACTCCTTGGGGTAGGAGTCCTCCGCTCGGTGCCCGCCGAACTCGTAGATCCCGAGCATGAGCTGCATCGGGTACGAGGGTGACTGGTGGACCACCTTGACGCACTCGCCGTCGACAAGGAACGAGACCTGCTCGGGCGTCCACTCCATCGTGTAGGTGTGCGGTAATCGCAGGTCGGCGCGGATCTCGACCTTCGCGAAATCGTCGACGACGCGCGGATCCCCGAAGGGGTGCACGCCCATCCCGACGAGGCCGCTGTCCTCGGTCACCTCACGGCCGAAGATCTCGCAGACGCAGATCTCCGCCGAGCGCTCCGGCTCGTCCTCGACACCGATCATCCAGAGGGCGACCATCGACCGCTGGTCCGGGGTCGCCCGTGCACGCAGCTCGACGACCCCGTACGTGGGGGTGTAGAGGCGTTGCACCTGCTGGGCCTCGCGCACGACGGCGGAGTCGTGGAAGCGGTGCTGCCCCACCGCGCTTCCGACCGGGCCGGCGAAGACGGCGGTCTGGAGCGACGAGACGCGGGTGTCGCCGTCGAGCTCGGGGCACCATGGCGGCTGGTCCGCCTCGATCCGGAGTCGCAGCTCCCCGTCCCCCACGGCGTAGCGTGCCGCCGCCTGCTCCCGACTGCTCCAGTGCGGGAGGTGGTACGGCAGCCAGTGCGTGTCGTCGAGCTCGCGGCCTGTGAAGCGGTCCTCGAAGACCAGCTCGTATCCGTCCTTGGTCACCGGATCCACCGGGCCTCCTCGGGCGTGCCGTCCACCACCGCGTGACGGTGGCGCCGCGTAGGTGCATTGTGGTGGTTGAAGGCGGCACTGAGCCGGAGGGGGCTGCGGATGGACGAGCGGGCAATGCATCTCGAACTCGCCGAGGAGGACGCCGACGCCGAGCGGCTCGACGAGCTGACCGGTTACCTCCGCGAGGAGCTGTTGCACCTGGACGTCGACGACGTGAGCGCGGTACGTGCGGGGCCGCCGCCCCCGGGAGCGCGGGCGTTCGAGGTGGCTGTCGTCGGCGGCCTGCTGGTGAAGCTTGCCGACCCCGCGGTGCTGACCGCCGTCGTCGCTGCCGTGCGCGGGTGGCTGGCCCGCGGAGTGGGCTCGTCCCGTACGGTCCGGATGGAGCTCGACGGAGACGTCATCGAGCTGTCGTCGGCCAAGCGCGAGGACCAGGAGCGACTGATCGCGCTCTTCGTCCAACGGCACTCCCCCGGCTCCGGGTGAGGGCCCGGTGGCCGGACGGCGACGAGCGCTGATCGTCGCCAACGACTCGTACGAGAACGAGGGTCTGAGGCACCTGCGCTCGCCGGCGGCGGACGCGGAAGCGCTGTCCGACGTGCTGGGTGACCCGCAGATCGGCGGCTTCGAGGTCACCGTGGTGCGCAACGAGGCCGCCCACGACATCGGGGCTCGGATCGAGGACCTCTTCGCCGACAGCCGCCCCGACGACCTTCTCCTGCTCCACCTCTCCTGCCACGGGCTCAAGAGCGAGTCCGGCGAGCTCTACTTCGCCGCTCCGAACACCCGTCCCAACCGGCTGGTCTCGACCGCGGTGGCGGCCGAGTTCGTGCAGCGGTGCATGCGGTCGGCGCGGGCCAGGAGCGTCGTCCTGCTGCTGGACTGCTGCTACGGCGGCGCCTTCGGGCAGGGCGTCGCCGTCCGGGCGGCCGGTGACGTCAACGTCCTGGACAGCTTCGCGGGAGCGCGGCTCGGCGGGGGGCGCGGCCGGGCCGTCATCACCGCGTCCAGTGCGATGGAGTACGCCTTCGAGGGCGACCACCTCACCGACGACCGGAGCAGCCCGCCCTCGGTCTTCACCAGCGCCCTGGTCGAGGGGCTGGCCACCGGCGAGGCCGACCGCGACGAGGACGGCTGGGTGTCCTTGACCGAGCTGTACGAGTACGTCTTCGACAAGGTCCGCGAGCGCAACCCGCACCAGACGCCGAGCCGAGACATCGAGATGCAGGGCGACCTGCTGCTGGCCCGGAGCCGCCGTCGCCGGATCCGGGCGCTGCCGCTCCCGCCGGAGCTCCGGGACGCCTTGACCGACCCCAACGCCTATGCCCGCCTGGGCGCCGTCGCGGAGCTGCGCTCCCGGGTGGTCAGCGACGACCTGCCGACCGCCGCAGGCGCGTACGAGGCACTGTCTGATGTGGCGCGCACGGATGTCCGGCATGTTGCAGCGGCCGCCGAGGCAGCCCTGAGTGACATGGCTCTGCGCATCGAGCCGGAGGGGGTCGACCTGGGCCGGGCGGCCGCGGGTGGCCCGTCGCCCTCGCGTACCGTGCGGCTCCACGGGCCGGCCCTCGCCCGGTCGTGCACCTACGAGGTCTCCGACCGGCGCGTGCGGGTCGAGGAGGTGCCCGACGGTCTCCGGGTGTCGCTGGACACCGCCCGTACGGGAGAGGTCGAGGCCACGGTCTCGCTCTCGGGGCTGACGGGTCAGGCGGTCGTGGCCGTCGTCGGGGAGGTCGCCGGCGGCGCGCCGCTCGATCGGGCGGGCGCCGACGTCCCGGCGGAGCCGGACGCCGAGGAAGCTGCCGACGTCGTTGGACCGAGGAGAGGGACGCCGCTGGCAAGCGGCACCGCTGCGCCGGTCGCCGCGTCACAGCGCGTACGCGATCCCGATGCCGGTCGGCCGACACAGCGGGTGCTGGGGGTGCCCCTGCCGGCGGCCGTGACGGCGATGACGTATGCCGTCGGGCTGGTGAGCCTGGTGCTGGGCTACTTCGTTCTCGACCAGGCGGACCAGTCGGCGTGGGACGTCGTCGGGCTCCTCCTTGCCGTGCAGGTGGTTGCCTACGGCGCCCTGCGACTGGTCCAGTCCGCCGACCCCCACGGACCGCCGGTCCGTTCGGTGCTCTTGATGACGTCCGGCGTGCTGGCGGTGGTCCTAGCCGCCCTCACCTGGCCGAGCCCCGACGACGTGTGGCCGGTGTGCCTGTACTGGCTGGTGGACGGTGCCATCGGGGTGGTCACCACGCTGCTCGGCGGTGCCGGTCACCGCCGGGCCCTGGAGCTCCCGGTCTCCCTCGCGGCGGGGACGATCGGGGCGGTGACCCTGGTGCTGCTCGTCAGGGACTGGGACACCAACCTCAGCCGGGTGTCGGTCGCCCTGGGGTTCTGGTTGCTGGTCCTCGGTGTGGCCCTGCTGGTCCTGGGTCGCCTGGGCTCGCTCGAGCGGCGCCAGGCCGGCGCCCGGACGTGACGACGACGTCCGTGTCGGGGAGGTTCCGCCCGCCGGGACCCGGAGCACACGGTGATCTTGCAGGGGGCGCCCACGCCGCGGCAACTGGGCACCCGCCTCGGTGCATTCACCTGGTGCGGCAGCCACTTACGCGGCTGCCGTGATCATTTGGCGGGGAGTTCAGGTGATGGCGGCGAAGCGCTCGCAGTCGGTGGTGTCGCCGCACACGATGAGCAGGTCGCCCTCGCGGACCAGCGTCTCCGGCCGGGCGTAGATGAAGTCCTTGCCCGGCTGCTTGGTCCCCACCACCGTGATCTTGTAGCGGCTGCGCAGAGCGGACTCGCCGAGCGTGCGGTTGATCGCCTCGCGCGGCGGCCGGGTCTTGACGATGGCGAAGCCGTCGTCGAACTCGATGAAGTCGATCATCTTGCCGGTCACCATGTGCGCCACCCGTTCGCCCATGGCCCACTCCGGGAAGACCACGTGGTGCGCGCCGACCCGCTCGAGGATGCGGCCGTGCTCGTCACTGATCGCCTTGGCCCAGATCTCGGGGATGTGCAGGTCCGAGAGCACGGCGGTGGTGAGGATGCTGGCCTCGATCTGGTCGCCGATCCCCACCACGGCGCGGCCGAAGTCGTGCGCGCCGATCTGCTTCATCGCGTCGATGTCGGTGGAGTCGGCCTCGACCACGTGGGTGAGCGTGCTCGCGTGCCGCTGGACCACCTCGGGGCGCGAGTCGACGGCCAGCACCTCGTGGTCGAGCGCTTCGAGGGACCTGGCGAGGGCCAGGCCGAAGCGGCCGAGGCCGATGACCAGGACCGGGTCCCGGTCCTGGGGGACGTTGCGGTTGCGGGCCATGGTTCCTACCCCACGATCGGTCGTTCCTCGGGCCAACGGTAGAGCCGGTCGCGGCTCCGCAGCGCGAGCGCCGTGGCGGCCGTGATGGTGCCGACCCTCCCGACGTACATGAGCACGATCAGGACCCATTGTGAACGCGGGACCAGGTCCGCGGTGATCCCGGTCGACAGCCCGACGGTCCCGAAGGCCGACGCTGCCTCGTAGAGCACCGTGTCGAGCGAGAAGCGGTTGTCCGCGAGGAGCGCCATCGTCCCCATCGCCACGACCGCGACGCTGAGCAGCGCGATGGTGAGGGCCTGCCGCTGGGCCCGGGGGTCGACCCGTCGCGTGCCGACGGTGACGTCGCGCTGGCCTCGGATCTCGGCCAGGATCACGAAGGCCAGCAGGGAGAAGGTGGTCACCTTGATCCCCCCGGCGGTCCCGGCCGAGCCGCCACCGATGAACATCAGCACCATCGTGCCCAGCAGCGTGCTGTCCGACATCGCCGCCATGTCCAGGCTGTTGAAGCCGGCCGTGCGCGGCATCACCGCGTGGAAGAAGCCGGCGAGCAGCCTCCCGGGGGTGTCCAGCGAGCCGAGCGTGCCGGGGTTGCTCCACTCGCCGGCGGTCATGAAGACCGTGCCGACCCCGAGCAGCACGCCGGTCATGGTGACCGTCAGCTTGGTGTGCAGGGACCAGTCGCGGGGGCGACCCAGCTGACGGCGCAGCTCGAACAGCACCGGGAATCCGATGCCACCGAGGATCACCGCGACCGCGATCGGAAGGCAGATCCAGGGGTCGGACACGAACCGCACGAGGCTGTCGGGGTAGAGCCCGAAGCCGGCGTTGTTGAAGGCGGACACGGAGTGGAAGACGCCGAGGTAGAGCGCCCGGCCGAACGGCTCGTCGTACCCCACCAGAAAGCGCAGCGTCAGCGCCAGCCAGGTGAGCGTCTCGATCACCACCGTCACCTTGAGCACCCCGACCAGCACCGACCGGACGTCGCCGATGCCGATGCTCTTGGTCTCCGCGGCCGCCGTGAGGCGCGAGCGCAGGCCCATCCGGCGAGAGACCAGCAGTCCGAGCAGCGAGGCCATCGTCATGATGCCGAAGCCACCCACCTGGATCAGCAG
>DASTQL010000140.1:0-2788 GCA_035761805.1 Jiangellales bacterium | reverse complement strand
GTGGTCGATGTGGGCGATGATGCAGAAGTTGCGGATGAGCTCGGGGGGCGTCGCGCTCGGCTCGGGGGCGCTCGGCTCGGGCACTCGGACTTCCTCGCTGGCAGGACGGTAGGCGGAGCGCCCATCGTCCCACGGCGCCGTGGGGCGAAGGTCGCTACGGTGCGGTCGTGACCGGCCTGCGTGACTCGGTGCTCTCGCTACTGCGCGCCGCAGTGCGCTCGCGTCGGCCGGGACGTGCATCGGCGCCCGCACCCGCCCCGGGCCCGGGCTCGGCGGACAGCCCCGGGCGCTCCGGCGCGTGGGCGACGACCACGGCGACGCAGGTAGGCCGGGTCCGGACCAGCTACGCACCCGCGCCCGACGGCGACCCCGACCCGGGCGAGATCGTGTGGACGTGGGTCCCGTACGAGGAGGGTGACGGGCGCGGCAAGGATCGGCCGGTCCTGGTGGTGGCCCGAGAGGACGGGGGCACGCTGCTGGCGGTCCCGCTGTCGAGCCGCGAGCACGAGGGGCACGGAGACTGGCTGCCGCTCGGGCCCGGCGCCTGGGACAGCCGAGGCCGGCCCTCCTGGGTGGCGCTGGACCGGGTGCTGAGGGTGCACGCCGCCGGCATGCGTCGCGAGGGCGCGACCCTCGACCGGGAACGCTTCGAGCTGGTGACGGACCGGCTGCGTCGCCGCTACGGCTGGGGATAAGCCGTCAGCGAGGTGGCGGCACGTACGGGAGGGTGCGTTTCGCCCACCGAAGCGATGGGGTGCGTGCTCCAGACTGGTGGAGCGGTTCTGGGCAAGCCCCAAGCGGGCGGCGCGAGCACGGTTTGGCCGGCCCCTGACCCGCTGGTACCGTTGATCCTCGCGTGCGCGACCAGGTCGCGCGCCCGCCGTCCGGTCTCCCGCCGCCCCGACGCTTTCCCAGCGCTGGAGTCCCGAGCCCGGTCGTCCGCCCTCACGACCTGTCCCATCACAGCGAAGGCACCCGTTCGTGGCGAACATCAAGTCCCAGAAGAAGCGCAACCTCACCAACGAGAAGGCGCGCCAGCGGAACAAGGCCGTGAAGTCGTCGGTCCGCACCGCCGTGCGCAAGTTCCGTGATGCAGCCGACGCGGGCGACACGGCCAAGGCGCAGGACCTGGCCCAGTCGGCGACCCGCAGCCTCGACAAGGCGGCGTCCAAGGGCGTCATCCACAAGAACCAGGCGGCCAACCGCAAGTCCTCGATCATGAAGCGGGCCGCCTCGCTCTGATCGTGGACCAGGCCGATCGGACGGCCCTCAGGCGGTGCGGGCCCAGCCGATCTCGATCAACGCACGGGTGAGTGCCAGGGTCGGGTCGTTGCCGCCGCCCTTGACCTTGAGGTCGGCCGCCGCGACGGCGCGGATCGCCCGGACCAGGCCGGCCGGAGTCCAGCCGCGCAGCTGGCCGCGCAACACCCGGACCTTCCACGGCGGGACGCCGAGGTCACGCGCCAGATCCGCGTCTCGCACCCCTCGCGGAGCACCGGAGAGCCGCGCCAGCGACCTGAGCGCAGTGGCCAGCGCGCCGGTGACCAGCACCGGGTCGGTCCCCGTGTCGAGCGCCCAGCGCAGTTGTTCGACCGCCAGGGCGGTCCGTCCCTCGACCGCGCGGTCGGCCACGACCCAGCCCTTGACCTCGGCGCGACCCTCGAAGTAGGTGGCCACGACCGCACGCGTGACGTGTCCGCCGACCGCGTCGGCGGAGAGCTGTCCCGCGGCCGACGCCAGCCCACGGAGATCCGTGCCCACGGCTTCGACGAGCGAGCGAGCCGCGTCGTCGTCGAGCTCTCCCCCGGCGGCGGCCACCTCGGTGCGCACGAACTCGACCTGCTCGTCGGGCTTGGTCAGCTTGTCGCAGGCCACCTCGCGGGCTCCGGCCTTGCGAAGCGCGTCGAGGACCCGCTTGCCCTTGGGGCCGCCGGGGTGCACGAGCACGAGGTGGACGTCGTCAGCGGGTCGGGAGGCATACGTCGCCAGGACGGTACCGAGGTCGTCGTCGGCATCCTGCAGGTCGCGCACCACGAGCACGCGTCGGCTCGCGAAGAGGGAGGGGCTGGTGTGCTCACCCAACGCGGCCGCGCCGAGATCACGAGCCGAGAGCTCGGTGACGTCAGCGTCACTGTCCACCTTGCGCGCCGCAGTCACGACGCCCGAGACGACCCGGTCGCTCAGCAGTCCCTCGGGCCCCACGGCGAGGGTGACCGGCACCAACGGGTCGCTCTTCCTGGTCATGGCGCCAGCATCTCAGCACAGGCCGACAGGACGCCCACCCTGCCCACCGGGTCACGGACGACCCGGCCACCGGACCACCGGGCCAGGTCCACCACACCACGCCCGCCCGGTCACCTCGACCGGGCGACGACGCCGAGCTCGCCACGCCGGACGACGACGGCGACGGTCCCGTCGACGTCGGTCCGCAGGACCCGGGCACCTGTCGACGCCAGCAGGTCGAGGGTGGACTCCGCAGGGTGCCCGTAGGTGTTGTCCTCACCGACGCCCACGAGTGCGAGCCGGGCGCCGGCGGCGAGGAGGAACCCGGGCTCCTGCGCAGCCGAGCCGTGGTGCGGCACCTTGAGCACGTCGACGCCCAGGTCGGCGTGCGAGCGGAGCAGCGCCCGCTGCGCGGCCGGCTCCACGTCGCCGGTGAGGAGGAGCCGGACGCCCTCGACATCGGCCAGCAGCACCAGGCTCGCGTTGTTGGGTGCCGACTCGTCACCCGAGATCAGCCGCTTGGGCCACACGACCTCCCAGCGGACCGGACCGGCCCGGTTGACCT
>DASTQL010000139.1:0-13346 GCA_035761805.1 Jiangellales bacterium | reverse complement strand
TGGGCAGCGTCAGCGCATCGCCATTGCCCGCGCACTCATGCTCAATCCGAAGCTGGTGGTCGCGGACGAGCCGGTCTCAGCCCTCGACGTGTCGATCCAGGCGCAGGTCCTCAACCTGCTTGAGGAGCTGCAGGAGAAGCTCGGGCTGACCTACCTGGTCATCGCGCACGACCTGGCCGTGGTGCGGCACATCTCCGACGTCGTCGCGGTGATGTACCTCGGGACGATCGTCGAGCGGGCCTCGTCCGAGGACCTCTACGCGCAGCCCTACCACCCGTACACCATCGCGCTCATGTCGGCCGTCCCCATCCCGGACCCGGTCGTCGAGGACACCCGCGAGCGCATCCTGCTCGCGGGGGACCTGCCCTCCCCGGCCGACCCGCCCAGCGGCTGTCGGTTCCACACCAGGTGCCCGTTCCGCCAGCCGACGCGGTGCGACGACGAGCGCCCGGCGCTTCGCGGGGTCGTGCCCGGGCACGCGGTGGCCTGCCACTGGGCCGAGGACATCCGCGCCGGCCGCATCAGCCCCTCCGCGTCGGTGTTCGACCCCAACGCCGAGGCGCGCCGGTCTACTCCGTCGTGATCGCCCGGAGCACGTCCAGGCGCGCCGCGCGCCGGGCCGGCCACACGGCGGCGAGCACCCCCACGAGGCCGGCGGCGACGAGGAAGAGGAAGAGCTGGCCCCATGGCACGGAGAGGATCTCGATGCCCTGCCCGGCGAGCGCGCGCTGCAGGCTGATGCCGAACACCAGACCCAGCGCGACTCCGAGGAGTGCTCCGAGGACGGCGATGACCACGGCCTCCAGCCGGACCATCGTCCGCAGCTGGCGGCGGCTCATGCCTACCGCACGCAGGAGCCCGACCTCGCGGGTCCGCTCGATCACCGACAGCGCGAGGGTGTTGACGATGCCCAGCGCCGCGATCACGATCGCCAGGCCGAGCAGCGCGTAGACGATCGCCAGCAGCTGGTTCACGGGCGCTCGCTGCTCCGCGGCGAAGGCGTCCTGGTCCTTCAGGGTCACGGTCGGCAGACCCGTCAGCGCCTCCTCCAGCCCCGCGGTCACCGCCTCCGGGTCCGCGTCCGGTGAACGGGTGACGTAGACGAGGTTGTCGGCCGGCGCCACCCCTCCCTCCTCGAGCGTCTCCGGCGAGACGACGACGGGCGCGCCGATGAACTGGTTGGTGGCGAAGGTCCCGGCGACCTCCAGCTCCTGTGTGCCCGCCGGCAGGGTCAGCTCCAGCGTGTCGCCGACCGCGAGGCCCTCGACGGCAGCGCGGTCGTCCGACAGCAGCACCGTTCCGTCGCCGAGTGTGTCGAGGTCCCCCGTCGCCGGCTCGACCGTGACCGCGCGCAGCATCGGGCCGGAGTCGAAGGCCGCCAGGAACGTGTCCTGCCCACCGACCTGGCCGAAGCCGACCCGGTACGCCGCGACCTCGTCGACCCCGTCCACCGCGGCGAGGTCGCGGGCGACACTGGTCGAGAACGGGACCTGCACGGCGTTCGAGACCACGTAGTCCGCCTCCAGGCCGTCGTCGACGAGCCGGTCGATGCTGTCGCTGGTGGAGGCACCGAGCACGGACATCGCCGTGACGAGCGCCAGCCCGATCATCAGCGCCGATGCCGTGGCGGCCGTGCGGCGGGGGTTGCGTTGCGCGTTCTCGCGCGCCAGCCGCCCGGTGGAGCCGAACCATCGTGGGTAGGGCGCCGCCAGGACCCGGACCACGGGTGGTCCGATCACCGGGGCCAGCACGGCCGTCCCGAGGAACACACCGAGCACGCCCAGGCCGACCAGGAGCGCGGGCGTGGAACCCGACCCGGTGCCGGCGAGCCCCAGCGCCATGCCCAGCGCCCCGAGGGCGATCAACGCGGCCCCGGTGACGGACCTGCGGTGCAGTGACGCGGTGGGGACGCTGACGTCGTCGCGCATCGCCGCCACCGGGGGTACCCGCGCCGCGTGTCGTGCGGGCACGTACGCCGCTATCAGCGTGACCACCACGCCGACGACGTACGCCGCGAGCGCGGTCTGGGGCCGGAGGACCAGGCCGGCCTGCCCGAGGTCGAGCCCGATGGTGCCGAAGAGCGCCTTGAGCCCCTGGGCGAGCCCGAAGCCGAGCACCAGCCCGGTCGTCGCGGCCAGCACGCCGGTGACCAGCGCCTCGAGCAGGACCGCCCCGGTCACCTGGCGGCGGCTGGCGCCCAGGGCACGGAAGAGGGCGAGCTCACGCGTGCGCTGAGCGACCAGGATGGTGAACGTGTTGAGGATCAGGAAGGTCCCGACGACCAGTGCCACGGCCGCGAAGACCAGCAGGAAGGTGTTGAAGAACCCGAGTCCCTCCTGCACGGCCGTCTGGTTCTCCTCCGCGACGTCCTCGCCCACCCGGGCCTCGATTCCGTCCGGGAGCACGGCGGCCACGGACTCGGCGACCTCCGCGGCGCCGACGTCGTCCTCCGTCGTGACGGCGACGTCGGTGAAGGCCTCGGCCCCGCCGAGGAACAGGTCCTGGGCGGCCCCGGTCTCGAAGACGGTCAGGGTGGCCCCGACCAGGTTGCCGGTGCTGCCGAACCGCACCGTCCCCACCAGCTCGGCGGACAGCTGCGGCTGCTCGCCGGTGGAGACCAGGGGGACGGTGTCCCCGACCCCGTAACCCGCCGACGCCGCCGTCTTGAGGTCGATGGCGACCTCGCCCGCCCGCTCGGGGACCCGCCCTTCGACGACGGTGACCGCCTGCGTGCCGTCGGCGGCAGGGGCGTCGTTCCAGTTCACGGCGATGCCGGGCGCACCACCGGCCCCGACGACCCTGCCGTTCGTCCCGACGACGTACACGCCCTGCGAGGAGACGTTCCCGTCGGCGCGGGCGACCCCGGGCACTCGCTCCAGGGTCGCCACGAGGTCGCCCGGGACCGTGCGCGCGTCGGCGCCGGTGAAGGACCCCGCGGCTGCCGAGGTGGACGCCGGGCGGACGACGACGTCGGGCGTGGTCTGGTCGAAGATCTGCTCGAAGCTCCGCTCGAGCGTGTCGGTGAAGATCAGCGAACCGGCGACGAAGGCCACGCCGAGCACGACGGCGAAACCCGACAGCAGCAGCCTGAGCTTGCGCGCGAGCAGGCTCTTCAGCGCTGCCCTGACCACGTCAGGCCACCTCGCTCGCCTGGTCGAAGTGCTTCATCCGCTCCAGCACCGCCTCGGCGGTCGGGCCCGCCATCTCGTCGACGATCCGCCCGTCGGCGAGGAAGAGCACACGGTCCGCGTACGACGCGGCCACCGGGTCGTGGGTCACCATGACCACCGTCTGGCCGTACTCCCGGACCGACCTGCGCAGGAAGGACAGGACCTCGGCACTGGAGTGCGAGTCCAGGTTGCCCGTGGGCTCGTCCGCGAACACGATCTCGGGGCGGCTCACGAGCGCCCGCGCGCAGGCCACCCGCTGTTGCTGGCCGCCCGAGAGCTCGCTCGGCTTGTGGTCGAGCCGGTCGCCGAGGCCGAGGATCGACACGACGTGGTCGAACCAGGTCGGATCGGGACGGCGACCGGCGATGTCGAGCGGGAGCGTGATGTTCTCCCGCGCCGTGAGCGTCGGGACGAGGTTGTACGCCTGGAAGACGAAGCCGACCCGGTCGCGCCGGAGCCGGGTGAGGTCCCGGTCGCCGAGCCCGGTGAGGTCCACGTCCCCGACGACGACGGTCCCCGACGTCGCCTCGTCCAGGGCCGCCATGCAGTGCATGAGCGTGGACTTGCCCGATCCGGACGGGCCCATGATCGCCGTGAAGCGACCGCGGGGGAAGTCCACGCTGACCCCGTCCAGGGCGATGACACGGGTCTCCCCGCTGCCGTACACCTTCGTCAGGTCGACGGCGCGGGCGGCGGTGGCGGGCTGCTCGGGCTCGGGCGGGGGCTTGGTGGTCACGCCGGTGACGGTAGGCGGTGTCGCCCGGGTCGTGGATCGCCCGCGCGGCGAGTCCCGCCCTCCGACCGGGGGAGGGGCAGCCGGGTCTCCCGTCCTCCCCTGGGTGGAGACCCCGCTCCGCTCACAGCGACCCCGGCCGCACCAGGCCGCTCTCGTAGGCGAACACGGCCGCCTGCACCCGGTCACGCAACCCGAGCTTCATGAGGACGTTGCCCACGTGGGTCTTGACGGTCGTCTCGGACACCACGAGCTCGGCCGCGATCTCGGCGTTGGAGAGGCCGCGCGCCACGAGGGTGAGGACCTGGCGCTCCCGATCGGTCAGCGAGCCCAGCCGCGCCGGCGTGGGCTCGTCGGCGCCTGGCAGCCTGGCCGCGAAGCGGTCGAGGAGCCGTCGCATGACCGCCGGTGCCACGACCGCGTCCCCCCGGGCCACCACCGTGATCGCCTCGACCAGGTCCTCGGCCGGCACGTCCTTGAGCAGGAAGCCGCTCGCCCCGGCCCGCAGCGCCTCGACGACGTACTCGTCCAGGTCGAAGGTGGTCAGTACCAGCACCCTCGGTGTCGTGCTCCGCTCGGCCCCGGTGATCCGACGCGTTGCCTCCACGCCGTCCATCCGGGGCATCCGGACGTCCATCAGCACCACGTCCGGCTGCAGAGCCCGGGCGTCGTCCACGGCCGCGGCGCCGTCACCGGACTCGCCGACCACGGTGATGCCCGCCTCGGCCTCCAGGATCAGCCGGAACCCGGTCCGCAGCAGGGGCTGGTCGTCCACCAGGAGGACCCGGACCGGGCCGGCGCCGTCGGCCGTCACGTGGCCGTCTCCCCCAGCGGGAGCCTGGCCCGGACGTCGAAGCCGCCGCCGTCTCGCGGCCGGGCATCGAGGGTGCCCCCGTAGAGGGCGACCCGCTCGCGCATGCCGAGCAGGCCGTGCCCAGGGATGTGCCCGTCCAGGCCGGCCGCGAGCCCGCGGCCCTCGTCGGTCACCCGCACGTCGAGCTCCCCGGGCAGGTAGCGGATGACCACCCGTGCCCGGGTGGGGCCCGCGTGCTTGAGCGTGTTCGTCAACGCCTCCTGGACCACCCGGAAGGCGGTCAGGTCCACGCCGGGCGGGACGTATGGCCGTTCACCCTCGACCTCCGTCTCGACCGACAGGCCGGCGTCGCCGACCTGGCTGACGAGTGCCGCGAGGTCCGTCAGGCCGGGCTGTGGAGCTCGGGGGTCCGCCTCCGGTTCGGCCTCCGGCCCCCTCAGCACCCCCACGATGCGCCGCATCTCGGCGAGCGCGTCGCGGCCGGTGTGCTCGACGGCGGCCATGGCCTCGGCACTGCGGGCCGGGTCGCGCCCCAGCGTCCGACGGGCGGCGGCCGCCTGGACGGTCATCACCGAGACGTGGTGGGCGACCACGTCGTGCAGCTCTCGGGCGATGCGGGCACGCTCCTCGGCAAGCGCCGCCCGGACCTCGGCAGCCCGGGTGCGCTCCAGCCGTTCGGCGCGGTCCACGAGCTCGTCGGTGTAGCGGCGACGGTTACGCATCCCGCGTCCCAGCGCCCAGGCACCCAAGAATGCGACGACGTTGAGGAGGATGCTCCCCGGGTCGGTCCCGGGCACCTCCGGGTGAACCGCCCCGAGCCACACGAGGTAGCTCGTCGAGGAGAGGCTGATGACCGCGAGCGCCGCGACCCCGGGGCGGAAGGAGGCGTAAGCCCCCGCCGCGTACCCCGCCAGCAACATGGCGACCCCGGCCAGGGGCGCGGCGTACTGGAGCAGGCCGAGGGTCAGTGCCGCGGCGGCGACGACGACCGCGACCGTGACCGGCCTGGTCCGCCGCCACCAGAGCGGGGCCGCGAGAGCGAGGACGAGGGCCGCCCCGAGCAGGTCCGCGTCCCGGTGTTCGACGCCGTCGTCGATCCCGGCGAAGCCCCGGTAGGTGACGAGCAGCACCAGGCTGCCGGCGGCCACGGCGGCGGTCAGGCCGGCGTCGACGACCCGCTCGTGGGCGTTCAGCCACCCCCCGCCGAGCCGGGGCGACGAGTCGGTCACGGCCCACACGGTAGGTCCCGCGCCGACGCACTCGGCGCGGGGAGGGGCGGGGGAGTCCCACCGAACGCCGGGCAGAGCGCCCGGTGGTCACACCTGTCGCAGAGCCGGCTCGGGTTGGGGCGCCAGTCGCCCTCCCGGTCGGCTCGGTCGATGGCCGTCCACAGCGCACCGACCAGCCGCTCGGTGGCGAGCAGGTCGGCCTCGGTCGGCTCGTAGCTGAGGACCTCCCGGCTGCCCAGGTAGAGGAGCTGGAGCACGCGGGGCACCCGACCCCGCAACCGCCAGAGCACGAGCGCGTAGAAGCGCAGCTGGAACATCGCCCGCTGCTCGAACCCCGGCGCGGGGGCGGACCCGGTCTTGTAGTCGACCACCCGCAGGTCGCCGGTCGCCGGCGCCTCGTCGAGGCGGTCGACGTAGCCTCGCAGGCGGAGCCCGGACTCGAGGACGGTCTCGACGAGGACCTCGCGCTCGGCGGGCTCGAGCCGGGTGGGGTCCTCGAGGTCGAAGTAGCGGGCGACCAGGGCCTGCGCACCGGCCAGCCACGCGGCGATCCCGGTGCCGTCGGTGTCGTCAGCGAACAGCTCCGCCAGCTCGGGGTCCTCATCGACCAGCCGCTGCCACGCGGGGTGGACCAGGGCCTGTGCGCGCTCGGAGGTCCGCGCCCCGGCGGGGAGGTCGAACAGGCGCTCCAGTGCGGCGTGCACCACCGCGCCGCGCGTGGCCTCGGGCGTCGGCTGCTGAGGCAGCCGGTCGACCACCCGGAACCGGTAGAGCAACGGGCAGGCCATGAAGTCGGCCGCGCGCGACGGCGAGAGCGACGGCCCGGGCGGCTGCTCGACCTCGCTCGGGGTGCTCATGGCGCGACTGTAGGGGAGGGTCCCGACACATCGCCGTCGTCGCCCGGGGCACGGCCGCCCGGCCTCACCTAGCCTGGGTGCGTGGCCCTCCCCTCCGGCGGCGGACGACCCGCCCGTCGACTGACGCTCGGACGCGTCGCCGGCGTCCCCGTCCACGTCGGGGCGAGCTGGTTCCTCGTCGCGGCCGTGATCACCCTCGGCTTCGGCCCGTTCGTGCAGGACCAGGTCGGGACTCGGGGCCCGGCTGCGTACCTGGTCTCGTTCTCCTTCGCCGTGCTCCTGTACGTCTCCGTGCTCCTGCACGAGGTCAGCCACGCCCTCACCGCACGGGCGCTCGGTCTGCCCGTCCGAGGGATCACGCTGCACTTCCTCGGCGGTTACACCGAGATCGAGCGGGACTCGCCGACGCCGGGCCGTGATTTCGTGATCTCGGCGGCGGGCCCGGCGGTGTCCCTGCTCGTGGCGTTGACGACCTGGCTCGTTGCCCGCCCGGTGGGCCCCGACGTCGTGGCCTTCCTCCTGCTCTGGCTCGCCTTCGCCAACCTGCTCGTGGGGGTGTTCAACCTGCTCCCGGCGCTGCCGCTGGACGGCGGGCACATGCTCCGCGCCGTGCTGTGGCGGATCACCGGTGACGAAGTGCGCGCCACCGTCGTCGCTGCCCGTGCCGGTCAGGTCCTCGCCGTCCTGGTCGTGGCGGTCCCGTTCGTCCTGGCGAGGGGGACACCCGACCCCTTCCGGCTGGTCTGGGCCGTCCTCATCGCCGCACTCCTGTGGGGAGGCGCCACGCAGGCACTCGGCGTCGCCCGGATCCGCAGCCGGCTGCCGCACCTGTCGGCGCGGCGACTCGCCCGACGGGCGGTCCCGGTGACGGGGGACGTCCCGCTGGCGGAGGCGCTGCGACGGGCCGCCGAGGCGGGTGCGGGGGCCCTCGTGGTCGTGGACGCCGGCGGCCGGCCGACCGCGCTGGTCAACGAGGCGGCCGTGGCCGCGACCCCCTCCGAGCGCCGGCCCTGGGTCGCCGTCGGCCAGCTCGCTCGCGCGCTCGGCCCGAGATCGGTGATCCCGGCCGACCTCGAGGGGGAGGCGCTGGCGAGGGCGCTCCAGGCCGCCCCGGCGCCGGAGTACCTCCTGGTCGACTCCGCCGGCGCCGTCTACGGCGTGCTCGCCGCGGCCGACGTCGAGGCGGCGCTCCAGACCGCCTGACCACGGGGACCACGGGCTGGCTACCCTGCGGCTCATGGCCTCCACCGCACCCGACGGGGACGCGGCCATCCCCGCCGTGCGCCGGGGGCCGTTCCGTGCGGGTGACCGGGTGCAGCTCACCGACCCGAAGGGCCGACACCACACGATCACCCTGGAGCCGGGGACGTCCTTCCACACCCACCGCGGGTCGTTCGCGCACGACGCGCTGATCGGCGCGCCCGAGGGGACGGTCGTGGCCTCGACCGGGGGCACGGAGTACCTCGCCCTGCGACCGCTGTTGAGCGACTTCGTGCTCTCGATGCCGCGGGGAGCGGCGGTCATCTACCCCAAGGACGCGGCCCAGATCGTCGCCATGGCCGACGTCTTCCCCGGCGCGCGGGTCGTGGAGGCGGGGGTGGGCTCCGGTGCCCTGACCTGCTCGCTGCTGCGCGCCGTGGGCCCTACCGGTCACGTCCACTCGTACGAACGGCGGCGCGACTTCGCCACGGTCGCGCGCGGGAACGTCGAGACGTTCTTCGGCGGCCCCCCGGCCACCTGGCGGCTCACGGTCGGGGACCTGGCCCAGAACCTGGACGAGGCCGAGGTGGACCGGGTCGTCCTGGACATGCTCGCCCCCTGGGAGTGCGTCGGCGCGGTCGCCGAGGCGATGGTGCCCGGCGGCGTGCTCTGCGCATACGTCGCGACGACGACACAGCTGGCCCGGACCGTCGAGACCCTGCGCGCCCACGGCGGGTTCACCGAGCCCTCCTCGTGGGAGTCGATGATCCGGACCTGGCACGTCGAGGGCCTCGCCGTGCGCCCCGACCACCGGATGATCGGGCACACCGGGTTCCTCGTCAGCGCGCGCCGGCTGGCCCCCGGCGTCACCGCACCGACCCGGCGCCGCCGGCCCGCCCCCGGGGCCTACGGGGAGGATTGGCGTCCCACGGTCGGGTGAGCCGCACCACACCGCCGTCATCGCGCCGCGCGGCCCTGGCAGGACGGCTGCACGCGGGTAGGGTCGGTGTACGACTCCGTCCGGAGGTGAGGACCAGTGTCGGCTGACGACGGCAACGCCAGTCGGCCCGAGCGCGCGGCCGACGACCTTGCGTACCAGGTCTCCGTCCTCGAGGAGGAGGTCACCGCGCTGCGGCGCAAGCTGGCGGAGACACCACGGCAGGCCCGCCTGCTCGACCAGCGGCTGGCCGACGCCCAGGCCCAGCTGGCCTCGGTCACGGCGCAGAACGACCGCCTCGCCGCGACCTTGCGCGAGGCACGGGAGCAGATCCTGACCCTCAAGGAGGAGATCGACCGGCTCGCCCAGCCGCCGGCGGGGTTCGGCATCTTCCTCGCCCGGTGCGACGACGGTTCCGTCGACGTCTTCACCGGCGGGCGCAAGCTGCGCGTCGTCGTGAGTCCGGACGTCGACGTCGACGACCTCCGTCCCGGCCAGGAGGTGATGCTCAACGAGGCGCTCAACGTCGTCAGTGCGCTGGAGTACGAGGAGGTCGGCGAGGTCGTCATGGTGAAGGAGCTGCTCGCCGACGGCGAGCGGGCCCTCGTCCTCGGCCACACCGACGAGGAGCGCGTGGTCCGGCTGGCGGAGCCGCTACGCGACCAGGTCGTGCGTTCCGGTGACTCGCTGCTGCTGGAACCTCGCTCGGGCTTCGTCTACGAACGCATCCCCAAGAGCGAGGTCGAGGAGCTCATCCTCGAGGAGGTCCCCGACATCGCCTACGACGACATCGGCGGGCTGGGGCGCCAGATCGAGCAGATCCGCGACGCCGTGGAGCTGCCGTACGTGTACCAGGAGCTGTTCGCCGAGCACCAGCTCCGCGCACCCAAGGGCGTGCTGCTCTACGGCCCACCGGGATGCGGGAAGACCCTCATCGCCAAGGCGGTCGCCTCCTCGCTGGCCAAGAAGGTGGCGGAGCGGACCGGCCGGGCGGAGGGCAAGTCCTTCTTCCTCAACATCAAGGGCCCGGAGCTCCTCAACAAGTACGTGGGTGAGACCGAGCGGCACATCCGCCTGGTCTTCCAGCGCGCCCGCGAGAAGGCCTCCGAGGGGACGCCGGTCATCGTGTTCTTCGACGAGATGGACTCCCTGTTCCGGACCCGCGGCTCGGGCGTGTCCTCGGACGTCGAGAACACGATCGTCCCTCAGCTGCTCTCCGAGATCGACGGTGTGGAATCGCTGGAGAACGTCATCGTGATCGGCGCCTCCAACCGGGAGGACATGATCGACCCCGCGATCCTGCGGCCGGGCCGACTGGACGTGAAGATCAAGATCGAACGTCCCGATGCGGAGGCGGCGCGGGACATCTTCAGCAAGTACCTCACCGCCGACCTCCCGCTGCACGAGGACGACCTCCGCGAGCACGGAGGCGACCGTGACGCCACGGTCGAGGCCATGCGGCAGCGTGCGGTCGAGCGGATGTACTCCGAGACGGAGGAGAACCGCTTCCTCGAGGTCACCTACGCCAACGGTGACAAGGAGGTGCTCTACTTCCGCGACTTCAACTCCGGCGCCATGATCCAGAACATCGTCGACCGGGCCAAGAAGTCCGCCATCAAGGAGTTCCTCGACACCGATCAGAAGGGCATCCGGGTCCAGCACCTGCTCTCCGCCTGTCTCGACGAGTTCAAGGAGAACGAGGACCTGCCCAACACGACCAACCCCGACGACTGGGCCCGGATCTCCGGTAAGAAGGGCGAGCGCATCGTCTTCATCCGCACCCTGGTCTCCGGCAAGCAGGGCACCGAAGCCGGCCGGTCGATCGACACGGTCGCCAACACGGGTCAGTACCTCTGACCCGTACCCTCGACGCCATGGGTGTGCGCCGGGTGATGGGCATCGAGACCGAGTACGGGATCTCGGTGCCGGGCAACCCTGCCGCCAACTCGATGGTCACCTCGTCGCAGGTCGTCAACGCCTACGCGGCCGCGACGGCCCGGGCCCGGCGGGCGCACTGGGACTTCGAGGAGGAGAACCCCCTCCGGGACGCCCGGGGCTTCGAGATCCAGCGAGACCTCGCCGACCCGACGCAGCTGACCGACGAGGAGATCGGCCTCGCGAACGTCATCCTCACCAACGGGGCCCGGTTGTACGTCGACCACGCACACCCCGAGTACTCCTCGCCGGAGGTCACCTCACCGAGAGACGCCGTGCGCTGGGACAAGGCGGGGGAGCGGGTGATGGCCGAGGCGGCCAGGCTCGCCGAGGCGACCTTCGCCGGCCCGCAGATCCTGCTGTACAAGAACAACACCGACAACAAGGGCGCTTCCTACGGCTGCCACGAGAACTACCTCATGGCGCGGCAGACGCCCTTCGGCGACATCGTCCGCCACCTGACCCCCTTCTTCGTCAGCCGCCAGGTCGTCACGGGGGCCGGGCGCGTGGGGATCGGTCAGGACGGTCACGAGCAGGGCTTCCAGGTGAGCCAGCGGGCCGACTACTTCGAGGTGGAGGTCGGGCTCGAGACGACGCTCAAGCGTCCCATCATCAACACCCGGGACGAGCCGCACGCCGACCCGGAGCGGTATCGCCGGCTGCACGTCATCATCGGGGACGCCAACCTCTCGGAGGTCTCCACCTTCCTCAAGCTCGGGACCACGTCGCTCGTCCTGGCCATGGTCGAGGCGTCCTTCCTCCCGGTGGATCTCACCGTCGACAAGCCCGTGACCTCGCTGCACCAGGTCTCGCACGACCCCACGCTGCGCCATCTCCTCACGCTCGCCGACGGCCGGAGGCTCACCGCGGTGCAGCTGCAGATGGAGTACTGCGAGCAGGCCCGCAAGTTCGTCGAGGACCGCTACGGGACCGACACCGATGCCGACACCCTCGAGGTGCTGGACCGGTGGGAGTCCGTCCTCACCAGGCTCGCCGAGGACCCGATGCTGTGCGTGCGCGAGCTCGACTGGGTCGCCAAGCTGGCCATCCTGGAGTCGTACCGGGACCGTGACGGGCTGGACTGGGACCACCCGAAGCTCCACCTCGTCGACCTGCAGTACTCCGACCTGCGACCGTCCAAAGGTCTGTACCACCGGCTGGCCGTCCGGGGCCGCATGGAGCGGCTGATCAGCGATGCATCGGTCGCGGCAGCGGTGCACGAGCCGCCGGAGGACACCCGGGCCTACTTCCGCGGCAAGTGCCTCGAGCGCTACGCCGACAGCGTGGCGGCCGCCTCCTGGGACTCGGTGATCTTCGACCTGCCGGGGCGGGACGCCCTGCAGCGCGTTCCCACACTCGAGCCGCTGCGCGGGACCCGCGCCCACGTGGGCGAGCTGCTGGAGCGGTGCCGGACCGCCGGGGACCTGCTGGCCGCCCTCTCCGGCGGCTGACCGGGGGACGCGTCGGGCAGGGCGGACCTCGGCCCCGCTGGGTAGGGTCGTGGTGCACAGCCGGGCGAGGAGGAGGCGTGGCCATGGCGACACGTGACGGGGGCGGGCAGCAGCAGAAGCAGCCCCGCCGCAGCGAGGAGGCCGCCGAGACCGAGGCGGCCGAGGTCTCCGAGGACCTCAAGGAGCGCCACGACAAGCTCGCGGGCGATGTCGACGCCATCCTCGACGAGATCGACGAGGTGCTCGAGGAGAACGCCGAGGAGTTCGTCCGAGGGTTCGTGCAGAAGGGCGGCCAGTGATCCCGGGGACCCCGTCCGACGGCCGCCTCCCGGCCGCCTTCATGACCCCGGGGTCGTCGTCCTTCACCGACTTCCTCGGGGCGCAGGCTCCCGACCTGCTCCCCGGGCGCCGTGCGCTGCCCGGTGGCACCGGGCCGGCCGACGTGCCGCACGGCACGACGATCGTCGCCACGGCGTTCACCGGGGGCGTCGTGATGGCGGGGGACCGGCGGGCCACGATGGGCAACATCATCGCGCAGCGCGACATCGAGAAGGTCTTCCCCGCCGACGAGTTCTCCTGCGTCGGCATCGCCGGCGCGGCCGGGGTGGCAGTCGAGCTGGTCAGGCTGTTCCAGGTCGAGCTCGAGCACTACGAGAAGATCGAGGGGACCGTGCTGTCGCTCGACGGCAAGGCCAACCGGCTCGCGGCCATGATCCGCGGCAACCTCGGCCTGGCCATGCAGGGGCTCGCCGTCGTCCCCCTCTTCGCCGGGTACGACCTGGACTCCCGCGGCGGGCGCATCTTCAGCTACGACATCACCGGCGGGCGCTACGAGGAGCACGAGCACCACAGCGTCGGCTCCGGCTCGATGTTCGCCCGCGGGGCGCTGAAGAAGCTGTGGCGGGATGACTTCGCCGTCGACGACGCCGCGCTGTGCGCGGTCCAGGCGCTGTACGACGCGGCCGACGAGGACTCCGCCACCGGTGGCCCGGACCTCACCCGCCGCATCTATCCGGTCGT
>DASTQL010000138.1:0-3204 GCA_035761805.1 Jiangellales bacterium | reverse complement strand
GCACGGGGGTGCCGTCGAGGGACAGCGTGTCGTAGAAGCCCTCGTGGCCCTCCACGAACTCCTCGACGGCGATGGACTGCGCGCCCTGGCTGCCGAAGAGCCGCAGGGCCGACTCCAGCTCGGCGTCGCCGTCGACCCGCACGGTGTCCAGCGCACCGGCACCGGAGCGGGGCTTGAGCACGAGCGGGTACCCGACGGCGGCGGCAAAGGCGCGCGCCTGCTCGGCGTCGTCCACCGCCGCGCTCGCGGCGGTCGGGATCCCGGCGTCGCGCAGTGCCTCCTTCATCGACGGCTTGTCCCGGCAGAGCCAGGCCGTCCGGACCGAGGTCCCCGGGATGTGCCGGTCCTCCCTCTCCCTGGCGACCGGGAGGATGTGCGACTCGACGGTGGCCTCCAGCCGGTCCACCCACAGCCGGTCCTGCACCCAGGCCACGGCGTCCCGCAGCTGCCGCTCGTCCACCACGGACCCGACCTGCAGGTAGTGCAGCATCCGTCCGCGCAGCTCGTCGTCGAGCCACTCCGCGGGTCGCTCGCCGATGCCGATCACGGTCGCGCCGACCTCGACCAGGCCACGCACGAAGGCTCGCTGGTTGTCGGGGAACGCCGGCTCGACGAAGACGATGTTCACGGTGCGAACCTAGCGCCCGACGGCCGCGGGGACCTCCCGCGTGGCCTCACTACGCTCGCCCACATGGTGGGCACGAACGACGACGCGTCCGCCACGCCCAGGCTGCTGGGCCCGGCGGACGTGCGTCGGCTGGCCGCCGAGCTGGACCTGCGCCCGACCAGGGCGCTCGGGCAGAACTTCGTCATCGACCACGGCACGGTCCGGCGCATCGCGCGGCTGGCCGGGGTCGGGCCCGATGACGTCGTCGTGGAGGTCGGCCCGGGGCTGGGGTCCCTGACCCTGGCCCTGCTCCCCGGGGTGGCCCGGGTCGTCGCCGTCGAGGTGGACCCGGTGCTCGCCAGCGCCCTGCCGACAACCGTCGCGGACCACGCCCCCGGGCTGGCCGACCGCCTCGAGGTCGTCGCCGCGGACGCCTTGCGCGTGGAGGAGCTCCCCGGCCCCCCGCCGACGGCGCTGGTCGCCAACCTCCCGTACAACGTCTCCGTCCCGGTGATCCTCCACCTGCTGGAGGTGCTGCCGTCGCTGCGCCGCGGCCTGGTCATGGTGCAGGCCGAGGTCGCCGACCGGCTGGCTGCGGCGCCCGGCTCCCGCACGTACGGGGTCCCGTCGGTCAAGGCCACCTGGTACGCCGACGTACGCCGGGTCGGCACCGTGGGGCGATCGGTCTTCTGGCCCGCACCCAACGTGGACTCCGGTCTCGTGGCCCTGGACAGCCGCGAGCCCCCGCCGACCCGGGCCACCCGGGAGGAGGTCTTCGCGGTCGTCGACCAGGCCTTCGCCCAGCGGCGCAAGACCCTGCGCGCGGCGCTCGCGGGCTGGGCCGGCTCCCCGGCGGCGGCCGAGGCCGCGCTGCGCCGGGCCGGCATCGATCCCCGTGCGCGCGGCGAGCAGCTCGGGGTGGCGGAGTTCGCGCGCCTCGCCGAGGCGCGCGGTCCCGCCTCGGACGGGTAGCGTCCGCGGCATGGGTCGGTCGCCGGTGACCGTGCGTGCGCCCGCCAAGGTCAACCTGGCCCTGGCCGTGGGGCCGCGTCGCCCCGACGGCTACCACGACCTGGCCACCGTCTTCCACGCCCTCTCCCTGTACGAGGAGGTGGTGGCCACCGCCGCCGAGGACGTGGTGGTCACCGTCGAGGGGCCGGGCGCCGACCTCGTACCCCTCGACGAGGACAACCTCGCCGTCCGCGCCGCCCGTGCCCTGGCCGCGTACGCCGGGGTGGACGCCAGGGTCCACCTGCACCTGCGCAAGGGCGTCCCGGTCGCGGGAGGCATGGCCGGGGGGTCGGCCGACGCCGCCGCGTCCCTCGTCGCCTGCGACGCCCTCTGGCACACGGGTCTGGGCCGCGCCGAGCTGCAGACCCTCGCCGGTCGGCTCGGCAGCGACGTGCCCTTCGCGCTGCACGGCGGGACCGCGGTGGCCACCGGACGGGGTGAGCGACTGACGCCGGCGCTTGTGTCCGGCACGTACCACTGGGTCGTCGCCGTGCCCGACGGCGGGCTGTCGACGCCGGAGGTCTACGGGGAGCTCGACCGCATGCGCGAGCGCGACCGCGCGGGTGGCGAGGCGGACGGCCCGGTCGTGCCGCCACGGCTGCTCGCCGCGCTCCGGGCGGGCGACGCCGAGGCGCTCGGCTCGACGTTGGCCAACGACCTGCAGGACGCCGCCTGCCGGCTGCGGCCGGGGCTGCGCGACACGCTCGAGGCGGGCCGCGACCTCGGGGCCCTGGGTGCCGTGGTGTCCGGCTCCGGACCGAGCTGCGTCTTCCTGGCCCGCGACGGCGACCACGCGCTCGACCTCGCGCTGGGACTGGCCGGCGCGGAGGTCTGCCGGGACGTCCAGCGGGCCACCGGCCCGGCGCCCGGCGCGCGGGTCGTCGCCTGAGATCCTGGTCGCCTGAGATCCTGGGCGGGCCATGCCACCCCCGCCTGTGAACCTGGTCAACCTCGAGGCCGCGAGCCTGGCCTACGGCACCCGGACCCTGCTCGACGCCGTCTCGCTCGGCGTGGCCGCCGGTGACCGGGTGGGTGTCGTCGGCCGCAACGGCGACGGGAAGTCGACGCTGCTGCGCGTGCTTGCCCGTCGCGAGGCCCCCGACTCCGGCCGGGTGACGCACACCGGCGACCTGCGGGTCGGCTGGCTCGGCCAGCACGACGACCTCGACCCCGCGGCGACCGTGCACGACCTGGTGCTCGGTGATCGGGCCGAGCATGACTGGGCGGGTGATCCCCTCGTACGGGAGGTGCTGTCGGCCCTGTTGCCCGCGGTGCCCCGCGAGGCAGCGGTGGGGCCGCTGTCGGGCGGTGAGCGGCGGCGGGTGGCGCTGGCGCGACTGCTCGTGGCTCGCGACGACCTGCTGCTGCTCGACGAGCCCACCAACCACCTCGACGTCGAGGCGATCGACTGGCTGGCGCGGCACCTCGCCTCGCGTCCGACGGCCTTGGTCGTCGTCACGCACGACCGCTGGTTCCTCGACGCCGTCTGCACGTCGACCTGGGAGGTGCAGGGCGGGCGCGTGCACACGTACGAGGGGGGGTACTCCGCGTACGTGCTGGCGCGGGCGGAGCGGGCGCGGCTGGCC